>CAZOQT010000005.1:0-50554 GCA_964582265.1 uncultured Candidatus Peribacteria bacterium
GATGAAGACAAACCAATTATTCTTGAATCAATCACCTTCCCAGAACCAGTTATCCAGATTGCGATTGAGCCAAAAACTAAAGCGGATCAAGAAAAAATGGGCATCGCTCTACAAAAACTTTCAGAAGAAGATCCAACCTTCCAGGTTAAATCTAACGAAGAAACCGGACAAACTCTTATTGCCGGTATGGGAGAACTTCACCTTGATATCATTGTTGATCGTATGCGCCGTGAATTTAAGGTTGAGGCTAACATCGGTCGTCCACAAGTAGCTTACCGTGAAACTATTCAAAAAGAAGTTGAAGCAGAAGAGAAATACGTTAAGCAGTCAGGTGGTCGTGGTCAATATGGTCACGTTTTGATCCGTGTTATTCCAAATGAGCCAGGTAAAGGTTACGAATTCGTTAACAAGATCGTTGGTGGTAAAATTCCTCGTGAATTCATTCCAGCTGTAGATAAAGGTATTAAAGAAGCCCTAACACGTGGTATTTTGGCTGGATACCCAGTAGTAGACGTTAAAATTGAACTCTATGATGGTTCTTACCATGATGTGGATTCAAACGAACTTGCGTTTAAGATTGCCGGATCTCTCGCCTTCCAAAAAGGTGCAAAATCAGCTTCCCCTGTTATTCTTGAGCCAATCATGAAAGTAGAAGTAACTTCTCCGGAAGAATTCTTTGGTGACGTTATGGGTAACTTAAGCTCACGCCGTGGCCAAATTTACGAAACTTCTAACCGCGGTATGGCCAAGGTCATTCATGCTTACGTTCCACTTTCAGAAATGTTTGGTTACGCTACAGACCTACGCTCCATGACTCAGGGCCGCGCTGCTTACACTATGGAATTTGATCATTACGAAAAAGTTCCACAGAACGTAGCGGAAAAGATCATTGCCGAAAGAACCGCAGGAAAAGCCTAAATCACACCCACTAAAAACTCCGGACCAACCCCCGGAGTTTTTTATTTTCTTACACAAACTAAGACAAACCACATTTTAGCATGATGGCAACTTAATCCGGTAATGAAATGAAATTATTCCATTATAAAAACTGGAATAAAATTTTATTTAATTATCAAAATCATGCCAGAAAAGATTCAAACTGATGACACTCCTTCTTTACAGGAATTAATCCATAAGCGTCTTAACCCACAACCAGAAGTAGCGGATTCATCCAGCGCAAGACAAGTGGAAATTCTAAAAATTATGCAAAGAATAATCGCTGCGCACCACGCCGCCATTGATGATGAACAGTACCAGGAAATTACCGCGGAAGATATAATTTGGATTAGCGATAATCAAACAACAAAAGGCAAACCAACTCCACCACCTCTTCCTAAAAAACAGGCAATAAGCACACCTCCACCATCTGGCGTGCGTTTATCAAAAAACAGGCTGGAAAATATCTCTTCAGGCAAATCCACCCCAGATAACGATTTTGAAACAGATTCAGATAGAGCTTCAGCATAATACAATTTGAAAACGCACAAAAAAGAATTGTCCTTCTTTTAAGATGTCTCTATAATTCCGTCGATCTTTATTGCTAGCTGAGTCAACTTTCGAATTATGAAATTCCTAATCGCTCTCAAAAATTTCTGGATTAAAATCGGCGAAATTCTTGGAAACATTATTGGCCCAATTCTATTAGGCATCATCTATTTAATTATAATTGGCCCACTTTGGCTTATTTCAAAAATCGCCAAGAAAGACTTTTTAGCTGAACGCAGCAAGTCCGATTCTTATTGGAACAACGCCCATAAAGAAAATATCGACACACTTGAAGAATTACAATTACCATTTTAAATATTTAGTATGTACGTTTTAGGGGTATCCTGTTTTTATCATGATGCTGCTGCCGCAATTTTAAAAGACGGAAAAATAATCGCCGCCAGCGAAGAAGAAAGATTCACACGCAAAAAGCACGACAACGGCTTTCCAACTAACGCTATTGAATTTTGTTTAAAAAAAGCCGGGATTACGGCCACAGATCTGGACAGCGTCATCTTTTACGAGAAACCTTTTATAAAATTTGAACGCATTTTATACAACACAATCGCCACGTTTCCAAAGTCATTTTTCTGGTTTATTAAAGCTATTCCCGTGTGGCTCCAAAAAAAGTTATGGTTTAGTCATTTTCTAAAAAAAGAAATTGGCTACAACGGACCTGTTTATTATGGCGATCACCACATTAGCCACGCAGCCAGTTCACTTTATTCTTCTGACTTTAGCGAAGCCGCATATTTAACCGCAGACGGCGTTGGCGAATGGGTCACCACCAGCATGGGTTCTTTTAAAAATGGTGAAATCAAAGTCCTTAAAGAAATCAACTATCCTCATTCACTCGGACTGCTTTACAGCACTTTCACCGCATTCCTTGGATTTGAAGTTAACAATGGCGAATACAAAGTAATGGGGCTCGCTTCTTATGGTAAGCCTGAATACAAAGACCTTATCTATAAGCACTTAATTGATGTAAAAGAAGACGGCAGCATTAAATTGAATTTGGATTATTTTGGCTTTCACTACTCATTTGTAAGCTACAATAAAAAATTCGCCGAACTTTTTGGCGAAACCATTCCTCCGGAAAAAGAGTTTACACAAAAGGCCGCTAACATCGCAGCCAGCATTCAAAAAGTGACCGAAGAAATCGTCATCAAACAGGCTAATCATCTTTGGAATTTAGCGCCATCAGATAACCTATGCCTGGCGGGAGGAGTAGCACTGAACTGTGTTGCGAATGCAGAAATTTTAAAACATACCAAATTTAAAAATCTTTATGTACAGCCCGCCGCGGGTGATGCCGGCGGAGCAGTTGGAGCGGCTTACTTTTTTTGGCAACGCCATTTGGCAAATTTGGCCAAACAAGGCAAACCTATGCCAGCTTACAAACCACAAGACATCTGGGAAAACGCCTATTACGGCTCAGACGGCAGTGATTACAAAGGCCAACAAATCGACCAATTTCTAAAAGAAAACGAACTTAAATTCACCAAATATCAAACCCAAAAAGAGCTCACCGAAGCCGTCGCCCAGCTTGTGGCTAAAAACAAAGTCATTGGCTGGTTCCAAGGGCGCCAGGAATTTGGACCAAGAGCGCTGGGACACCGCAGTATTATAGGCAACCCAGCGTGCATAGACATGCAAGAAATTCTGAACCTTAAAATTAAACACCGCGAAAAGTTCCGTCCGTTTGCGCCTTCTGTACTGCATGAATCGGCTCGCAAATATTTTGAACTTGGCAATAACGACAGCCCATTCATGCTGCTTATTGCCCCTGTTAAAGAGCAATATCGCGCTAACCTTCCTGCCATTACCCACGTGGATGGCTCTGCTCGTCTGCAAACTGTAACGCAAAATGCCAATCCCCTTTATCACGCCCTAATTAAACGTGTAGGAGAACTAACCGGTTTTGATGTAATCATTAATACTTCTTTTAATATTCGTGGCGAACCGATCGTGCGCACGCCAAAAGAAGCTTTTAACTGCTTTGCCACAACCGATATGGACGTTTTGGTTTTAGAAAATTATGTTTTGCACAAAGAAGACCTTGATCAAAGCAAAATCGTAAAAGTCGATCCTAAAAAAATTAAAGAAAAAGGCGTGGAAATAATTTAGCCAAAACTGGATGAAAACAAAGCTTAAAACCATCATCAAAATCATACTCATCAACATTCTGATTTTGTTTGTCGGAATTTTTTTGATTTTTTTGAGCTACGAAATTTATCTGCGAAATAAATTAAGCGATCCAAATCAAATCAAAACTGTTATAGATCAACCAATTTATGTTAGCGATCTAGATTTAGGCTGGTTTCATAAAACCAATTTTGATTTTGATTATTTTGGAGGAAAATCACATTTAAATATTTTTGGCCAACGTAGCGCAGATAATCCAAAAGCCAAAAATCGCATCCTTATGCTGGGAGATTCTTTTACTTTTGGTATGAATGTGGCTCAAAATCAAACTATGTCTGCTATTCTTGAAAGCCAGCTCAATCAACAACCAAACTCCAAAAATGCAGATTGGGACGTACAAAATGCAGGAGTTATTGGCTACTCCATCCGTCAGGAACTAATTTATTTAAAAAGAGAATTTAACAAACTTAAACCGCAAATTGTAGTTTTAAATGTTTTTGTTGGTAACGATCTAACAGAACAAAGACGCAGTACCGTAACCAGAGACGCACAGGGCTATCCCATTAAAATTGAAGATAAAGAAGTGCTGGTTCGTGATGGCATTCTTTCTTCACGAACACCACTCCCCTTTAATAGCCTGGCAATTGCCGATTTAATGCAGCGCTACAAAACTTACATGATGAACAAAAACGCTTATCCCGGCTATATTTGGGCGGTTTTTTTGGATAAAGACAATCCACATTACCCATCAGACATGGAAGCGCTATGGCAAGAATATGAGCAGGATCTTGTCCACATGCAAAAATTTCTCACAGAAAAAAACGTAAAATTTTTGGTAAACATTATTCCCATGGATGTGCAGGTAGATAAATCATATTGGACCAAATATCCAAATCGGGTTTTTGGCGATAAAGAATTTGCGCTTGATCTTCCACAAAAACACTTTGAAGAAATTTGCAGCAAAAATAAACTAAATTGCCTGGATTTACTTCCAATTCTTCGTAAGAATACGGCACAACAACTCTATTTTATAGCGGCTGACCCACATTTTGACGTTGCTGGAAACAAGGTTGCAGCCGAAAACATTTATCAACAACTTTTAAATTTCATAAATTAACACTATGAGTCGTTTAAAAAACATTAAGCATCTATTCCAGTTTTTAATGAAGAGAAAAAGACTTTGGCTTCTACCAATTCTGATTATTCTAGCTTTACTTGGAATTCTGATCATCTTTACCCAGGGCACAGTGTTAGCACCATTTGTTTATACTTTATTCTAAAACTTTCTTTAAGCCTGCAAAAAAAAACATGAAAAAAAAGCCAGAAATCCTAAATATCATCTTGATTGCCACATTTGCTGCCGCACTTTTTTGGTATTTTTATAAACAGGTATTAGGTGGCGACTACTGGAATTGGCTGATTTTTTCTTTTTATTTAATTCTGTTCGCAGCCTTAATTTTTTCCATCATTTCCAAGAAAAAAATTGACGGCCTAATAATTTCGATCATCGCAACATGTGTCACTATTATCGCAGTAGATATTCTGATCGTTGCTTTAAAATTCGATCCATTCGAAATCAAAATTCGCAAAACAACCGTCCCACAGCTGGGCGTAATTAATGTCCCTAAATTTCACGATACAGTCGATTTCTCTGCTCAAAAAAATGGCGATCTTTTGGATATTTATAAAGTAAACCCCAAAAGTCTGCCCGAATTAAACACAAATGAAAGTTATACTTTTAGCTACAATATAGACAAACTCGGCTTTAGGAATCAGGATGACCGCCAAATTAAAGATGCTCAAATTCTAACAATCGGTGATTCATACACTATCGCTTCCAGCTTACCACTGGATAAAGGTTGGCCGTACCTGATAGAAAATTTAACGCAAAAAAAAGTATATTCAGCCGCAACCAACCAAATCGTCCCCATAAATTACTTAAGATCTCTTGAGTATTTTGCTCCGCAGCTCGCCCCAAACACAACCATCTTAATTGGCTTTTTTGAAGGCAACGACTTTGTTGATCTGGACTTTACGCTCCCCCAAAACACACAAAAAAACCTGGCGAATTTATTAAGGTATGTGTGGATTAATCGCAACAGCGTAGTCAAGAATCTGGATTCAATCGAAATCCCTCAATTTAAAGTTGGTGACACATCCTGGCCAATTTTATTTTACAAAGCTTATGTTGATCAGCTTCTGATGGACGAAAACACCTTCACGCAAAGACCACAATTAAAAGAACTAGCCCAAATCCTTGGCAAGATGAAGGAGATTTGCAATACATATCAACATAACTGCGCAGTTGTATATTTTCCCGACAAGTTTCATGTTTATTTTCCAATTATAAAGAACCAATTTAATTACCAAAAATACTTCGCACAAATTTTAGGAAGCAGCAGCGATATTTCAACAAATCTTGCAGAGAAAACCATATCTGTACAAGAAAAAACCTTCAAGAAAATGGTGGAAGCAGCTGGATTAAAATTCATTTCCTTAACTTCCGCCCTCACACAAAAAGCCGCAGACAGCCTACTGTATTGGCCATACGACAGCCACTTAAATGGTCTTGGAAATCAAACCTCGGCAGAAGAAATTATCAAAGAATTAGAACTCTAACGTAACCCCCAAAGGCAAGCAAAAATTCTCTTGCATTACAGTTTTTTTTCCGATAATATCCTTTCGCTACGCACGAAGCAAAGCGTGGCGCGCATTGAAATTTGCGCAGAAATAAGCCAAAATTCACAAATTATTTTAATAACTTTTTAATTCTTAAATATGGCAGACGTATTCCAAAGAACGAAACCACACGTAAATGTGGGAACCATCGGCCACGTAGACCATGGTAAAACAACCTTAACAGCAGCAATTACTATGTATTGCGCTCAAAAAGGTATGGCAAAGGCTCGTAGGTATGATGAAATTGATAACGCTCCAGAAGAAAAGGCGCGTGGTATTACAATTGCTACTTCTCACCAGGAATACGAAACTGACAAACGTCACTATGCTCACGTTGACTGTCCAGGGCATGCCGATTACGTTAAGAACATGATTACTGGTGCCGCTCAGATGGATGGCGCTATCCTTGTATGTTCAGCTGCAGATGGTCCGATGCCACAAACTCGTGAACACATTCTTTTGGCTAAGCAGGTGAATGTTCCATACATTGTAGTATTCATGAACAAGATGGACATG
Organism: uncultured Candidatus Peribacteria bacterium; assembly: GCA_964582265.1. GTDB lineage: Bacteria > Patescibacteriota > Gracilibacteria > UBA1369 > UBA1369 > JBAZYK01. Next base: position 6,826 of record CAZOQT010000005.1, read on the forward strand.
GCTGATCCAGAAATTGCAGAACTTTCTGAAATGGAAGTTCGTGAACTTCTTAAGAAGTACGGCTTTGATGGAGACAAAACTCCATTTATTAAAGGCTCTGCTCTTAAGGCTATGGAAAACCCAACTGATCCAGAAGCTACAAAGTGCATCCAGGATCTTCTTGACGCTTTGGATAGCTACATCCCAGAACCAAAACGTGACTTGGACAAGCCACTTTTGATGCCAGTTGAAGATGTATTCTCAATTAAAGGACGTGGTACAGTAGCTACAGGCCGTATTGAAGCAGGTATTGTTAAGATCAATGATGAAGTTGAAATTGTTGGTATCGTTCCAACACGCAAGGTAGTTGTAACTGGTGTTGAAATGTTCAAGAAATTACTCGATCAAGGTCAAGCTGGTGATAACGTAGGATTACTTCTCCGTGGTATTGAACGCGAAGAAATCGTTCGTGGTCAGGTAATCTGTAAACCAGGTTCAATCAAACCTCATACTAAATTTGAAGGTGAAGTATATATTTTGACTAAAGAAGAAGGTGGACGTCATACTCCATTCTTCAAGGGTTACAAACCTCAGTTCTATGTTCGTACAACAGACGTAACTGGTGCTGTAGAACTTCCAGCTGGTGTTGAAATGGTTATGCCAGGTGATAACATCAAGATGGTTGTTACACTTGGAGCTCCAGTAGCTCTTGATGCAGGAACTCGCTTTGCTATCCGCGAAGGCGGACGCACAGTAGGTTCAGGAGTAGTTACTAAGATCGTTGAGTAATTCTCTACAAACTTAAATGAATATTTTAGGCTCAGCGCATCGCGACTGGGCCTAAAATAACTCTCACAGAAATCCCCAAATATTATTAATTCTTTGACAACATGGCTAGTAAACAGAAAATCAGAATCAAGATTCAAGCATATGATCACAAGGTAATCGATGACTCCTCAAAACTAATCATCGAAACAGCTGAACGCACTGGTGCAATCGTTGCGGGTCCAATCCCACTTCCAACTAAAATTGAGAAGTTTACAGTAAATCGCTCCACTTTCGTTCACAAGAATGCTCGTGATCAGTTCGAAATGAGAACTCACAAGAGATTGATCGATATTACAGAAAGCACACCAAAGACAATTGATTCGTTAACAAACCTCAGTTTACCAGCCGGAGTTGATATTGAAATTAAAATGTTGACAAGCGACTAAAAGAACGCTAAAACTATTACGCCCCTCGCACGGGAACAAAAGTGGAGTGCGAACAAGAAAATACATCAAAACAAGGATATGTTATATCGGAGAACGGCAGTTCATCCAAGATGAACCAGGAATTTATTCCTAAGCCTACACTCCACCCTCGCCAAAGCGGGGATAACCTCTAAACTACTATGACCGGTTTACTCGGAAAAAAATTAGGCATGACGAGAGTCATTCAAGACGACGGCCGCGTGATCCCAATGACAGTGATTAAGTGTGATCCAAATGTTATCACTCAAATCAAAACTGTTGAAAAAGATGGATATCCGGCGATAGTCCTGGGTTTTGACGCGTTAAAAAAACCTACAAAGACACGTAAATTCTATTTTCAACGCGAATTCCGCATTAAGGGTGATGAAAATATGAATAAGGGTGACAAAATTACTGTTGAAATCTTTAAAGAAGGTGAAGACGTTGTAATTACAGGTGTATCAAAGGGTAAAGGTTTTCAGGGTGTAGTTAAAAGATTCCATATGGCTGGAGGTCCAGCATCTCATGGTTCTCACTTTCACCGCGAACCTGGTTCCGTAGGTGCACGTGCAAAACCAGGTAAAATCCTTCGTGGTAAGCATTTACCAGGTCACATGGGTCATGAAACTACTACTGTTCGCTCCTCTGTTGTTTACCTGGATCCTAAGAAAAACCTAATTGGTATTAAGGGTGCAGTTCCAGGAGCTGCAAATACCATGATCACTCTCCGCAAACTAGCGTAAAACAATCATCATTATTAATTACTAATTGAACTACGGTGGCAAATATCACTCTCTACAATCAGCAAGGTCAGAAAAAGGGCGAAGTACAAGTTTCAGATACAATCTTTGGTGCTAAATTCAACCAAGATCTTATTCACCAAGCTTTAGTTCGTCAATTAGCGAATGCTCGTGTTTCTGTAATTACACACACTTTAACAAAATCAGAAGTAAGTGGTGGTGGCCGCAAACCATGGAGACAAAAAGGTACAGGCCGCGCTCGTCAAGGTTCTACCAGAAATCCACACTGGAAAGGTGGTGGAGTTGTATTCGGACCAAAGAACAATCGCAACTACAAACAAATGATGCCAAAAAAACAAAGACGTTTGGCATTGTTTTCTGCTCTCTCCGCTAAAAACAACGATGGTAAAATCATCGCTCTTGATGGCTTTGAATCTCAGGCAATCAAGACTAAAACTTTTGTGGAAATGCTTCACAAGTTGCCAATCGAAAAAGATGTACTCTTTTTGATTCCAGAAAAAAATGATCTTATTGCAAAATCTTCAAGAAATCTTCCATTTGTAAAAACTATGTTGGTAAACTACCTTAATATTGCTGATTTACAGCGCTATGACAAGGTAGTCTTTTTAGAAACAGCCCTCCAGAAAATGGAAAAACTTTTCCTTTCTGGTGAAGAAAAATCAGAAAGCGAATCTGCAGAAACTCCTGTGAAGGCAAAAAAGGTTGTTAAGAAGGCTTCTAAAAAATAATTATTCCTAATACCTAATTCTAAAAAAAGTGAAAGCATTAAATACAATCATTAAGCCAGTAGTAACCGAAAAAAGCACCGCTCAAAGTGCAAAACATACTTATGCCTTTTGGGTTAGTCGCAAGGCTACCAAAATTGACGTTAAGAATTCTGTAAAAGAAATTTACGGCGCTGATGTGGAAGCAGTTCGCATGATCAATACCGCTCCAAAAACTCGCCAGGTAAAAAGAATGATTGTTGATAAAAAGCCTCCAATGAAAAAAGCTCTTGTTACTCTTAAGGGAGGCAAAAAGCTCGACGTCACTAAGGTTGGAAAAGAAGCAAAGAAATAAGCCTCAGGCTAACATCAACTAAAAACATTACTAATAATTATTAATATTAATTACAATGGGGTTCAAAAAATTTAAAGCAACTACGCCGGGAAGAAGATTCATGAGTGTCTTAACTTTCGAAGAAATCACCAAGACACGTCCTGAAAAAAGTCTGCTCACAAGTTTCAAGAAAAACGCAGGCCGCAACAATCAGGGTAAGTTGACCATTCGTCATCAGGGTGGTGGTCACAAACAACTTTATCGCATGATTGACTTCAAGCAAACCGACAAAATTGGTATTCCTGCTAAGGTTACAGCAGTTGAATACGACCCAAACCGTACAGCATTTATTATTTTGGCAACATACGCAGATGGTGAAAAAAGATATCATCTTGCACCAGATCAAATCAAAGTTGGTACTACCATTGTTACAAAAGAAAAAGCCGAAATTCGCACAGGGAACAGAATGGCTTTAAAGAATATTCCAGTTGGCTACGACATCCATAACATTGAACTTACTCCAGGTCGAGGCGGACAAATTGTTCGCTCTGCCGGATCAAAAGCTCACGTTGTTGGTATTGAAGGTGATCACGCTCAAATTCAACTTCCTTCAAACGAAGTTCGTTTAGTAGATAAAAACTGTTTCGCGACAATCGGTGGTGTTAGCAATATAGATCATGCCAATATCAAAATCGGTAAAGCAGGACGCAAACGCTGGATGGGTAAAAGACCAGAAGTTCGTGGTAAAGCCATGAATCCGATTGACCATCCGCATGGTGGTGGTGAAGGTAATCAGCCAACAGGTCTTCCAGGTCCAAAAACTCCATGGGGTATGCCTGCACTTGGCTTCAAGACTCGCAAGCGTAAGTATTCAGATACTATGATTGTTAAGGATCGCCGTCGTGGAAAAGCCTAATCCCCTATTTAAAACTACTAATTACTAATAATTAATTACTAATTAAAAATGGCACGAAGTACAAAAAAAGGACCCTACATAGACGAAAAATTAATGAAGAAGATCCAAACCGCTAACTCAAGTGGTCAAAAGAAAATTATCAAGACTTGGGCGCGTGGATCTATGATTGCACCTGATTTCGTAGGGCACACTATAGCAGTTCACAACGGTAAACAGCATGTTCCAGTCTTCGTTACTGAAAACATGGTAGGGCACAGAATCGGTGAATTTGCTCCAACTCGTAAATTCAAAGGTCATGGTGGTAAGCTGGCTAAGGAATCAGCAGCTCCAGCAGCACCATCAGCTCCAAAAGCATAATTTTATATACTAGATTCAAAATACCTAATTCCCTAAAAAATGAAGTCAATAGCAAGGTCAATCCGCATCACTCCAAAGAAAATTAATCTGATTGCAGATCTCGTACGCCGCAAGGATGTTACTGAGGCTATGCACATTTTAAAATTCACTCCAAAGAAAGCAGCTAAAATTTTAAACAAAGTTGTAAAAAGTGCTGTAGCAAATGCCGAAAATAATTTCAAGCAGGAACGTCCAAGTTTGTTTATTCAAGAAATCATTGTTACAGAAGCTCCAACCATGAAACGCAGTGTTCCTGTTTCTCGTGGTCGCGCTAACCCTATTTTAAAAAGAAATGCTCATATAACAGTATTCCTTGGTGTTAAGGGTGATGACACCGCAGCTTCCAAAGCTGAAGTTAAAGCCGCAGAAGAAAAGAAACCTGCTAAGGCTTCCAAAGCAACAGTTACCGTAAAAAAGGCACCAGCAAAAAAGAAGGTAGCTAAAGAAGAGTAAAAGGCTTAGGCATCCATAATTACTAACTACTATTATTAATTACTAATTATATCCCATGGGTCAAAAAGTAAATCCAAACATTCTAAGAATCGGTGTAATTAAAAGCTGGGACTCAAAATGGTACGCTCCAAAGCGTAACTATTCCAAGCTTCTACACCAGGACCTAGAGATTCGCAAAATGATTGAGCAAAAACTAAACGATGCAGCAATTTCTAAGATTGAAATTCAAAGAACTGCAAATAAAGTTCACGTTCATATTCATTCTGCAAAGCCAGGTGTAATTATTGGTCGCCAGGGAGCAGGAATCGATGGACTTAAAGATGAACTCCAAAAGAAATTTCATGAAGAATTTACTTTAAATATTAAAGAAATTCAAAAGCCAGCTTTAGATTCCAAACTTTTGGCTGACAGCATTAAGCAGCAAATTGAAAAAAGAGTTTCTTATCGCCGTGCTGCCAAGATGGCTATTGATAAAGCTCTCGAAACAGGAGCGCTTGGAGCAAAAATCTTCCTTTCCGGACGTCTAAACGGCGTTGAAATTGCTCGTAGCGAATTCTTCTCCAACGGAAAAATTCCTCTTCATACATTAAGAGCTGATATTGATTACTGCTGTGAGCACGCTAAAACAACTTATGGCACAATCGGAATCAAGGTGTGGATTTATAAAGGGGACGTCTTCAAGAAGAAAGAAGTTTATAGCCAATAAGCTTGATTTATAAGGCAAAAACAGTATAATCTTCGCGCACTTAAGAAACGAATACCGCATAGCAAGAACACAAAATATACTAAATACTTCATACTAGATACTAAATACTAACTATGTTCGGACCAAGAAAAGTAAAATACAGGAAATCACATCGCTTACGAAATAGCACCAATGGTGTAGCAACTGTTGGCACCAGAACAGCTTTCGGCGCTTTCGGACTTAAAACTATGGAAGGTGGAGAAATCTCTGGACGCCAAATAGAAGCTGCTCGTCGCGCTATGAGTCGCTACGTAAAACGTGGCGGAAAAATCTGGATTCGCATTTTCCCACACAAACCAGTGACTCAAAAAGCTGCTGAAGTTCCAATGGGAAGCGGAAAAGGAAGCGTTGAAAAATACGTAGCAGCTATCAAGGCAGGAACAGTTTTATTCGAAATGGATGGCGTAGATGAAGCATCAGCACGTGAAGCAATGCGTCTCGCTTCTCAAAAATTGTCACTCAAATGCAGATTTGTTACTTCTAAAATTTAAATCATGTTATCACTACAAGAAATTAGACAATTACAGGAGGCTCAATGGCAAGAAGAGCTTACTCAGGCTAGAAAAGATCTTCTTAAGATTAAATTCAATCTTAAGAGCGGTCATGCAAAAGAATCAAATAAAGTTAGACTCCTTAAAAAGTACATTGCTCGTTTGCAAACAGTACGCAAAGAGACAAGCGTTAGCAAAAAATAATAACTTTACTTATAAATCATAAATCCCAACCATCACATGAGAACTAAAAAAGGTATTATCACTAGCGATAAAATGGATAAAACCCGTGTAATTACGGTTCATTCCTATAAAACTCATCCTAAATATAAGAAGAGATATCGTGTTTCCAAGAAATACTACGCTCATGATGAAAACAACACTACTAAGGTTGGTGATGAAATAACTATTTATGAAACAAGACCTTTGAGCAAATTAAAACGCTGGACAGTAGAAGCTCCAAAGGCAGAAACAACCAAGAAATAATCTTAACTTAAGCCCACTCGGGAAATTACCTAAACATATATGATCCAATTAAGAAGCATGATACAAGTAGCTGATAACACCGGAGCAAAACTTGCTCAGTGTATCAAAGTTATGGGAAGCACCGGCCGCCGCTATGCAGGTCTTGGTGACATAGTTGTGGTAACAGTAAAGGTTGCTGCTCCACGTGGCACAGTAAAAGAACACGCGGTTGAACGTGGTGTTGTAGTACGCTGCAGAAAAGAAACAAAGCGCAAAGACGGAAGTTATATCCGCTTTGATGAAAATGCTATTGTCATTATCAATAAAGAAAATGAACCAAAAGGAACCCGTGTTTTTGGACCAATCGGTCGTGAATTACGTGAAAAAGGTTTTCAAAAAATTATCAGTCAGGCTCCAGAAGTACTATAGCAAGCGATATCACCTTAAAAATTATTACTCAAAACCCCAATATGAAAGTTAAAGTTAACGACAAAGTGCTGGTTATAAGCGGAAAAGACAAAGGTAAGCAAAGCCGCGTTACACGCGTAATGGTTAAGAACCAAAAGCTTATCGTGGAAAAAGTAAACATGAAGACTAAGCATGTTAAAAAATCCAGCCAGAAAGCCGGTGAAAAAATTACTTTCGAAGGACCGATTGACGCATCTAATGTAGTGATCATTTGTCCAAATTGCACTAAACCAACTCGAGCCGGATACAAACTGCTCGATAACGGCAAAAAAGAACGTATTTGCAAAAAATGTAATCAGTCTTTGGATGGTGCAGCTGCAGAGACAGGGACTAAGACTAAAAAGAGCACCAAGAAAATCAAAGCGCTCTAAGCTGAATCTCAAAAATACTAATTATTAATTACTAATTGAAACTAAAGTGGCTACACAATTAACTCTCAAAGAAAATTTTTACAAAAACATCCTTCCTCAGCTTCAAAAGGAACTGAAGATTAAAAATTTTATGGCAGTTCCACGAGTTACCAAAGTTAAGCTCAATGTGGGAATTGGTAAAATTACAGAGGGCGGAAAAGATTATTCTCACATCGTTGATAATCTTGCTGCAATTACAGGCCAAAAGCCAATTGTTTCCAAAGCTCGTAAAGCTATTTCCAACTTTAAGTTAAAACAGAATCAACCAGTTGGAGTAAGTGTAACACTCCGCGGCAACAGAATGTATGACTTTTTAAATAAACTAGTAAACGTAACTTTTCCTCGTGTTCGCGATTTCCGTGGAATTTCTCCAAAAAGTTTTGATGGCCGTGGCAACTATTCAGTAGCTATTAAAGAACACACTGTATTCCCAGAAATTAACGCTGACGATATTGCTAAGTTACATGGACTTGAAATTACAGTTGTTACAACTGCAAAGTCTAACGAGCATGGCCTTAAACTATTAAAGGCACTTGGATTCCCTTTCCAGGAAAGAAAATCTAAGCAATCATAAAAAGATAATTACTAATTATTCATTACTAATTAAAGAAGATGGCAAGAAAAGCTCTTAAAGTAAAAACGGAACGTAACAAGCAAGAATTACTCAAATCTCTTGCGGATGGCAAAAAGCCAAAGTTCGCAACCAAGGTATACAACCGTTGCAAGCTTTGCGGGCGCAAAGGCGGATATATGAGAAAGTTTGAAATGTGCCGCATTTGCTTTAGAGAAAAAGCCGCAAATGGCCTAATCATGGGCGTGAAAAAATCATCCTGGTAAAAAACAATCTACACAATTAACTATCAATAACTCCTAAGTATTAAAACATGTTGACCACCGATCCAATCGCAGATCTCTTAACTCGCATTAGAAACGCCACTATGGCTCGCAAAGATTTTGTAACTGTTCCATTTTCAAATCTAAAAATGGCAGTACTAAAGGTTTTGCTTTCTAAAGGCTTTGTTAAAGAAGCAGAAGTAGAAACAAATGGCTCATTCCAGGAAATAAAAATCACTTTAAATCCTGAAAAAGGTAAATTCCACCTTAAGAAGATCAGTACCCCAGGACAAAGAATTTACATTAGCACTTCTTCTATCAAAAAAATAAATGGAGGCCTTGGTGTTTCTGTTCTTTCTACTTCAAAAGGCGTAATGAGTGGAGAAGAAGCAAAAAAACAAAATCTCGGTGGAGAATTAATTTGCGAAGTATACTAATCGCCATTACTAATTATTAATTACTAATTGAACCAAAATGTCTCGAATCGGTAAACAACCAGTCACTATCCCAGCAGGTGTAACTGTTGAACAACGCACGGGAAACATAATTTTCGTTAAAGGACCAAAAGGTGAATTAACTCTTCCTTTACACGAAAGAGTTAAAGTAGAAATTGCTGATGGCAAAGTTACTGTAATCCGCACTTCAGAAGAAAAAATCGACAAAAGCCTTCACGGTTTAAGCCGCACACTTATTTCTAACATGGTTGAAGGAGTTACAAAAGGCTTCACCAAACAATTAGAAATTCAAGGAGTAGGTTATCGTGCAGCTATGCAAGGTAGTAAATTGGTTCTTTCTCTTGGTTATTCTCACCCAGTGGAATTTGTTCCTCCAAAGGGAATTACCATAACAATCGACCCAGAAAAGAAAAATATTTTAACCATCACCGGATGCAATAAACAAGTTATTGGTGAAGTAGCAGCAAAAATCCGCAGCTATCGTAAACCTGAACCTTATAAGGGCAAAGGTATCCGTTATGTTGGTGAATATGTTGCTCGTAAAGCCGGTAAAGCTGCATCAAAGGAGAAGTAAAATAGATAGCATTAAGAAAAATCACTTACATTTACAAGAATCTTAAAGTCATTATGAAAACATCACCAAAAATCACAGCTCGTGCAAATCGTCACAATCGCATTCGTGCCAAGGTTTCCGGTACTGCAGAAAAACCACGTCTTGTAATTTTCCGCAGTCTAGATAACCACTACGCTCAATTGATTGATGATGTTACAGGAAAAACTCTAATTTCTGCTTCTGACCTTAAATCTAAATCTAAGGACAAGAAAGCTGATCGCGCTAAACAAGTAGGTTTAGAAGTAGCAAAACTCGCGTTAGAGAAAAAGATCAATACATGCGTTTTTGATCGTAACGGTTACAAATACCACGGTCGCGTTAAAGCTATTGCTGAAGGCGCACGTGAAGGTGGCTTACAATTTTAAGCCGATAAAAAAGTCTAATTACTAATTATTAATTACTAATTGATAAGAAAATGGCAAAACCTCCAATTAACAAAAAAGGCAGAGCTCCAATGCATGAACAAAAAGAGTTCGAAGAAGAAGTAATACAAATTGATCGCGTAACTCGTGTAGTTAAAGGAGGTCGCAGACTTCGTTTCCGCGCTACTGTAGTAATTGGTAATAAAAAAGGTAAAGTTGGCGTAGGTATTGGCAAGTCAACTGAAGTTCAGGGAGCAATCAAAAAAGCTATTGCTCAAGCCAAGAAGTCTTTGATTGAAGTTCCAATGATTGGACAAACCATTCCTCACCGAGTGGATATGAAATTCAAGAGCGCAAAATTAATTATTATGCCAGCTCGTCCAGGTACTGGAATTATTGCCGGAGGACCACTGCGCAAGGTAATTGAATTATCTGGTGTTAAAGATGTACTTAGTAAATGTTTAGGCGCTAAGAATCGCTTGAATAACAGCCAAGCTGCTATCAATGCTCTTGCTGCGCTAAAAAGCATGCCATGGATCAAAAAGGCCGCTCCAGCAACAGCAGCACATGCTGCTCCAGTTGTTGCTAAACCGGTTGCTCCTGTTGCAAAAGCTCCAGCTGAAGCTCCAAAGGCAAAAAAAGAAACTACCAACACTAAAGCTGCTAAAGCTTAAGAGTCACATTATTTAATCAACTGTAACGCTCATCCCAATGGACAAATTATTGAACTTAAAAAGCAAACCAGGTGCACGCAAAAAACGCAAGACTGTAGGACGTGGTAATGGATCCGGACACGGCACATATTCAACCAGAGGTGGCAAAGGTCAAACTGCTCGCACTGGTAGTGGCTACAAACCTGGGTTTGAAGGTGGTCAAACTCCACTTTATCGCAAGATGCCAAAACTTAAAGGTTTTAACAATATCAACCATATAAACTACCAACCGGTTAATGTTGAAAGCCTTAACATTTTTGATGACAACGAAGAAATCAATGTAGTTAAACTTTATGAAAAGAAACTGGTTAGCCGCAAAGACAAACCTGTAAAGGTTTTAGGCAATGGCGAATTAACCAAAAAATTGACTGTTAAAGTAGATCGCGTTTCCGCTTCTGCAAAAGAAAAAATAGAAAAAGCAAAGGGCACAGTTCAAGAACTTATGGCTAAAGAAAAAAAAGAGGCTGCAGAAACGAAATAATCGGTAAACTTTAAAAAGTACTGATTTAAGTCATAAAACAAACTCTTAACTGCCCATTAAAATGCTCAAGTACCTCCAACAAATCTGGAATTCTAAAGATCTACGTAAAAAGATCCTTTTTACTGTACTCATTCTGGTTACATTCCGTTTAATGGGACAAATTACCATTCCGGGTGCTGACGTGAATGCTCTTCAGGCTATTTTCAACAAAAATCAGCTTTTAGGCATGTTCAGTTTATTAACTGGTGGTAGCGCGCATAACTTCTCCATCATTTTGATGGGGCTTTCTCCATATATTAATGCTTCCATCATCATCCAGCTTTTAACAGTTATTATTCCTAGACTGGAAAATATTTCCAAAGAAGGACAACAAGGACAAAGAAAGCTTAACCAATATACTCGCTGGTTGAGCTTACCACTTGCATTCCTACAGTCTTACGGCATGATTTTGATTTTGAACTCTCAATCCCCTGTTCCAATTTTACAAAATATATCTTCCCCAGCGGTAATTTTACCCGTTATGCTAACTGTAACAACTGGTACAGTGCTCTTAATGTGGTTAGCTGAACTTATTACTGAGTATGGCATTGGCAATGGTAGCTCCATGATCATCTTTGCCGGAATTATTGCTAGTATTCCAGAAACCATCGGACAAAGTTTAGCCTTATCTCAACAATCCTCAGATAAACTAATTCCATTTGTTATAATGATCTTAATTACCTTGGCTTTAACAATCACGGTAATTTTAGTAACAGAAGCACAACGCAACATTCCAGTAAGTTATGCTGGACGCGGCGGACGTGGCGCAAATGAACATTCCAGTTTACCGATTCGCATCAATCAGGCAGGTATGGTTCCAATCATCTTCGCAGTTTCTTTAATTACCTTCCCTGGAATTTTGGCTCAATTCTTCCAAAATTCAACTATCGGCTGGCTTAAAAATATGGCTAGTTTTATAGCTACATATTTTCAATCCAACAGCATTCCGTACGTAATTACATATTTCATTCTTGTAATTGCCTTTACTTTCTTCTATGTAGGCATCACTTTTAACCCAGAACAAGTAGCAGAAAATATTCAAAAACGCGGTGGATACATTCCGGGCATTAGACCAGGAAAACAAACAGCAGAATATCTTGCTGGCATTTCTAACCGTTTAAATTTGTTTGGTGGCCTATTTATAGCATTCATTGCTGTCTCTCCTATTGTGATTCAAATGATTTCCAGCCGTTTAAGTTTTGGCAGTGTACCAACTATCATCACTGGCGCAGGACTTATTATTATAGTTGGCGTTGTACTTGAGGTTATTCGCTCAATTAACGCGCAACTGGTAATGCACGATTACAATAAGCTCTACTAAAAATGGACATTGTTTTGTTTGGTATTCAGGGCTCCGGAAAAGGTACTTTAGGTAAAGCTCTTGCCGAAAAGTATAATTTGCAGATTTTTGAAACGGGGTCAGTACTAAGAAAACTTTCCCAAGAAACTTCACCGTTGGCTCAAAAAGTAAAAAGCATTATTGAAGCTGGCCATTTGGTTCCTACCGAAGTGGTGATGGAAATCATTGAAGATTTCATGAAAAACCTTAAACCTGGAATAAACGTTTTATTCGATGGCATCCCAAGAAAAATGGATCAGGCGGAAGCTTTTGATAAAATCATGCAAAAAAATAATCGTAATTTTGTTGGGTTACTGCTTGATATTTCTCAGGAAATAGCGATTCAAAGATTAACAACTCGTCGTCTTTGTAAAAATTGTAAGACTGTTTATCCAGCTGCTTATTCAAACTCAAAATGTGAAAAATGCGAAGGAGAACTTATTACCAGAAGTGATGACAACCCGGAGAGTATAAAAACACGTTTACAGGCATATTTCACCGAAACCATACCAGTCATTGATAAATATAAGAAAGAAGATAAAATGATCGTAGTGGACGGCACAAAAAGCATAGAAGAAGTTCAAAGTATTGCTTTTGAAGCACTCCAGGGAAAACTTTAATTTCACTTATGAGAATTTGGAAAGAAGGCTCTCTTCGCATCGGCATTAAAGATGCAAGAGAAATTCAATTAATGCGTGAAGGTGGAAAAATTTTGGGGTCGATCTTACAGCAACTTAAGTCAATGATCGTACCTGGAATTACCCCATTGGAACTTGACCAAAAAGCGGCCGAATTGATGGCTATAAATAAAGTAAAACCATCATTTTTAGGTTATCATGGATATCCCAACGTGCTTTGCATTAATGTTAATAATGTAGTTGTACATGGAATTCCAAATAAAACACCATTATGTGAAGGAGATATTGTGACGATTGATTGTGGGGTAATCCATGAAGATTTTCATACCGATGCCGCAATTCAAACAGGCGTAGGAGAAATTACTCCGGAACTTGCAAAATTTTTAAACACAGCAGAAAAAGCTTTATACAAAGCCATAGAAACAGTTAAGCCAGGAATAAGAATCAGAGCAATCAGTGGAGTCATTCAGGATATTGTGGAAAAAGGCGGTTACGGTGTTGTTAGGGATTTGATTGGTCATGGTATTGGCCACAAATTGCATGAGGACCCACCGGTTCCAAATTTCCGTGACGAACATGGTCCAATGTTACAGGTAGGTATGACCATCGCGATTGAACCAATCATTTGCATGGGCAGTCATAAAGTTAAAACTTTGCGCGACGGTTGGACCATTGTAAGCGCAGACGGACGGCCAGCAACTCAGATCGAACACACTATTGTAGTAACCCCAAAAGGAGCCGAAATTTTGACCAAAAGCCAGGATTAAAAAAATGCCAAGATTGGGCTTGCAGAAGCACCTTAAAAAGCCTCAAAAAAATCCCTTGCATTGTTAAAAAATGTCATGTAAAATCCTAACGCTCTTTTGAAATTTTTTGGGCAAAAAACGTCTTAAATAAGCCTAATCCGTTCTTATGGCAAAAGAGGTAATCGAACTACTGGGAGTAGTGGTTGAGGCGCTTCCAAACGCCACTTTCCGCGTTAAACTCCTGGATGAAAGATACCCAAATCATATCGTTCTCGCACATGTTTCCGGAAGAATGCGCATAAATTACATTCGCATTTTACCAGGCGACAAGGTCACTATTGAGCTGACTCCGTACGATCTGACCAAGGGCCGCATAATTTTTCGCCACAAAGAAGGCGCAAAGTTTGAAACAGCTGCGCCAGAACCAGTAGCGCCAGCCGCACCAGAACCGGCAAAAGAATCAGGGGAACAATAATCTCGTTAACTTATAAATATGAAAGTTCGTTCATCAGTAAAGAAAATTTGTGATAAATGCAAAGTAATTCGCAGAAAAAATGTTGTTCGTGTAATTTGTATTACAAAAAAACATAAGCAGCGACAAGGTTAATTGGGACGGGATCTTTAGGAGAAGCAGTGGGCACTCCTCTATCTTCACTCCAATGTTATAAACATTTTCATACATCATTAATCATTAATCAAAAAAAATGGCAACAGTAGCTCGTATCGCAGGTGTTACTCTCCCCCAACAAAAAAGAGTTGAAATCGGCTTAATGGCTATTTATGGAATTGGTAGAAATCTGAGCAATCAAATTTTAGAAGAGGCTAATGTAAACCCCGATACTCGAGTTAAGGATCTGACAGAAGAAGAAATCGGCCGTCTCCGTGAAATTATTTCTAAGCAGGCAACAGAAGGTGACCTTAGAAGAAAAATTCAATTAGATATCAAACGTCTTCAGGAAATTGGTTCTTACCGTGGCTTTCGCCATCGCAAGGGCTTGCCTGTTCGTGGTCAACGCACACGTTCTAATGCGCGCACAAGAAAAGGCAAGAAGAAGACAGTTGCAAACAAGAAGGTTGTTACTAAATAATAAATAATCATTATTAATTACTAATTATTAATTACTAATTATCATGGCAGACGAGAAGACCATTGAAGCAAAATCCGAGGTAAAAGAAGAAATTAAAGCTTCAGAAGCAAAAGCGGAAAAAGCTGAAACCAAAAAGGCTGGAAAGGCTGTTAAGGTTGCAAAGGGCAAAAAGAAACCAAAGCGCCGCCTTTTACAAGAAGGAAAAGCTTATATTCAAGCAAGTTACAATAACACTATTGTTACAATTACAGACATGAACGGTGAAGTTATTGCTTGGAGCAGCGCCGGTTCAAATGGATTTAAGGGCGCTAAAAAGGCCACTCCTTACGCAGCTCAGATTTCTGCAGAAAACGCTGTAACTAAGGCTAAAGTTTATGGCTTGGAAAAAGTTCACGTCTTCATTAAGGGTGTTGGTACAGGTCGCGAACAATCAATCCGTGGTTTACAGGCAGGTGGAGTAAATATTGAATCAATTACCGATTTAACACCAATCCCACACAATGGTTGCCGTCCACGCAAATCAAGAAGAGTGTAAATTTAAAGTTCCCAGGGTGGAACACAAACAATTGCTAATTATTAATTACTAATTACTAACTAAACATGTCACGTTATACAGGTCCCAAATGCCGTTTATGCCGCCGCGAAGGAGTTTCCCTATGTGGAAAGGAAAAATGCGCAATTAAAAAGAAGAACTATATTCCAGGTATGCACGGCCCAAAAGGCAGCTTTGCAAAGAAATCTGAATATGCTCGTCAATTACGTGAAAAGCAAAAATTGAAGAGACTTTTTGGTATTACTGAACGCCAACTTTCAAACTATTTTGAAAAAGCTGGTAAGATGAAGGACATCACTGGTGATGCACTTTTAAAACTACTTGAATATCGTTTAGACAACGTGATTTATCGTTCAGGCATTGCTAAAACCAGAAATCAGGCACGTCAAATGGTTAATCACGGACTTTTTAAAGTTAATAACATAAAGATTAATATCCCTTCCCTTCAGATGAAGGTTGGTGATAAATTTGAAGCAATTGCCCGTATTAAAAAATCAAAGCTTTTCGCAGATCTCGAAAAGCAAAAATATGCTCCAGCAAAATGGCTGAAGGTTGATTATAAAACCTTGAATGGAGAAGTAACTCGTCCTATTGAAAAGGAAGAGCTCGAAAGTATCATTCAGAGCAACTTGATCGTTGAGTATTACTCAAAAGCTTAGTCTAAGCTCTTAGACTAAATTAAGCTATAGCAATTATTCCCCCGCTGAGGCGGTGTGGAAAATAACCCCTAACCCCCTTTCTAGAATGCATCAGATTCAAGAAGAAATCGGCATCCCAAAGATTAAAACTGAGAGAATCAGTAATAATCATGCCATTTTCACGGTTAGTCCTTTACCTCCAGGATATGGAATGACCATTGGTAATTCTTTCCGCCGTGTACTTTTGTCTTCTTTACCAGGTGCAAGTGTAACTGGAATTAAGATCGATGGCGTTAGTCACGAATATTCCACAATCAAGGGTGTTAAAGAAAGTGTTTTGGATTTAACTTTGAATTTGAAACTTCTTCAAATCAAAAAAACATCAAAAGAAGCTTCAACTTGCACACTTCACGTTACAAAAGAAGGTCCAGTTTACGCAAAAGACATTAAGTGTCCAAGCGACATCGAAATTCTAAACGGCGATCTATACCTTACTACCCTTGAAAAAGGCGCAAAATTAAACATGGAGTTACGCGTTGAAAAAGGTGTTGGCTACATTCCTGCTCATTTACGCCAAAAAGAAGAAGGTGTTGATCCTGGAATGATTATTCTTGATGCTATTTATTCTCCTGTTAAGAAGGTACGTTACGATGTAGAAGCTACTCGCGTAGGCCAAATGACTAACCTGGATAAGCTCACAATGGAAGTACTCACAGATGGTTCAATTACTCCAGAAGATGCAGTTAAATTTGCTTCTAACATTCTTCAATCTTACTTCAACCTCTTCAATCAGGAAAACGCAATGGTTGAGGCTGATTACATGTCAGATTTCAAAAAGATCGTAGAAAAAGAAAAAGCTGAAGAAAAGAACAAACCAGCTCAAGAAAGCTACACACCAATTGAAATTCTCGGTTTTTCTCCACGCACTTTGAATGCTTTGATCAACGGAGGAATCGGTTCAATCGAACAATTATCAAAATGCACTGAAAGTAAATTGACTAATCTCCGTGGTTTTGGTAAAAAGGCACTCACTGAGGTAAAAAATGCACTTAAGGCCAAGAACCTAACGTTATCAGAAGAATAATTCTAAAAGAGCAAGCCACCATACTAATTATTAATTACTAATTACTAACTAAAGTGAGACATCAGAATACTAAATCCAAGCTCAGCCGACCACGAGATGCACGTCGTCTACTCCTCGGCAACCTGGCAACATCTCTCATCATTCATGAGAAAATCCAGACTACCAAAGCTAAAGCAAAAGCTGTGCAACCACTCGTTGATCGCCTGATTTCTGTAGCTAAAACAAAGGAAAAGACTCTTGCTATTCGTGAACTAAATCGCGTTTTACACAGCGAACTTAGTGCCAAAAAAGTTATGGAAGAACTAACAAAACGTTACGCAGAAAGAACAAGTGGTTTTACCAGAGTTATTCCAATTAAATTCCGTGCAGGAGATGCAGCTTTGCTAGTTCAAATAGAACTGGTGTAAAGAAAACGCCCACAGGGCACCATCATTACTAATTATTAATTACTAATTACTAACTAAAGTGAAAACGTACTCCCCAAAACTAGAAGACATACAGCGCCAATGGTTTGTTGCTGATGTAAAAGGTAAGACTCTTGGAAAAGTTGCTACCAAAGTCGCTAATATCTTAAGAGGCAAAAACAAAGCAATGTTTTCTCCTCACCTTGATTGTGGCGATTTTGTAATTATTTTGAACGCCAAAGAAATCCGTTTAACTGGTACAAAATCAACTTCAAAGCTTTATCATCATCACACACGCTACGGAAACGGTTTACGCACAACAACTCCTGCTGAACTTATCCGCACTGGAAAACCTGAAGATATTCTTTTCCACGCTGTAGCTGGTATGATTCCTCAATCAAAACTCAAAAAAGATATTTTGAAGAAACTCAAGATTTTTGGTGGCACAGAGCACAAACATACAGCACAAGAGCCAAAAACTTTGGAACTATAAAGCGCAACTACTAATTATTAATTATTAATTACTAATTGAAGAAAATGGCAGATATAACCACTAAAACTAAAGTTACAGCAAAGAATCCTTCTCAGGAATATTTTTATGCTTCTGGAAAACGCAAAACTGCAATCGCTCGCGTTCGCCTTTACCCAAAGGGCAAAGGAAACGTAATCATAAACGAAAAACCAGTAGAAGAATATATTAAACTCAACACAAGCAAAGGTTTAATGCTTTCTCCTTTACGCATTACAGGTCTTGCAAAAGAATTTGATGTTTCTGTTAAGGTAATTGGTGGTGGCGTTAGTGCTCAAGCTGAAGCTATCCGTCACGGTATTGCCCGCGCACTGCTTGAATACAATGATGCTTTAAGAGCAACTTTAAAGAAAGCTGGATTTTTAACACGTGACGCTCGCATTAAAGAACGTAAGAAACCAGGTCTAAAACGTGCACGCCGCGCTCCACAGTTCAGCAAACGTTAAGCACCAGGTATATACAAATCTTCAAAACCCCGCCGAAACGCGGGGTTTTTTGTTATCTCTTCATTATTTACTTTTTTTACCTTCTAAAAGGTTTAACCGTTTTTACAGGTATTCTTGTAAGGTCTGTTGAACAAGTTTTTAACAAAAATTTATCCTTGTCTTCAGATAAGGCATTCCAATTATAATAAGCAGAATCAAAGGCCCTTGCCACAACCCATGTTCCATTATACATTTCGGTACAAATAAATCCCCTAAAAACCTCCGGCTTAATTATTAATCCCGTTGGATTACCAACTTTCTTTTTATTAATTTGAGCTGGAAAATTCACAAAATGGGGTTGTCCAAATTTTCCACCAAGTTTAACTACACAAGGAACACCTTCTTCAATAACACTAAGGCCCAATATTTCTGATTGAAAAAAATTATTTTCCGCATTTACACAAACTGGCGCCATGGCCGGCATGACAATTACCGCACATTTTTCACTGCCGCATATAAGTTCAATTTTCCCGCCTATTTCAGAAATAATAAGTTCAGGCTTACCAAAAGCCGCAATAATTTTGGCGTCAGGTGACACATCTATGTTCCCTCCTTCAGATTTATCAATTGTTAAGGCTCTACTATCCATAAAAGAGTGCTAATATACTGTTTTGTATTTTACTCTGGCTGATCATATTCACCCAAAACGCCATCAACAGCATCGCATTCCTCAATGCTTGCTAACCTTCGCCCAAATCCAGCAAGCAAATCACCGAAACCATCACAATCATCTACAACAACTCCCGCTGCAATATCTTGATAAGATTGACCAACCTCATCTTGCCTAGGTCTTTGTATTGGAAGCATATATTTTTATTAAAGGGGTATATAGTACAACATTTTATAATAAAAAGCAAGTGTTAACCAAAAAATTGGCATGTTAAACTGTGCAAGGCCAATTTCCATAATTACTAATTTCCAATTAACTTGCGCTTCGACCTGCTAACAATCTTTCCAGAAATATTTGATTCCTATTTAAAGGAAAGCATTATTAAAAGAGCCCTAGAAAGCGGCAAAATCAAAATCGTAGTGCATGACATTCGTAAATTTAGCCTGGATCGCCATCATAAAGTTGACGACAGCCCTTACGGCGGAGGTTCTGGCATGTTGATGATGCCTCAACCTATTTACGATTGTATTGCCCATGTTAAAACTTTAAATTCCGGTCCGGTGATTTTTATGAGCCCCAGAGGCAAAACACTCACACAGGTAAAAGCTGAACAATTAGCCAAAATCGGCCAAAGCAAAAAACCATATCCCAGCAAATTAAAAAGCAAAGACTCCAAAGAAAATGGCTTAATACTGCTTTGCGGACGCTATGAAGGTATCGACCAGCGCGCAATTGATTTAGCAATAGATGAAGAACTTTCTGTGGGTAAATTTGTATTAACCGGAGGCGAACTTGCTGCCATGATTGTTGTAGACTGCGTTAGTCGCCTTATCCCAGGCGTGCTTGGTGATGAAAATTCCCATATAGAAGAAAGCTTTTCTAAAGCCCTAAAACGCAAAAAAGAATATCCACATTACACACGTCCAGAAGAATTTAAAGGGCTAAGAGTACCAGAAGTTTTATTAAGCGGTCATCATGCCAAAATCAAAAAATGGCGTGAAGAAAAGCTAAATTAAATCGTAAGCCCATACGTCAAAAAAAAATTTAGCTTTATTTATCACTGAATCCGGAATAAAATCCGTATAATTATTGATGAACCATTTTTATGACAAAAGAGCTGGAATCATTATTCGCCCAACATCAAACTTCTCTGGACGGAATAACTACCACAGAGGCACAAAAAAGGTTAAAAATTTATGGTAAAAACGAACTTAAAGCCGCGGCAAAAAAATCATATTTCATTAAGTTTTTGGAAGAATTCAAAGATTTAATGGTTATTATCCTGATTATTGCCACAATTTTAGCCTTTCTTTCCAAAGAATATCTTGATGCCACCATCATTCTTTTTATTGTGTTCCTGAATGCCACAATCGGCTTTATTCAAAAATTTAAGGCAGAAAAGGCTATTGAGGCATTAAAGAAAATGATCGCCCCAAATGCCAAAGTTTGGCGTGATGGCAATATGCAAAAAATATTAGCTACCGAAGTCGTACCGGGTGACATTTTGATTTTAGAAGAAGGTGACCAAATTCCCGCAGATGCAATTTTGCTTGAATCCAATGAAATTGAAACCCAAGAATCGGCTTTAACCGGAGAATCTACAGCTGTAGAAAAATTAAATTTTAGCACGGAAATTAAAGCAGAAAATCAGGTATTCATGGGCACTAACGTTGTGCACGGAACATGTAAAGCCCTCGTCATCAAAACTGGAATGCATACAGAAATGGGCAAAATCGCAAAACTCACCACCGAAACCGAAAAAGACAAAACTCCTCTGCAAAAAGAAATGCAGGATTTGGGTTTATTCATAGGTAAATTCACATTTGTAATCACTGCCATCTTAATAATTTTAGGGATATTTGTGCAGAAAAGAGAAATCATAGACACTCTGCTTTTTGCCACTTCTGTAGCGGTAGCCGCAGTGCCAGAAGGATTACCGGCCACAGTTACAATTACACTAGCACTGGGAGTTCAAAGACTGGCCAAAAATAGCGCTATTGTTAAACAACTGGCTTCCGTAGAAACGCTCGGTTCTACAACGGTAATTTGCAGCGATAAAACCGGCACACTCACCAAAAATGAAATGACCGTCAAAGAGCTTTATTACGACAAATATAGTGCAAAAGTGGAAGGTGTTGGTTACGAACCAAAAGGTGAGATCAAATTTGAAGGTAAAAAACCGATGGACATGCTCTATTTAACCGCCGCATTTTGCAATAATGCCGACGTAAGCGAATCTGATGGGCAATGGAAAGTTATTGGCGATCCTACTGAAGCTGCTTTAATTACCTTAGTTAAAAAAAGTAACTTTCCTTTACAACAGTTCAAAGCCAATCTGCAAAAAATCCATGAATTTCCTTTTGATTCCAATCGTAAATGCATGACCGTGCTTTATGAAGAAAAGGCATCGGGCAAAGTTTTTGCCCTGTCTAAAGGCGCACCAAGCAGCATTTTTAAAGCAGCGGACCACATGGTTTTAAATGATCACCCTATGAAAATCGATCACAACACCATGCAGGAATTTAAAGACAAAAACGAAAAGATGGCTCAAAAAGCCTTACGAGTTTTAGCTTTTGCTTACCGTGAATTAACCGCGCATGAAATTAAAACCTGGCAAAAAAACATCAATGGTCGTTTCCCTTTTAGCAAAGAAGAAATAGAAAAAAACCTGATCTTTTTGGGTCTAATTGGAATGATTGATCCTCCACGGGCAGAAGTTTCGGAAGCGATTGAATTAACCAGACAAGCGGGCATTAAAGTATATATTGTTACCGGTGATCACGGAACCACAGCCGAAGCCATTGGCAGACAAATCGGCTTAGTGGGCAAAAACAAACATCTAATAATTACCGGACCAGAATTAAATGAGCTTGATGATCCTGATTTAAAAAAACTTTTTGAAGATAAACATTTAGACATTATTTTTGCAAGAGTCAGTCCGGCACACAAATTAAGAATCGTTTCTTTATTAAAAGAATTAGGTGAAGTTGTGGCCGTAACAGGTGACGGCGTAAACGACGCGCCTGCGCTTAAGCGCAGCGATATTGGTGTAGCCATGGGCAGCGGCACAGATGTAAGCAAAGAAGCTTCAAACATGATCCTAACCGATAATAGCTTTAGCAGTATCGTTAAAGCCGTAAAAGAAGGTCGTACCATTTACGAAAACCTAAAAAAATTCATCTACTTTATGTTTACCTCTAATACTGGTGAACTCTTAACTATCTTGGCCGCGATTGTATTAAACTTTCCAGCGCCATTAACAGCCATTTTAATTCTATTTGTAAATTTATTTACTGACGTTTTACCGGCCCTGGCACTAGGCCTGGAACCTGGCGAAAATAACATTATGCTTAAAAATCCACGGCGCAAAACCGAAAGAATGCTAAATCGCCATTTTATATTCCGCATTTTTTATGGAGGATTTTTTATGATGATCATAATTTTGAGTGGCTTCATTTGGACACTCTACCACTATGGCTGGGAATGGGGTCAATTATTGGACTCATCTCATCCAACCTATTTAAAAGCTAGTACACTTACTTTTGCTTTAATGGTAATTACGCAAATGGGCATTGCTTTAAGCGCTAAAAGTGAAGATCAATCAGTTTTTAAAAGTGGCATTATAAAAAATAAAAAATTGCTTGGAGCTATTTTGGTTTCCATCTTTTTAACAGTTACCCTGATTCAGGTACCTTTATTACAGCAGTACTTTCACACAACTTCTTTGAACATGCAGGAATGGTTTATAGTTGCTGCAGCGTCTGTCCTTATTTTAAGCCTGGAAGAATTACGTAAAGCTTATGTAAGAAACACCAAACATAATGCGCCAGACATTGAATATCTAAAAAGTTCCAATATATAACATGTCACCCAAGCCAAACAATTCAGCTCTCCGTGACACCCTGGAACAGGCAAAAACAAAGCTGTTCAGTACAAAAAAAATCACGATTAAAATCAAAGTCACTGCCAAAAGTGGCAAACATGAATTTAGTGATTTAATGGCTGATGGAACGATTAAAATTAAGGTTAAGGCCGCTCGCGACCAAGGCAAAGCCAACGCGGAAGTAATTGAATTGTTAGCCGACTTCTTTGGAGTATCCCGCAGTAGTGTTACAATCCTCACCGGCGAAACCTCTGCGCAAAAGATTATAGAAATTAATCCAAATTAATTGCTTTACCACAACTCCCAAGAACTAATTTCCTTCCTACAAGAACACGGGCTTTGGAACAAAAAAGCACTGGGGCAAAATTTTTTGGTGAATTTTGAAGTCCTAAAAAAAATCCTTGCTGCTGCGGAAATAACGCCCAATGATAACGTCATAGAAGTAGGCACGGGGCTGGCAGTTTTAACAGAAACACTGGCCCAAAGCGCCAAACAGATCACCACAATTGAATACGATTCCACACTGATTCCAGTCTTGACCGAATATTTAAAAAAATTCCCGAATGTAAATTTAACTCATCAAGATGCGCTTAAATTTGAGCTACCCACTTACGATTACAAGCTGGTCGCCAACATTCCATATTACATCACTTCCCCACTCCTTAATCATTTTTTGCAACCCGACCTCAAAGGTCGACCTCAAAGGTCGAGACCCAAACTAATTGTTTTATTAGTCCAAAAAGAAGTGGCCGAAAAGATTTGCGCGCGTGAAGGCGACCAAAGCGTTTTAAGCCTGCAGGTTCAAATTTTTGGCAAGCCAACAATCGTCAGCAATGTAGGCAAAAGCAGTTTTTTTCCCGCACCAAAAGTAGATTCCGCCATCCTAAAAATCGAGATGTTCCCCGAACCCTTGATCCCCACCGAAAGCCTACCCGCCTTTTTCCGCTTGATACACGCCACCTTCAGCCAGAAACGAAAAACGCTCAGTAACTCACTTAGAACGCTTGCCCTAACCCGCGAACAAGCCCTTGCCTCGTTAAATCAAGCAGGAATAGCCGAAAACCAAAGGCCGCAAGCGCTAACAATTGAGGAGTGGAAGAAATTAGTTGAGATTATACCTTCCCCAACTCCTCTTTCATCTTGATTACTGCCGCGCGTGCTGCTTCTGCGAAGTCACGCTCGGTATAACTATCTGACTCTTCCCAGGCAAAAATAATTCCACGTGAAGAGTTTACGATTGCGCCGGTTCCATCTTCATTAAAACAGGCCTTAACATCTGCAGCTGTACCACCCTGGGCACCATAGCCAGGTACCAAAAAGATATTTTGAGGCATCAGCTTGCGAAGTTTAGCGGATTGTTGCGGATAAGTCGCCCCCACCACCGCACCAACCAAAGAATAGCCACTTTCACCCAAATCATCGGCCCCCCAGGATTCCAGATAGTGAGCCATAATCTCGTAAATTGTGCTGCCATCCTTCATTTGCAAATCCTGCAAATCACCCGAAGAAGGGTTAGAAGTTTTAACCAAAACAAAAACTCCTTTTCCATACTTTTGCGCCTCCGTTACAAAAGGTTTAATCCCATCCCAACCAAGATAAGGAACAATCGTAACCGCATCCGCATTAAAACTAAAAGCATCTTTTCCAAAAAGATTTACTTTGCCTAAAAAAGCCTTTGCATAAGCATCCGCGGTGGAACCAATATCACCACGCTTAGTATCTGCAATGGTCAACAAACCCTTTTCCCGCGCGTAATTTAATGTTTCTTCAAATGCGCGAATACCTTCATACCCATACTGTTCATAAAAAGCGATTTGTGGCTTTACCACTGGAACAAGGTCACAAACGGCATCAATAATTCCTTTATTAAACTCGGTAATCGCAATTCGCGCTGCCTCCATTGGTGTTTTAGCAGAAGTCAAAGCTGTATCTTTAATAAATTGTGGAATCTGCTCTAATCTTGGATCTAGTCCCACGCAAATCGCTGATCCTTTAGCTTTGATTTGTGCATTTAACCTGTCGGCAAAATGGTTTGGTTTTTGATTTTGTTCAGTCATAATAATTATTACGATTTATAGTCGCCGACACTATACCCTTAGGTCCGCGCAGAAACAAAAGCTATTTTTTATAAACATCAACTTCCAATTTTTTTATACCAGCAAACATTTCTTTGATTCTATCTTTAATTGCCGGTGCCAGCTTATTGGATTTAATATCCAGTTCCTGCAACTTTTTTAAATCGCCAAAAGTTTTTGGCACAGAAGTCAAAGCGTTATAACTAACATTCAAAATCTCCAAATTCTGCAACTTCCCAAAATCATCCGGCAATTTTTTTAGCTTATTGAAACTTAGATTTAACTTGATCAAATTAGACAAATTCCCAAAACTTTCCGGCAACTCAGTTAATTTATGCGCATTTAAATCCAGCTCCACCAAATTCACCAATTCTCCAAAATTTTCTGGCAAACTTTCTATAGCAAAGTTCATGTATGGCACATACAAACTATCCCGCTTTAACCCCAGTTTTTTTAAATTTTTAAGTTGGGCTATTTTTGGACTAACCAACTTCAAAGGCGTAAACATAAGCTGTAAATCTTCTAAATTTTCCAAATCATAAACGGATTCCGGAATTTCATAAATTTCCTGATGATTTAATGCCAGTTTCTTTAAATTTTTAAGCTGGCTGATTTCCGCTGGAATTTCTTTTAAACAACCTCTTTGCACTATTGTAATTAAACTTAGTTCACGCAAATTGCTTAGTGCTCCAATTTTTGGAGTAACTTTTTTCAATTTATGATCATAAATTACCAGCTTTTCTAAATTTGTCAGATTTCCAAGATCATCCGGAAGTTGTTCGATGCTGGTTTCAACCATCAACGATTTAACTTTTGCCGGCATTTTTAAAGCACTTTCAAAAGAGAAGAATTCTCCCGTTTCCAAATTATCATTCTGCTGCACCATATTGTTTTCTATATTCGTTAATCTTAGCCATTTTTTCCTCATCCACATACACCACACCTTCAATTTCGCGCTTGTACAAATAATCAATAATTTCTTCCAAAGACACAATCGAATAAACTTTTATCCCAAATTCATCTTTAAGCTCCTGAACCGCGCTTTTTTCGCCTACTCCTTTTTCCATGCGATCCACTGCAATCAAAATGCCATTAATATTTGGTCCACCTTCTTTTTTTAGAAGCTCAATACATTGACGCATCGCGGTTCCAGCCGTCATCACATCATCTACAATCACCAATTTGGAATCTTTTCTGATTGGCGCGCCCACTATCATGCCGCCTTCACCATGATCTTTGGCTTCCTTTCTGTTAAAAGCATACGCAACATTGATTCCAAAATGTTCATATAAAGCAGTACAAACCGCAACACTCAGAGGGATCCCCTTATAGGCAGGGCCAAAAATAGTATCATAATCCTTAAGATATTCACGCAGTGCTGCCGCATAAAACGCTCCAAGCTGAGTAATCAATTCTCCCGTATAAAATTGTCCCAAATTCAAAAAATAAGGACACTTGCGCCCACTTTTAAGTGTAAAATCGCCAAATTTTAGTGTATTAGATTTAACCAGGAATCTTATAAAATTTTCTTTATATTGTTGCATAGCGAATCAAGTAAAACTGTAAATTATACAAGAAAATGCCTAAAATTTATGTAATTTACCAACCAGATCACGATGATACTGGCCAAATTCGGTAATTTTACGCGCCCTATTATTGTCCACAACCGGGCCCTCTTTACACATTCTTTCACCGTTTGGATCTGTACAGCATTGCCCACAAACCCCAAATCCGCACTTCATGTAGCGCTCAATAGAAACCTGCGCATTAATTTTGGCCGCAAAGCACATATCAGAAATGCGCTTCATCATCATTTCCGGACCACAGGTATACACGCAGTCTATTTTTGCCGATTTCACAGCCCTTGCTGCCTTTGCGGATTTAGCAGCCTTATGATCATTAATCAGCTTTTCCAAAATCAGCGTATTGTAGCCTTTTAATCCAACAGATCCATCATCGGTCGTGATATGCAATTTCACGTTCTTTAATTTTTTAATACGATTGATGTAAAGCAAATGTTCTTTACTTCTCGCCCCAATCACAAAATCGACCTTACAGCCGGCTTTAACTGCAGTCACAGCCAAATTATAAAGTGGCGCCGCACCATATCCACCCGCCATCATAACCAGGTGTTGTCCCTTTTTAAATTCACCGCCATCTCCAGCCGTAAAATGAGTACCATATGGACCTCGCACCCCTACCAAATCACCAGGCTTTAAAGTGTGCATGCGTTTAGAAAAAGGCCCAACCGCAAACATTGTCACCCAGAATTCTTTGCCATCATCATAAGCAATACTCATCGGCTTTTCATCTACACGCGGCAACCACAAATTAACAAATTGGCCAGGCTTTGACGGCTTACCATCCGCCGTTTTTAATTCATGCTTGAACACGAAAGTCTTAACGTAAGGCGTTTCTGTGATGATTTTTTTAATTGGGATTGATTTGGGGATGTCGAATTTTTTTGAAATTTGAGCCATTGTTTCGCGCATTAATTAAAATTCTGAAATTTTTTGGAGTAATCGCCGTTATGAGCTGTTCCACGCAGTTCATCCAAATTCTTGATTTTATGCGCTTTACCCCACTGTTTCATTTCATTGGCGATCAGCCCAAAACAGGTTATATCTCGATAATAAACCGCTGTTCCAACGCCCACCAAAGTCGCACCAACCATAATCATTTCAAGAGCGTCTTCACCGGTTAAAATGCCGCCTGTTCCAATAATTGGAGTCTTTGGCACAGCTTTGTGAATGTCGTAAACAGCCTTAATTGCTATTGGTTTGATGGCTGGACCGCTCACTCCGCCAACTTTGTTCGCCAAAATCGGTTCGCGGGTTTCCAGGTCTATCATAAGCCCAGGACCGACTGTGTTTATGGCTGTAATTCCATCCGCGCCGGCATCAACAACCGCGCGCGCAATTTCGGCAATGTTTAATACGTTTGGGCTTAACTTGATCACAATCGGCAATTTTGTGCGCGCACGAACCGCTGCAGTTACCGCAGCCGCATCCACTCTGGAACAGGAAAATGGCTTACCGAATTCATCTTCCACATTCGGACAAGAAATATTCACTTCAATAATGTCTGGCTTAAGCGCAGAAACCATTTCTGCCACTTCCGCAAAATGTTCAATTTTAGATTCAACAATATTGGCAATTAATGGAGCGGGTTTTTCTTTAAGATACTCACCAATTTCAATATGAGCCTTTTCTATTCCCGCATCCGGAAGCCCAACCGCATTAAGCATGTAATGGTCGTTGGCAATAATAACCGGATTAGGATGCCCCTGATGCCCCTCTCGCCAAATTGATTTAGTGGTTACACCGCCCGCGCCGCCCTTTTTGACAACGCTTTTTAGGCTTGCACCGGTCACACCCAAAACACCAGATGCCAACACCAGAGGGTTCTTAAACTTCACGCCGCAAAAAGTAGTTTCTAGGTTCATGGATTTTGCTTATAAATTGGCACTGCCCCGCGCGCATTTATTTAAGCACTTTTACGAGCCCAACTCAATGGTAGATTTTAGAAATTTTTAATGAAGAAAGCTTGATTTGGAATTAATGAAATCACCTGCTTTTCTTAATATTGACATATAATTTAAATATGGTACAATCCCAACTCTGTTATGCTTTAACAGCATGCAGAAGCCTTGCTCTTTAAAAATTGAGAGTTTTGAGATGCTTTCTAGCTTATGTGAGCAGCAAATTGCCAAATTCATTTGGTAGCTTGTTGCTCACACAAGTTCTACGAAAGGAAAATACTTGTGACGAGCGATGATCGCATTTGCGACCGGTTTCGCACTTCCGCGATCTCTCATTACATGAATGTTACTAACTGGACCCTAGCCGCTTGACGTGGCTGGGAGGAATTCATTCCGAACGAGGACAATGACATGAAGACCATGACCGTTCCCGAGGTGATTCTGGCTGTCTCGACCGACTGCGGCGCATTCTTCGGCGAGGCGCGCTGCATGAGGATCAAGCCGGATGGCGAGATCCTCTACATCGACGAGACGGACGTCGGCACCATCAAGCTGTCCCAGGTGTCCGGCGTCGACATCCGCGCGGCATACGTCCTCGAGGACGGCCGCGCAGGTCTCGCGATCTTCGGTCGGATCACGGTCGACCTCCTGCCGCTCGTGCGCGAGATCGCCAAGAACGCCGGCAAGTACGGCAAGTTCAAGATCTGGAGGTGCTCGGCGCGCCGGACCACCGAGGTCACGCTCGTGACGACCAACGAGACCAGCGCGTTGTTGACCAAGAACTATTCTGACGTGGATCTCGCGTTCGACAACAACGGGAACCCCCAGTTGGAGGCCTTCGACAAGGAAGGAAACCTCGTCACGCTGTTCTAGACGACGCGCTGCCACGGACGCCGCGGGGGCGACGCAATCGTCCCCGCGGCGGACCGCCGCACTCTCAACTCTCAATTAAATGCTTTCGTTAAACCCCTGCTTGCAGGAGGTGACTACGAGAGGGCTAGGCATCGCGTCCCCCATACCGAAAGGTCGTGGGGGCGCTTTGCTATGCACCCCACCCACACAAGTTTTGCACAACTTTCAAAAATGGCTGTCGGGGGTTTTTACAGCAGCGCTAAAAATGGCAAGCAAAAGCCACAAGCACACATGCCGCGCGCATGCGCACAAATACTCGAGAATACAAACCCATGTACACCACATGCACACATACCAGCTCAACTAAAATATAACCTTACTCTTTATTAATCTTATCTTCCAAATCCCTCAACAACTCATCCGCCCTACGAACATTTTCCGCTGAAAATGGCGCATTCAAAACACCCACAACCTGATCCAGCAATTTACCAATTATCTCGCCAGGTTCAATACCAACAACACTTTCTACACCCTGCTTCTTTGCCAAAGAATCATAAACCCTAGCTAATCTCTTTCTTAAATCCTTATCAATCTGACCAAATTCATCAATTTCCCTAGCTTCATCCTTTACAAAAACACCTGATCCTTCCTCTGCACTTGCCATATCTTCCAAGACTTCATCATCACAAACAGCGCCATCGATTACTGACATATCTGTAAAAATTTAAAATACAACGAACTTTTTATCATTCGCGCGCTTAGAACACAAGGGATTTAAAGCCCCTCACCCCACAAACTCGACCTCTTTGCCAGGCCATCTGCCAAATTTATCGCGCCACTCATAATTAAGTTCGCCGGCAACAAAAGTCATAACCGGAAAGCCCTTCAACACCCAATTATGGAATGGCGACCAGTCAACCTTAGTCCACAAATAGCGATGGCAAATGCGCTCCTCCAAATCAAGATCCACCACCGTTAAATCGGCATCATAACCGACCTCAATCGCACCTTTATGCGCGATTCCAAACAAGCGCGCCGGATTAGCCGCGCACAGTTCAACCACTTTTTGCAAAGTTATAACCCCGGCATTCACTTCTGTTAATAAAAGCGGCAACATGGTCTGAACGCCCGGAACACCACTTGGCGCCTGCTCGTACGGCAACTGCTTTTCTTCAAGAGTATGCGGTGCGTGATCAGTCGCAATCATATCCACCGTACCGTCCTTTACCGCTTCCCAAAGGGCCACCTGGTCATGCGCAGACCTAAGCGGCGGATTAACCTTTACCAAATTTCCGTATTTTTCATAATCCTGATCAGTCAAAAACAAATGATGCGGAGTAACCTCCACACTCACATTTTGCTGTAAAGCTTTAGGCCCGCCATTTTTAAATTTACGGATGGATTCCAATTCCAACGCGCTCGAAACATGGCAAATATGCACGCGCGCGTCATACTTTTTAGCCAAATGCAGGACTTCTTTAACCGCCTCGTGCGCGCACTCTGCCGCGCGAATTTTGGAATGGGTCGCCGCTTCTGCCCGCGCCAAAGATCCACCGTGTTCCGCTTCATATTTTTTAGCGTGCTCATCAATGCAACTGTTTAATTCCGCATGAACCGCTAACAGATGGGCATTTTTGGACTCGCCCTCCGGACCTTGCGGCCCTGCGTTTTCCGCCATGAACTTTTCCAGATCCTCTTTTTGATCCAGCAGAAGCCCACCCGTGGAACTCCCCATAAAAATTTTCACACCGGCAATGTTTTTTAAATCCTTAATTTCTTCTACGTTTTCCCTCATCGCGCCAACATAAAAACCATAATTAATAAGCGCCTGTTTACCAGCCAATTTGCGCTTTTCATTCAAAGCTTTTTCATCGATTGTGGGCGGATTAGTATTCGGCATTTCCAAAACCGTGGTCACTCCACCAGCCAGCGCCGCCTTTGAACCGGTCAGCCAATCTTCTTTTTCCGGATTTCCCGGAGTTCTAAAATGCACGTGCACATCAATCAAACCTGGAAGTAAATATTTGCCTTCCAGATTGATAATCTTTTGCGAATTACCCATCGCTCCACCCAAATTCAACTCCTTGCCCCGTTGCACCTCCACAATTTTACCATCACTAATTATCACCGATCCCCAAAAAATTTCATTCGGCGTAACAATTTGCGCGTTAGTAAGGGCAAAAATCTTCATAAAAAATAATTAAATAATAATCCCGCTCAATGCAGATTCTGT
Organism: uncultured Candidatus Peribacteria bacterium; assembly: GCA_964582265.1. Lineage (GTDB taxonomy): Bacteria > Patescibacteriota > Gracilibacteria > UBA1369 > UBA1369 > JBAZYK01. The sequence goes on from CAZOQT010000005.1 coordinate 38,315, forward strand.
ATTTATTATTTTTTAACCTGAGTTTGAGTTTTTTGTGTATTTGTCTGGGTTGTTTGAGTTGAAGCTTTTTGACTTGATTGTTGAGATTCAAGCCATTGCTTCATCATTGGTGGGAAATTTGCGTCATCACTATAAAACAGGGTACGTTTGCCATCACGAAAACCACCATTCAACATGCCATCCCAAAAGCGAACTTCTGAACGAAAAGTAATCAAGCTTCCAATAAGTCCAGCAGCCAACAAAATAACCGTCCACCTTAAAAGCTGCTTTGCTTTTAAGTTTTTAACCATCCAGATGATCAACAAGATTGCACCAATGATAAACATCGCCATAAAAAGCGCGTGCAATGCATAACCGGCAAAAAAATAAAAATTATCTCCGCCGTTTTGGAATTGATACATCATAGATGAAAAATTAGTTAAAAAATAACTGACGTCATTCTACTATGAAAGTAAAAAATCTGAAATATCAACAAAGACACATTGCCAACACCCAATAAAAGCATAGAATATGTTGTGCTGCGTGCACAAACGCAAACAACTACCCTAACCCCCATATGCAAAACCCATTTATATCAGTCAGAAACGGTTTCATAAAATTTGGGTATAAAACTTTTCTTAAACCAATTTTCTTTAAACGTGATCCAGAAGACGTACACGACTCCATGAATAAAGTTGGTAAAATTTTAGGCAGATTTGCCTTGGGCAGAGGCTTAACCAAAGCCATGTTTTATTATAAAAACCCAGCACTTGAACAAAATATTCTTGGCATTAAATTTCCAAATCCAATCGGACTGGCAGCGGGATTCGACAAAAACGCCGAACTTACCCAGATCTTGCCGGAAGTCGGTTTTGGCTTTGAAGAAGTTGGATCCATAACCGGTGAATACTGTGCCGGAAACCCAAAACCTCGTCTTTGGCGTTTAAAAAAATCAAAAAGTTTAGTAGTTTACTATGGCCTTAAAAACGACGGCTGCGAAAAGATTTCCGCCCGCCTTGCAGAGCAAATCCAAAAACGGCCTTTTAAATTTCCGGTAGGAATCAGCATTGCCAAAACCAACAACGCTCAAACTTGCGAAACGCAGGCCGGAATAAAAGATTACGTTAAGGCTTTCAAGCACTTCACGCATATTGGCGACTACATCACAATCAACATCAGCTGCCCAAACGCCTTTGGCGGCGAACCTTTTACAGAACCACATAAACTGGAAGCGCTCTTAACCGAAACCGATAAAATTCCTTGCAACAAACCAATTTTCTTAAAAATTTCGCCGGATCTATCAAAGGAACAACTCGATCAAATTTTACAAATTGTCAGCAAACACAAAGTTGACGGCATCATCTGCGCCAACCTCACCAAAAAAAGAGAAAACCATAAAATTCACAAAGATGATTTTATGCCAGAAGTGGGAGGTATAAGCGGAAAAGTGCAGGAAGATCTTTCTAACGAACAGATCCGTTACATTTATAAAAAGAGCCACACGCTACATCGCAAACTTGTGGTTATTGGCTGCGGCGGGGTTTTTACGGCCGAAGATGCCTATAAAAAAATAAAAGCCGGCGCGTCACTTATCCAGCTCATTACCGGTATGATTTACGAAGGGCCACAAGCCATCAGCAGCATCAATATGGGACTCGCTGAACTGCTTAAAAAAGACGGGTATAAAAATATCAGCGAAGCCGTAGGGACCTTTGAGGTTGGCCATTAAATTCTATTAAATTTAATTAAACTTTATCAACCACCCAACCTTTGAGGTTAAATATGCAAACCACCGCCAAACAAAATGTAGCTTTAAGTTCTGTTTTCGCCAGTTTTGGACTAACTGTCATGAAATTGATTGTGGGCATTTTAAGCATGAGTATTGGAATAATTTCCGAAGCCGCCCATTCCGCCCTTGATCTTGGCGCCGCGCTACTCACCTATTTTGCGGTTAAAGCCGGCGATAAACCCGCAGACGAGGACCACCATTACGGCCACGGCAAAATCGAAAGTGTTTCGGCTTTAATTGAAACCGGTTTACTTTTTATAACCAGTGGTTGGATTATTTATGAATCAATAGAACGCTTAATGTCCGACAGCATAGAAATTGAAACCACCTGGTACACCTTTGCGGTAATAATCATTTCTATTGTTGTGGATTTTTCACGTTCTCGCGCACTTACCAAAGTCGCCAAAGAAACAAATAGTCAGGCCCTGGAAGCAGACGCACTTCATTTTAGTTCCGATATTTTAAGTTCGATTGTAGTTTTAATTGGTTTAGCCTTGGTGGCTTTTGGAATAAAATCTGCCGATGCCTATGCCGCAATTGGCGTCTCTATTTTTGTGGCATATGCCGGATACAACCTTGGCAAGCGCACTTTAGAAGTTTTGACCGATGCTGCACCAAAAGGCTTGCGTGAAAGCATTACGGAAATTGTTAAAACCACACAAGGAGTAATTACCGTAGAAAAAGTCCGCGTTCGACCAATTGGGATTGATACATTTATAGACATGACCGTCTATGTAAGTCGCACATTACCGCTTATTAAAGCGCACGAGATTACCAATCTCATAATAGAAGAAATTCGCAAGGAAATTCCCGGATCAGACATCACAATTCATCTTAAACCACTTCCATTAGACTCAGAAACCATCATTGAACAGGTAAAAATAGTAGCATCGCGTCATGAGCTGCATATTTCCAACGTCATCATCCACACTCAAAATAAACAAAAAAACTTAAGCTATCAGCTGGAAGTAAATCCTCATATTAAATTGAAAGAAGCACACAAAATCGCTACAGATTTAGAACAAAGAATTCAGGAAGAAATAGATAAGAATTTAATAATCAGCACGCACATAGAACCGGTCCATGCCGATGTTGTTCAAACCCAGCACGTTTCTGGCGAAGAAAATAAAAAACTGCAGGATTTTATAATATCTTCAGCACAAAATATTAAACTAATTCGCAGTATTCATGACCTTAAAATCAGCAAATGCGGAAACAAATTTTTTATTTCCTGTCATGCTGTTTTTGAAGGAGATGTTTTGTTAGAAGATGTTCATCAGGCTGCGGATGTTCTTGAATTTACAATAAAATCAAAGTGGCCGCACATTGGCAAAATAGTGATCCACACTGAACCACAAGAAATGTCGAGCGGAAGAGCAAAACCCTGCCACGACCTTTGAGGTCGACCTCAAAGGTCGGCACCCAAAACCAAAGCCAGCAGCGCCATCCTTACCGCTACCCCGTTTTGAACCTGCTTAAAGTAAGCAGCGCCTGGAAGCCCGTCCACGTCCATCGCGATTTCGCCAACTCTTGGCAGTGGATGCATAATCGTCATTTTTGGATTGTATTTTTCAATCAGTGCGCGCGTCAAAATGTAATAATGTTTAAAGCGCTCGTATTCGGCCATATCCGCAAAACGCTCCCGCTGCACACGCGTGCTATACACAATTTGAGCCTGTTTTAAAGCCGGCTCAAGTTGCTCCATTTCTTCAAAAACCACCCCGCGCCCACTCAAAACCGCTTTCACACTGTCCGGCATTTTTAGCGCATCCGGAGAAACAAAAATCAATTTAGCACCATAGTGAGAAAGCATTTGCGATAGCGAATGCACAGTTCTACCGTATTTTAAATCGCCAACCATCGCTACAGTCAATCCATCGATCTGGCCATGCATTTTTTTGATTGTAAGCAGGTCCAGCAAAGCTTGAGTAGGATGTTCCCCCGCCCCATCACCCGCATTAATAACCGGCACCGAAGCGCTTTCAGCAAGTTCAGCAGCCGAGCCTGTCCCAGGATGGCGTACCACAATCACATCAGCATAATTTTCTACCACCTTGGCTGTATCGTACAAAGTTTCACCTTTAGAAAGCGATGAATGTTCCATGCCCACCGCAGAAATCACTCGTCCACCAAGACGATTCATGGCAGTCTCAAAACTTAATCTTGTTCTGGTACTTGGTTCATAAAAAAGCGCCGCCATCAACTTTCCAGCCAGCAAATTTGACGTTTTTTCTTTTAAAGCAACAGGCAAAAGTTTCTCTGCTGTTTCCAAGATGTGATCAATATCTTCACGACCAAAATCAGCGGCCGAAAGAACGTCGCTGCCTAAAAATTTTTTCATAGGATGAATGTAAAATTCTGCAATTCTTATACCTTTTTTTGAGGATAAAAAAAAGATAATGTTAAAAAAAATGCTAATAAACGCTAATCAGCTATAAAAATCACCAAAAAATGTAAGTAAAACGGCTTCGTTGCGTTATAATTGGTGCAAAAAAAGACCATTGATGTGAACGTACCACAGCTATTGACAGTTAATTAAAAAAGTGGCAAGATCTAAACTTAACAATATATCACCAAATCACTATGGAAAGAATTTTAGGCTTACCTTACAGAGAAAAGTACCCAGAAGCTTATGAAAAAGCTAAAGAGATCTATTCAGCCATGCAACAAAATATTACAGGTCTGGACACTGAACTATCAGCAAAAATATTGGCTGCAGAAGTAATTAAAACTCGCCCACATGAGTTTACCGAGTTTTTAAAAGAACACCGCCCACATGGAATAGAAACTCTTCCAGCGGAACTTACCTTATTATTCGCAGGTATAATTTCTGAAAAACAGAGTAATAAACCAGCAAAACCGGATGGCATATCAGACAAATTTCTTAGAGGAATAGCTGCAGCATTTAGAACCAGCGCTCCTTTTGCAAGTGAACTTGAAGTCACTGATGAAGACGCTGCAATTGCCTCAACACCAAAGCCAGCGACAATTCCACCATACATGAGCGCACCCGCCGCAACCAACAACACAAATGGTGTACCCGGTGCGAAAACCATGAACCATTTGTTAAACGAAAATAATGGAACTGGCGCTATCATCCAAGCCACAACAAATAACCTAAAAACAAATCCACCAGCAGCCAGTATTCCAGCAAAAAAAAGAGAGACACATTATGATAGCGACGTAGCCGGAATTTTAGCCAAAGTAGGAGTCGATCTAAGTAATCCACAAATCCCACAGGCAGCACCCACACCTAGTATTTTTGATGAAGTTACCCCCGATGAAGATAAGAATGACACAACCCCTAAAGCAACATCCAGGACTCCATCAATCCCAAGCCAGGTAAAAACAACCATGTTACCACCAAAGCCAGAAACATCCGTACACCCTGGCATGATAACAGCAAAGACCCCAGCCATGACCTGGGAGAGAAAAGTAGTAGCCAGCTTAAACAACGCTTGGGAAAAGTTCAAATCAATGCTCCCTTCCAACAAAACTTTGGCAAGAACAGCTGGTGCAGCAGCGGCAATCGGAGCAGGAGTTTTAACATATGCCTATTCCAAATCGGATGTTAATGAAACCAGCGCAAAAGCAAGCGTAACTGCAACCGCAAGCGCAAACCCAAAGCCAGCCACTGAACCATCGGCAAAAAATGCACCTTCTGATAATCAAGTAGCTCCTTCCACTCCAAAATCAGCCGAAGCCAAAACTACAAACTTTACTATTGAAACGGATACTTCCGCAAATCCTGGATTTAAAAAATTACTTTCAGCGGTTAAAGATGCACAAAGCATTGCGAGAGCCATTGAAAACGTCGCTGCTAAAACTTTCACCAACTCACCTAATCGCATTGAACTATATAAAGCTTTCCTAGAAAAAGCGGTACAGATTTATCCTCAAGGAACTAATGGCACAGGCCATTACTTTGAAGATCATTTAAAGGTTTTAAATAAATTCCTAAGTCAAAATCCAAATGCTCAAATTTTGGACGTGGAAAAAGCTTTTGCAAATTCGCTAAATGATCGCCTGCTTTTTGGCGCAATTATAAGCAAGACTGGCACACCAGCAGCAAGTGATAAATTCCATTTTGATATTCAAACAGATGCAAATGGTGAAATTAACTTTAATGATCAAAACGATCTAAAACGATTTAATGAACTAAAAAGAGGTAAACTTCCAATTGCAAAAACACTGGAAGAAACAATTAAATCTTTTGAAGCGACTCCATTCCGCGCAGATAACACAAAAACTAACGCTTTAGAATTTATCGAGCGTGCTAAACAAATCCAACAGAGTTTAGACAAACAATCAGCGGAGTCAAAAGGACAAACCTACGACCCAAATAAAAAATCAGGAGCAATCTACATTCTTGATCAATGGAAAAGAAACATTGAAGCAGGCAGTGACGCCAAAACTCCAATTCACGAATTAATGTTAAAAATAACTCCATTAGCAGAAAAAACAGCGCAACTTGAATCTAATCCAGCTTCACCAAATTCTCCAGAAATTCCAGAAATCAACTTGCCTCAAATTCCAGCAGTGGAAAAAACTGGAATTACAGAAAAACATGCATCAATTCAAAAAGTTGATGCGATACAGGCCAAAATTGATGAAATCACCAAGGATGAGCTTAGCAAGCCTATTAAAGTAGCTGACCAAGCAACAACGGAAAAACCAGCAAAATCGGCTGATGAGCTTATTCAAGAAAGAATCGCTGCAATTACTCAAGAAGTTTTAAACGGGCAAAGCGCTCCTAATACCACATCAGACGATCAACTGGCTGCGATCGATGCCGAATGGGAAGAAATTGCGAAAGCGGCTTAAAGTAAGTAAGCGCAGCTGATTTTAAAACGCTAAAGGCATCGGTATTGGCTTTAAGCCATCATCTACACCCGTACCCGCCTCATCGCCCAAATCTTTCAAAACCAGGCTTGCAAGTTCATGCAAATCGCTAAGCGAGTTAGCTTTAATCATAGAAGCCGAAACCGTGTATAAATTTTCGCCAATGTAAAGCGCACGTCTAATAATGTTATCTGCATGGGCTATTTTGCCTTGCAACTTAAATCCATCGGCCAGCCCCACCTTATAAACATAAGCGCCTTCAAAAACTGGAGTGCCATAATAGTCACTACCTCCCACACTATCCGCAGAACCACTTCCTTGATAAACGGTAATCGGGAAAGCCATCAATCCTTTAGCTTTATCAAACAAAAGCGCACGATGATCGGTCAAAACCTCGCTGTCCGTTCCACGAGTACCAATAATTTCACTATACATCTGTTTTGGCGCCGCCACATTCGTCACATCAAAAAATCCCAGCTTCATCCCCTGCACAGCAGTATAATAAACCGCGCTTGGACTGTGCACCTTGTCCGCATCAATGCTTTCATCCACCATTTTTCCAAAACCAATTAAATGGTTTTCATCATATGGATGGAGATAATTGCTATAACCAGGAATCTTTAGTTCACCCAAAATGCGTGGTGCCGTTGGAACAGATAAATCAATCACAAAAAGCGGATCGATCTGCTTAAAAGTTACCAAATATCCGCGCCCACCAACAAACCTGGCAGCATAAATATTTTCGCCCGGAGCAATACCCGTTACCGCACCAATTTGCTTCATCGCAGAATTTAACACAAAAACATTATTGCTGATTTTTGGCTCAGTCCATCTGATTGGCATTGTTGTGCCCGCGCCATCAATCATTGGAACCGGCCCCGGATAATACTGCGTTTGCGTTGTAGCAATGCGCACATTTTGAGCCGCATCTTCATCCATACTAAATTGATTTAAGACCGTTCCGTTTACATTTCCAGAACCTGCAAATTTGATTGTTCCATTCCCAAGCGCGAATTTATACAGAGCTGTTTTTTGCACGCTTTCAGGCGCAAAATAATATCCTCCACGATAATCAGTCGCCGCCACATATAAATTAGAAGTCGACGCGTAAACATGTTCAACATTCCCCACAATCACTTCACGCTGAACAGTTTGTGTTAAATTTTCTACCGGCACTGCAGCCGTAATCAAAAAATTATATGAAGAGGTTTTTGGGAACATCTTAATGCCTGAACAAGGCACTATTAATTCTTCTTTGCCAGAAACTGAATCTTTCATTTTGGGCAGAAAATTTTCCGCATTAAGTTCGCTTTCTGTTCTTTCTTGCTGATAAAAATACGGAAAAGAAGGATAGTCATTCATCACCATATAAACAGTATCCCCCACGCGACGAGAAGTATTGTAATTACCATCAAAATCAACACGTCTAACAATGCTTGGCTGCTCATGATTTGTAATATCCACAATCACCAATTTTGTTTTTTGAGTGGAACGATAATATGGCATGGTCGTAAAACCTACAGCCGGCCGCGCCATTTTCACCATCGGATAAAAATACCCGCCGGACTGCCCAACCACAATCAGTTTATTCCCTGAAACATACATCTCTTTTGGATAAAAATTCTGGTCCGGATCAATACTGATTTGCGCCAATTCTTTCATGGCGTTAGCTGGATAAGCTTGGACCACACGCACCGTGCGTCCCTTTATGGTGTAAATATATTGACCATCATTTTTCACTATGTCAGCTTCATCCACACCCTGAACCTGCACATTCGTGGAAGAATAATCAGAAGCAGCACTAGAACCTGTGCCAGAAGTTGCACTTTTTTGCGCAGAATTCATTACCGAATCCGTTGCCGGAGCCATAGGTGCCGGAGCTGGAACACCAACAGCTTCCATCAAATACATGCCAGAACCCATATTATTTGACTGCATCTGCTCTGCGTATCTATGCTGAAAATCCACGCAAGAATTTGCTTGCACTAAGCCATTTCCATTAATTTCATTAAATGTTCTTGAAGCTTTGTTCGTGACTTTGTCATGAATTCTATAAATCATTTCCGCCGATTCCCCACGGGTCACGTTTTCATCAAAATAATCAACAGTTAAAGGAATATCTTTTTGACTTGCGAGCGCATCCACAAAAGGCTTAAACCAAATTGCACTGTCTGGCTGACCTTTACTTAAATTATAAGTATTTGTGATGATTTTGGATGCTTCTGTAAATTTGATTTTATTTCCAGGTTTGAAATATTTGCCATCGCCCACACCGCTCACCACGCCACGCGCTTTTGCTTCACAAATATATGGCGCAAACCATTCATTCTTAACATCAACAAAACAATTTTGACGATTTGGATTGCTCGCAGCATCTGGGTCATTGGGATCCAAAGTTCCCGTAATTGGAGCGATTAAAATCTTCACAAATTCCGCGCGAGTCATTTCTGATTCAGGTTTAAATGTACCATCAGAATACCCCTGGATAATTCCGTCTGCTTTTAAAGTTTCGATTGCTTTGGCATCGGTGCGATTGGCAGCAACATCAGAGAAAGAAGCGGCTGCAACAGTACCGGTGTTGCCAGAAGTTTGCGTCGGCGCGATTTGAGCTTGTGCAAGCACAAAATTCGACAGCAAAGAAGAAATAACCACGATTGAAATGGCTGATTTTTTCATAAGGGCAAAATTAAATAATCCAAACAGTATAATACGCCAAATAAAAAATATTACAGCCGACTATTCTCACACTTACCAACAATGCAAACTTCCAATTGCGCAAGGCCTGAATTGTGGCTTAAGCTAGCCGCAAAATGCACATATATTGCGCCGCACTTTTAAAGCGATTTCAAGTCGGAAAGTTCGATTTTTAATCCAAAAAATGTATAATTCTAATATTCAATAAAGCGCAGCAGAAAGAGGAAAAGCAACGCTGTAAAATTCAAAACGCATAATCAAAAATTCATATGCAAACTCAAAACTTAGACCAGGAAAAAATCGCAAAAATGGACGACAGCAAATTACTCGCACTGTGCCAATATTTCGGCGAACAAGCCAGAATCTGGCGGCAAAGATTTGCCGGACTTTTGCCAGAAGTAAACAAACGCCGTTTATACAAGCGCAAAGGTTTTGATTCAATTTTCGTGTTCGCGAAAAAATTAGCGGGGATGAGCGAAGAACAGGTTCGCAGAGCACTCAATTTGGATAAGAAATTTTCAGACAAACCAGTTTTGCAAAATTTGCTTGTTAACGGCGAGGTTAGCATAAACAAACTCGCGCGCATCGCCTCAATCGCTACACCAAAAAATCAGGAAATTTTAGCCGAACAATCAAAAATTCTTTCAAACCGAGCGCTTGAAACTTTTGTTCGAGATGAAAAATTTGCCAAAGAAAATTTGAATCAGAACTCTTCCGGCGCACTGGAATCCGAAAATCAAAACGGCTCACAAAAGCCACTTTTTGAACCAAAATCTGTGCACGTGCACACGCAAAAAACAGATTTATTCGAAAACGTCAAATTGCTGGAAAAATTCTCGCCAGAACTAAAAAACAAATTAAAAGAGCTGGACGAAAAAGGGCTCAACATCAATGAAATTTTGCTCGAACTTCTCCAAAGGCGCGACCAAGAAATCGCAGCAGAAAAGGAAAAAATCGCACAAGCGGTTTTGGCTGAACAAGAAGATAAGCAAAAAGAACTACAAGCCGAAAACGAACTACGCGCTATAATTGGATTCCCGCTCAAAAAACCGTCTCGCTACCTAACCGTAAAAGTCAAAAATCTGCTAAAAAAAGAGCATGGCGACAAGTGCTCAATCCCAGGCTGCAACAAGTCCACACAAAACATCCACCACTCGCAAAGGTTTGTTCTAAGCCAAAATAACGACCCGCATTACCTGGCACCACTTTGCCTCCAGCATCACGAAATCGCCCACTCGATCGACCAAAAATATCAGCAAAAACGGACGACCGCGATCAGCGCAAAATAGTTTTGATTGCGCTCACCCCAAACCAGTTTGATTAGAACCTGCGACAAGACTATATTTACAAAGATTTTGCCGAACTGAATTGGCAAACATAAAAAGCCAGACTTCGTCATGAAAAAATTCCTTTCACTCCAAAATCTTTGGTACCTACTCATTTTTTCAGTCCCGCTAATTTTAAATCCGTGGGGCAATATCCCTTATGAAATACCAAAAGTAGGCTATGCCATAATTTTTATTGGTGCCGGAATATTTCTTTTTTCGCTCAAAATTTTACTTGGAGAAAAAATCGCCCACAACAAAAAAATCCTCATTTACACCGCACTTTGGCTAGCATCTCTAACACTTTCCACCATTTTTTCCATAAGCCCCAGCGAAAGCTTTTGGGGATTATACGAACGCATGCAGGGCTTACTACAATGGATTTTCTACCTTGCACATTTCCTGATTTGTTTGCAAATTTTCCAGGACCGAAAAATCAAAAACATCTTTTTCAACCTTACACTTTTTTGTGGAGCACTGATTTCGATCTACGCCATTTTGCAATATTTTCACCTGGACCCATATCCAATCGGCGACATCAACAATTTTAGCGGCCGAGCTTACGCCACCATCGGCCAACCTAATATGTTAGGACAATGGCTGATTTTCCCTTTTTTTGTGAGCCTTTTCCGCGCCCTGGAGGCATTTAAAAACCCAACCTCAAACGCAAAAAAAATCTTACAAACATTATCCGTAGCTATCATTTCCTTCGCCCTTTTCACCACTCTCAATCGCGCCACCTTTTTGGGCATCGGCGTGGCCATCGCCATTTTGATGTTCCAAAACTTAAAAGGAAAAATCGCCCCATTCCTGTTCACGGCCACAATCGGCATCACACTGGTAATTGTTTTGTTGAGTGGATCTTTCCGCTCCTTTGAGAGCCGCTCGATTTTGTGGAAAGGCGCGATCCCAATCATCACAAGCCATCCAATTATCGGCATCGGCCCGGAAGCCTATTACCAAGCCAGCCAAACCGTGCTCACCAAAGACATTTATGAAACCGAAAGAATGTACGACTCGCCCGACCGCGTTCACAGTGAAGGCCTTCAGGTCTTGATTGATCAAGGCATAATCGGCTTTTTGCTTTATTTGGTACCGATTATTTTTCTGGGATTTTGCATCATCAAAAATAAAACGGAATCATTAGAAAGCAAAATTGCTATGTCCGCATTAATTGCCACTTATGTTTCTTTGCAATTCAGCTTCACCTTCTCTGCGGAAATGATTTACTTTCTGGCTTTTTGGACGATCTTGCTGTCGGAAGTTACGACTTTCAGGATGGTAACTTTGCCGCAAAAAAGCAAAGCATTAAAATTGTTGCTGGCTCCTGTCATTTTGGGCGCATTTCTGATCGCTTTCTTCTCGTTCAATTACTCCATCAACATCGTCAAAGCGGACCAAAATTTAAGTAAAGCGCTCAAAATGTTTTTTGTGGATCAAAATGCGTCCTGGAGTTTATTTAACAAAACAATTTCTCAAAATCCGCATAATTCCTATTATTTAAACCTTTCCATCAGCCTTTTTGGTTCGCCAATGTTCATCAAGGGCAATCCTGAACTTATAAATATTTTAACTCAACAGGATCAAAATTACGCCAAGCTCACCAATCAA
>CAZOQT010000006.1:0-39453 GCA_964582265.1 uncultured Candidatus Peribacteria bacterium
TTATGGCCGGACATGATAAAGATTTTGATGGACAAATAGTTCAAAGAAGTGAAATCAAGCTTGGTTATTTGCGTCAATTTTCTGATCTGGATGTAGAAAATACGGTTTTGGATGAGTTTGGAAAGCGTACGGAGATAGATTATACCCAGCGTCGCAATATTTTAGCTTCTTATTTGTTTCCTGCTGAATTCATGGAAGAAAAAATCGGGAATTTAAGTTATGGACAGCAAAGAAGGCTTGAACTAGCTATTATGCTTACTAACAAGCCCGACGTGATTTTTTTGGATGAGCCTACCAACCACCTGGATATATTTTTAAGAGAAGATTTAGAGCGCTTTTTAGTGGAGCAGGAAATTGCAATGTGCATAATCTCGCATGATCAGTATTTTATTGATAGAATTGGAATTACGCGGGTGATTGAGCTTGGGTAATATAAATAATTTGTTCTCATGCCAAATTCCAAATTCATCATTTACGTTCATGGGATTAAAGATAGTTCGCTTATGTTTGCGCCGATGCGAAGGTTCTTTGAAGACAAAGGCTATATAACTTTGGCGTTAGATTTAGAGCCTAATGGTGGAGAAGTTTCTTTGGCCCATTCTGCGGAGCAGTTGCGTAAATTTATTGATGAACGTTTGCCGGTGGGTCAAAAATTTGACCTGATTGGCTTTAGCATGGGCGGAATCATTAGCAGGTATTACGTGCAAAGACTGGGTGGAAACAAACGGGTTAATAATTTGGTGCTGATTTCCGCGCCAAACCATGGTACTCTTTGGGCTTATTTTACAACAAAAATTAATCTTGGCGAGGGTGTGAAAGAAATGCGACCCGACAGCAAATTTTTAAAAAATTTAAATAAGACTTTGGCTGAAGATTTAAAAAATGTGCGATGCCTTTCACTCTGGACGGTTTTTGACTTGATGATAGTGCCGTTTTGGAGTTCCAGATTGCGGACTGGTGGCAATGGTACCGGTATAAGGAAAAATGCCATTCAAAATAAGATTACTTTAACTTTGGCTCATCCGTTAATGGTTTTAAGTAAAAAGGTTTGGAAGTCGATACTGTTTTTTTTGGAGAGAAGTTAATAATTAAATAAATTGACTTTTAATTAGGGCAAAAATCAATATTGGACAAAAAGTTAGCTTATAGTATTATTCGCGTACTGAATTTTTTAATTTGTTTGATATGGATCGTGGACATGATGGTGCAGCGCAAATTGTAGATGTTGAAAATTGGCATTCTGATGCTGGTGAAATCGTAAAGTGTCATGATGGAGAGCCTGCAAAATGTAACGTTGATATTGATGCGTTAAGAAGAGTGGAAAATCTGTTAAAGGAGAAATTCAATGAAAAGGCGAATGTAGAGGGATTTTCTTTGGTTAATGGGGTACCGATGTTTTTAAAAAGAGATATTCATGCAGGGTACCATCTAGAAATAACTGCAGATTTTGAGGTTAATGACGAAAAGTTGGTTTTAATGTGGGAAAATCAGTATAAAGATCCTCAAAATATGAGTGGTTTAAATGATAATTGGCGTTTTGTTGCTAAAACGAAAGAAGCTTCAGATAACAACCATTACACACTCGCGTTTAGAAAAGGTGAAAGAGAGTTATCTTCGGTTTTGCAAAAAGAATTTGGGGTCCAAAATGCAGATGAGCTATTGTCAAAAATTTTGGCAAATTTTAAATCGGATAAGGCAAAGGAAAATTTGTTGAAGACATTGGTTGGGGATTTTGCAAAAGCAATTGGCCAGATTGGTCAAGAAGAGAGTTGATCAAGGAATGATACTCTTTTTGATTCGTGTTAATGAAGATCACTGGTGTACCTGGCGCGATTCGAACGCGCGGCCTCAGCCTCCGGAGGGCTGCGCTCTATCCAGCTGAGCTACAGGTACTTGCGATTGTGTTTAAAATAGATGTGATTGTGCGCACTATTTCTTTTTGTTTTGCGTGCTGTTTCCATCCAAATAAATTACACTTTCTGGCTTTTGCATGCCTTTGACTATATCGCTATCCTGAATTGTCTGAAAAGACTGAGCTTCAATTATCTTATTTATAAGCTCACGATTCCTTAATAAAAATGCTTCTTTATCGAACTGTTCTTTTTGGACCACGTAACCTTTTTGGGTCGATTGACTGGTGTTCAACATAAACACAATCCCCAGTAAAACAATCAAGGCGAGTAGTGTGAAGAATAACATATATATTCCTCTTTTTACCTCCTGAGAAAAAGGGATTTTTTTGGGAATGATTTTACTGTGTTTTCTTCTTTGAATTAGTTCCTCGAGCGACATTAATTAGAGCGCTATGATTAATTTTTACTGTTTGACTTTGAATTCTACGTTAATAATACCAGCACTAATAGAAGCAATAGAAGCAAATGCGGATTTGGATAAATCCAGGGCTATTCCTGTAACAAAAGGGCCGCGATCGTTAATTTTAACTTCTACTTCTTGGCCATTAGCAAGATTTTTTACAATTACGATTGTACCAAATGGTAAGGTTCGATGAGCTGCCGTAAAAATACCGGGATTATATGGGTCTCCGCTAGATGTACCACGTCCGGCCAATGCATCCGAATAAAAAGTGGCACGGCTGAATAAAGCACCGTTTTCACTTTGAATTAAATGATAAATCATTTCGGCAAAATCGCCACGATTTACATTTTGCGCGGGTAAAAGTTCTCCACCATTGGTTCTGGTTTCTACAAATAAACCGCGGTCTTTAGAAACTTTAGCAAATGGAGCAAACCATTCTGTTGTGGGAACGTCACTATACGGGCGTACATCAACAATAGCAGGTATTTCTTTGTTTTGTTGAAGGAGGGCCATTTTTAAGGCTTCAGATCTTTTGACAGTCTGTTCTGGATGAAAAAGTCCATCGGGGTACCCCTTGATAATTTCATTTTGAAATCCTTTTAAAACAAATTCGTAAAACCAGTCTGACTTTTTTACATCGTCAAAATTGGGTACTTCTTTTTTTGTAGCGTCTTTATTAAAGGTGCCTAAAATAATTTTTAGAGCTTCGCTGCGTTTTATTTCATTTTTTGGCTTAAATGTGCCGTCTTCATATCCATTAATAATGTTTCTATCTTTTAGGTATTTGATGGCAATGTAATGTGTGCTGCCCAAGGGAACATCGCTAAACATTGGAGTTTCCGGCTCTTGGGTAGCCTGGGTTTGCTGGGTGGTCGATTGTGTCTGTTGCGTTGAAACTTGTGTTTCTTGGCTGGTGGCCTGTGTAGCAGTTTGTGTCTGTTGTGATTGCTGAGTTTGTTGTGTTTGCGCGTCTGTTGTAACAGTTTGAGCCTGCGCAGAAAGCCCAAAAACCAGCATTAAACTTATGCTTGGTCCAAGTAATAATAGGGCATTGTTTAATTTTTGCTTAGGCATAGCTTATAATGATGGTTTGATTGTGATGTGACGGAAATCGCCTTCACCAACACTGTCGGAAGTTATATCTGGAAATTTTTCGGCCAAATACAAATGAACAACTCTGCGGAAGTATGGTGACATGGCAGGGAGTGGTTGAGGTTTATTTGTTTTGCGAACCATTTCTACTTTTCTTTCTGCCAATTTGATAACATTTTCTTCCTGGCGCTTGCGGTAATCATCAATATCAAGAATTACATTAAAATCATTGTCGGTTTTGCTCCAAATGATGCTTTTTAAAATGCTTTGAAGCGCTCCAATGTTTTCGCCATGATGACCAATTAGCAAACTTGGTTCTTCACTTTCAATGTTTACGCGATAAGTTTTTTCGTCACGTTTTTCAATGCGGATTTTACGGAAAGGGGTCGATAGTTTTTCTAGTAACTCCTGCAGGGTTTCTTGAATTAAAGTCTCCATGTTAATTAGTAATTAATAATTAGTAATTAGTAGTGGGGGAAGCTCGGCCTTACGGCCTCGCTAATTCGTTTTAGTTTTTATCTATTACTCTTACGCTAGCTTTTTCTTTATCGCTTTGACGATTTACTACAATTTGTTGAACGATTCCATAAAGCGTGGAAACTCCCCAGTAAAGGCCAACACCGGCTGGGACTCCGGCGGTGAAGACTGCAATCATGATTGGCATAACATAGGTCATACTGCTGTTAACCATTTCCATTTCACTCTTCGCCTTTTTCTTTTCATCTTTTTCGTTAGTTTTTTTGTCGCCTGATTTCACAATGGACAGCTTCATTTGTAGGAATTGTAAAGCTCCAACAATTAGCGGCAAAATGTAAAAATTTATTTTTGTAAGATCAAGAATGTTTAAAAAATTTACATTAATGGATTTGAAAGGGAAAGTACTTAATCCATTGTATAAAAGATAGGCATCGTCTGGGTTAAGTCCATCGCGAACAACGTAAAAGAGCGCGATTAAAACCGGAATCTGGATGATTAATGGCAAGCAGCTGCCAAATGGATTTACCTTGTGTTCTTTCCAAATGGCCATGGTTTCACGCGCAATAGCTTCTTCATTGCCTTTGTGCTTTTCGCGAATATGCTTTAATTTTGGTTGTATTTCCTGAAGTTTACGCTGAGATTTAAGCGCTCTTTGTGAGGGAATTAACAATATTGTCCTGATGATTATTGTTAAAATGATGATTGCGAGGCCCAAATCTGTTCCTGGTACAACTTTTAACAATAAAAATAGTACGTTATATAAAGGTTGATAAAATACACTTGTCCAAACTGTGTTAAACCACCCACGTGGCTTAATTTGGAACTCGGTTGATTCTACGATTTTTGATTCAGTTTGATTGTTGGCGTCTTTTAAAGTTAAGTTTGCACTTAATTTGTACCGTCCAAGTTCGCCAAAAAGGGCGTGATTCCAGGAAGAATAGGCTATGGTGGCTTTTCCTCCGTTTGGAGCAACTTCTGTATCTTTGGTCCCATCACAATTTATATCTGCGCTTTTGCTGATTGGTTGCCACTTATTTTCTGCGGTTTGACCAGCATCATTGTATGAAAGTACGTCCAAAGGTTCGTTAGGACATTCGTTTTTTATGATAACGGTTTTATCGCTATTATTTATAATTTCGGCAGTAACTATGCTGCCCATATCAAATTCATTGTTTACTTTTAAAGCGATTTCCCCTGGTTTTAAATCGGTTTGATTTCCTTTATTAAAGAAGCTTAGAACATAGTTCAAAGCCAAGAAAATAATTAAAACTGTAAGTATGTCTTTAAAGATGTTTTTTTTCATGAGATTTTGGGTTTTGTGAATGATTTGGTAAGTATGGTTTGATTGATTTTGTAAATATTTCTTTTATGTCAGCTTCAATTTCTTGATAAGTCATATCCAGGATTTTTTTATTTGTTATTATGACTACGTCCTGGGGATTTTCTAATAGATGATTTTGTAAACGAAGAGCTTCATAAACACGACGGCGTATGAGGTTTCTTTTAACGGCAGAGCTTTCAGTTTTTGCACTAATGATTACGCAAAATCTGCTTTGCGGTTCGGAAGTAGTAAGGTGTTTCAGAAGAAAGGCTTTGCTTACCAATTTTCTACCTTTTTTAAAAAGGTATTGAATGCGATTTTTAGATAAACGTTGTTTGCTGGGAAGCATAAAATAGGGAGCCGTTTATTACTGCTTATTTACCTTTGCGGCGGATATCGCTAACAGTAAGTTTGTGGCGTCCTTTTGCCCGGCGGCGACTTAAAACTTTACGACCGCCTTTAGAGGACATGCGGGCACGAAATCCATGAGTTTTAGCGTGTTTGCTTTTTTTGAGCTTGGTAAGCATCGTTAGTCAATTAAATAGTTAATAATTAGTAATTTGTAGTTTTGAGCTCGGCCCATGGCCTCGCTATCCGTATTCCGCCTTGGGCGGGATTTTTGGGCAAACGCTCGCTTTTGCTCGCGTTTAAGCTGTGAAAGCATACAGAAAGTGTCTTTTTCTGTCAAATCAGCCTTTTGAGGTTATTTTTTAACTCCTCTTAAGGTAGCCATCGCCCCAAAAAAGCTGCCGATTAAAGCGCCAAAGCACATCCCTAAAATAGGATAGACAGAACCTTCCGGGCCAGTTTGGTATGGATATTGTGTACTTAAAATGAATGGTATGATTGAGGCGAATCCATAAATGACAAAACCAAGTAAAAATCCACCTACTATACCAATTAAAGCCCCAAGCATACCTTTTGCCACAACTTCTAAGAAAAGATTGTTTTTCATTTGGCGATTTTTAGGAAATTATTTAGGAGATCAAGGCCCACATTGGTACCAAAAGATTCCGGATGAAATTGTATACCATAAATCGGAAATTTTCTATGTTGAATTGCCATAACTAATTGGGGATTGTCTTTTATCCAGGCAGTTATTTTAAGTTCTTCCGGAAAGTTTTCCTTTGAAACTATCAATGAATGATATCTCATTGCCCAAAAAGGGTTGAGAATTTTATTGAAAATGTCGGGATATGAGCATTCATTTAAATTTGTATTTTGGTACTCAATTAAACTTTGTTTTCCATGGAATATTTTTGGCGCATGTTCAATTTTGGCTCCAAAAGCATGAGCAATGCCCTGATGTCCAAGACAAACACCAAGTAAAGGAATATTTGGGCCCATTTTTAAAATGACTTCTTCGCAGATTCCAAAATCATTTTTATTTGTAACTGTGCCTGGTCCTGGAGAAATGATGATATGGCTTGGATCCAGCCTGCTAATTTCTGATAAATTCAACTTGTCGTTAGTGTAAACTATTGGCTTACCACCGAGCTTTGCGATGTACTGAAAAAGGTTGTAGGTAAACGAGTCGTAGTTGTCGATGATTAATGTTTTCATATTGCAGTTAAATCCATTTTATTGTATCTTTTTTGGGAAGAATTTTCACCATTTTATCATGTCACTTAGAACACAGTATGAATTTCTTTTCGTCGGCAGAGACGAAGGGAGTTTTGTCGAGAATTATGCATATGATCTCGGCGAAGGAGGAGAAAATAGCGGAAAAATTTTTATAAATCTAGAGATTCAGAATAATTTGGCTCAGGCTGAAACTATTGGAGAAGTTATTTTTGATACTGTTCGTAAAGGATTTTATGCTGATTTAGAAAAAGATCCATATGGCCGCTTTGAAGATGCTTTAAAAGAAGTAAACAAAGCTTTGAATACAATGAAAAAAGAAAGTCCTTCCAATTATTTGGGGGTTCTTAATGTTTTGATCGCGGCGGTTGTTGGAAATAATTTATTTTTGACACAATGTGGTGATGCCGAAGCATATTTGGTTAGAAGGCGTTTTTGCAGTACTGTAAGCGAAGGACTATCTGATCCTAATTCGCAAGATTACTTTAGTAATATTGCAAGCGGCACTTTAGAAGTCGGTGATTTTATTTTGTTGAGTTCAACCAGGTTACTAAGATATTTGACTAAAAATGATCTTGGGAAAATTGCTTCCAGTCGCAATTTGATTGCTTCACTTGGCGAACTTAAGGACTTCCTTTCAACTGAAGTGTTAAGTCGAATTGGTTTTGTTGGGATGGCGGCTATGGAACGAGCTCCTCAACTTTCTAATCAAGAAAAGGGTCAGGTGATTGCTCATTTAAGAAAAGAAGAGGAGTTCGCGGAAGCTGGAGTAGACAGAAGAAAGTCTATTAACGTGATGGTCTCTGATTTTGGAAAGCAAATGAAATCTTTGTATAGCGATCTAAAAAATCGTGTTAATTTTGATCGTTTACCAGAAAGGGGTCGTGTACTTAAA
Source organism: uncultured Candidatus Peribacteria bacterium (assembly GCA_964582265.1). Lineage (GTDB taxonomy): Bacteria > Patescibacteriota > Gracilibacteria > UBA1369 > UBA1369 > JBAZYK01. Next base: position 7,683 of record CAZOQT010000006.1, read on the forward strand.
GGAAGAGCTTCTAATGGAATGCAGAATTTGTTTTTGAGCAATTGGTCTAAAGATAAAATTATGGGTGCGCTAATTGCGGTTATTTTGATTTTTACTGTTGGAATTTGGTGGTTAAGAGGGAATGCAGAAGAACAAGATAAAATCAGCAAGTATAATGCTATCTTAAATAGTGTTCAGGAAACTATTGCGTCTGCAGAAACTACAGGGCAGTATGATAAAGAAAAGGCTGGGCAGATGTTGAATGACGCAGAACAAAAAGCAGTGGGGGTTTTAAATTCTGGTTATAACAGATCAAGAAGCACGGAATTGTTGACATCTATTAAGCAGGAAAGAGATAAGTTGGATGGTGTTACGCGTGTTACTCCAAAAGTATTGGCGGATTTAAGCGTAAAGCGTCAAAATGTTAGCGCGCTGGGGTTACTTAATTTGAAGGGTAATTTATTTGCGTATGAATACAATGCTTTGTATCCGCTTTTGCTGGATAAAGTTCAGGATCCGCTGACAATTGATGATAACGACAGTGTAATTAGCGCTTCTGCCTTTGACGATAAAGATTCACTAGTATTCTTTACTAAGGATGGTCGCGTTTTGGAATACAAAGATAAGCGAATTTCCGCGGTAACATCTATAGAGGGAGCTTATCATAAGGGGACTGCCATTCAAATGTATGGGAATAAACTTTATATTTTGGATTCTGCCAATAATCAAATTTGGAGATACCCAAGAAAGCGAGATCAGTTTGATACTGCTGAACAATATAATGTTGATGCAGATTTGAAAAATGGCGTAGCTTTTGCGATAGATAGTGATGTTTATGTTTTGAATAATGATGGAACAATGGTTAAGCTTTCAAGGGGGAATAAGCAAAATTTCCAAATTAAAAAGCAGCCAATTAATCCTTTAACAAATCCGGCAAAGATTTTAACTGGCGTTGATATGAATCAGATATTTGTTTTGGAGCCATCAACTCATAGAGTTATGGTTTTCTATAAAGATGAAAATTCAAAAAATCTGATTTACTCTCAGCAATATTTGTTCTCTGACCTGGATAAAGTTGTTGATTTCCAAGTTGATATAACTAGCAAAAAAATCTATTTACTAGATGCGACAAAGGTATATCAATTTGACATGCAGTAGACAGAATAAATGTTTTTATATTGAGTGACTTTTTAGTCTGTCTGGATTCTTGAACTCTGTATTTGGGCCTTGTTCAACTTTAATGCCACTCGTTTTTAGGATGTCAAAATTAGGTAAAACGTCTGGATAACCTTCTTGATAAACAATCCGTTTAATTCCTGCGGCTGCTAGCATGCTGGAACAGATTCGGCATGGATGTTTTGTAACGTAGGCGGTTGCGCCTTTAACGTTAATTCCTTTTTGGGCGGCTATTACCAGTGCCCATTGTTCTGCGCAAAGACCATAACAAATTTCACGACGTGTGCCTGATGGTATTTTGAGTTTGTTGCGAATACAACCTGTTTTTATACAGTTATATCCAGGCATCCAATCGTTACAGTGTTTTACTAAAATTTCTCCTTTTTTTACTATTAGGCAGGCGATTTGGGCACGCAGACATTTGGCTTTTGGTTCAATTTTGTCTATTTGCTGCAAAAATTTTATATCAGATTTGGTGATAGCCATTCTTTAATTTTTTAAATTATTTCACTAGCCAAGGATATGCTTTTTGAACTTCCGTTACCAGTGTTTCTGGTTTAAAAATTCCAAGTTCGGTAATAATTCCGGTGACAATGTCCGGGTTAACAATTTCGAAGGCTGGATTTTTAATGGTGATTCCAGCTGGCGCATCTGGCCAAACTTCTTTTGGATCGCGCTCTTCAATTACTTCTTCAGCTCCATTAATTGTTTCTGGATCGAATTTCCATGAGTTGGTGCAGGAATATGTTGGGACATTATTTTGATGAGCAAATTCAGCAATCATGGTTGTGCCAATTTTGTTGTAGATCTTACCTTCGCTTGAGATGGCATCGCATCCAAACAAAAATAAATCTGCATCTTTCATAAAAGTGCGGGCTGAGCTATCTACAAAATGTACTACTGGAATTCCCAGTTTCGCAATATTTTGCGCGGTTAAACGCCCTTGAAATTTAGGTCTGGTTTCGGTGTTGTAGACTGTAAATTTTTTACCTTCTTTTAAGGCTTGCGCGCAAATATCTTCTACAGTAGAGGAGTGGCAATGTGTAAAAACCACCATTCCATCTTTAATTTTTTTTGCGCCAAATTCCGCGATTTTTTGTTTGGATTGTTTAAAGTAATTAATTACATAATCTGTGACATTTGGATTTTGCTGATAATTTTGCAAACAATATTTTAGCGCGTTTCTGAGTGCTGGTTCGGTTGCGCGAGTAGCGGCAAGTTCTTGATAGGCTTGCTGTAAAATCGTGGCGCGGTTGGCAGCTTGCGTTGGGTCAACCTCAAAGGTTTGGGTTTCAGCCAATTTAAGCGCGAAAGCTTCAACTGCGGCAATAGCAATTTTTTCAGCTCCCTGTATTTTGAGAGATTTTATGCCGTCGATGATTTCTTGGTAAGTCATGTTTTACTTTATTAAATAAACTGCGTTTGCATCAACGTACTCCAGGGTGTTACTTAGGCGTTCTTTGTTTTCGGCATAAAGCGTGAATAATGTGTCACCTTTTTTAACTTTTTCGCCGATTTTTTTGTGTACAAATAGTCCGGCTCCTGGGTTAATTGGGGCTCCGGCAAGACGTGCGTAGCGAGAGATAAGTTTATTATTAATGGCTGTGATGGTTCCAGCTTTTGGAGCTTTTACATCGTATGTCAATGTGCCTACTTTTAGTGGAATGTGGCTTTTGCCTTGTGCGGCAATGATTTCCAGCATTTTTTTGTAAGCTTTGCCAGATACCAACGCTTCACGGGCCATTTCTGCACCTTGTCCTTTTTTTGCTTTGCCTGTCATTTCCAACATTACGCCACAAAGCCAGATGGTTTTTTTAACTAAATCCTGTGGAGCATCTGGTTCCATTTTTAATACTTTAAGGATGTCCAATGCTTCTAGAATTGGGCCAACACCATTGCCGATTGGTTGGCTTCCATCAGTTAAAACTACATGAACATTCATGCCCAGCATTTTACCAATTTTCTCGAATTTTTCTTTTAGCGGCTCTGCGTCTTTAGCATTTTTAACTTTAACGTCTGGGCCATAAGGAATATCAATCAGAACATGTGTAGCGGAAACAGAATGTTTTTTTGCTAAAATAGAGGCAAGTAGCATGCCCTGTGGGTCAAGGCTCATGGGATTTCTAACTTTGATGAGCTTGTCATCTGCTGCGGCAATATCTACGCCTCCACCCCAAGTAATAAAGCCTCCTACTTTCATGGCGATTTTCATTAGTTTGTCGGCACTATTAGTTACTTTGCAGAAAACTTCCATGGTGTCGGCTGTTCCTGCCGGGCTGGTAATGGCACGTGAAGATGTTTTTGGCATGCGCAGGCCAAGAGAAGTCATGATCGGCACGGCAAGCATGGTTGAACGGTTACCTGGTACTCCGCCAATACAGTGTTTATCAACAACGATTTTGTCTTTAAAGATTAACTTTCCTCCGTTATTAACAATGGATTTGGTAAGGGCTACAGTTTCTGCGTCTGACATTCCTCTAGTGTAGCAGCCAGAAACAAAGTAAGTCATTTCGATTTCGGAAAGTTTTTCGGCAACAATGTCTTTAACAATACAGTCGATTTCTTCTGGAGTTAATTCTTTTCCATCCAGTTTAGAGCGGATATAAATTACGGATTTTGGACGATCAGCAATGGCTGCGGAAATACGGCGATCACCTTTTGCGATCTTCAGTTTTTCCCATGTCTCCATATAAAGGCCAATTTCGCCTTCTTTAAGTTCATGATTTTCTATAACATCCAAAATCGCTACAACTTCGTTTCGACCGTTTTTTAAAAAGATACGATCAGAAGGATGCAGATCTAGTTTGTGTGCAGTCGCTTTATTAAGTAGTGCAATGTATTTGTTTCCCACACGGATGTGTATTTTTTTTGGTTTTAGGTAGTACATGTTAATTAAATAATTAATAATTAGTAATTAGTTTTTTTTGGGAGCTTGGGTTTTGATGCGCTTGATTAGCGCTAGTGTTTCTATCGCGATTTGTTTTTCTTCGTTGGTTGGAATTACAAATACGCGGATTTTGCTTTTTGCTCTGGTAATTTCTGTGGCGTTTTTTTTGTTTTTTGGGGGGTCAAGTTGCAATCCTAAGTGCGTTAAATAATGACAAATTTCACTGCGCATATACCAGGCATTTTGGCCGATGCCACCGGTAAAAGTTATGGCATCAAGGCCGTTCATGGCTGCGGCGTAGCTGCCAATGTATTTTGCAATCTTGTAGCATAGAATTTGGAACGCTCTAGCTACCTTGGGATTTTTTTGATTGGCTCTTAAAGTCCTTACATCTGTGCTTATTCCGGTTAAGCCAAGTAGTCCAGATTGTTTATTTAACATTTTGGCAATTTCGGCCGGTTGCATTTTATGTTGTTCAATTAGATGCAAGACTATGGCTGGGTCAATATCACCGCTGCGGCTGCCCATGGGGACGCCTTCAAGTGGTGTAAAACCCATGCTGGTATCAATTGATTTTCCGTTAACTATTGCGGCCAAACTTGATCCATTGCCCAAATGGCAGGTGATAATTTTGCTGCGTGATTTAGTAGTTTTATTTGAGCTTTGCTTTAATAGTTTAAGCGTTTCTGCACTTATGTATTTGTGGCTAGTGCCATGAAAGCCGTAACGGCGAATGTGATGTTTTGTGTAGCATTCTAAAGGAAGCGCATAAAGATAAGCTTTCTCTGGCATGGTTTGATGAAATGCTGTATCAAAAACTGCGATTTGCTTTGCATGTGGTAAAAGTTTTTTGCAGGCAATTAATCCTGATAAATTTGGTGGATTATGGAGTGGTGCCAAGGCACAAAGTCTTTCAATTTCGGCTTGTACATTGGGGGTTACAACAGTTGCTTCTCTATATTTTTCACCTCCGTGCACAACTCTATGTCCAATTGCCTTTATTTCTTTAAGTGATTTTAAGATTTTTTGTTCCAGAATTTTTTTAAGACTGAATTCCAGTGCTTGATGATGATCTTTGATTTTTACAGCGATACAGGTTTCAACTCCATTTATTTCATCACGGAAAACACAATTATTTAAATTTACGGCATCTACAACGCCTTTATAAAGGCAATGCCAGCCATTGCTTTCCATTAGCTGGAATTTTAAAGAAGATGATCCTGAATTTATAACAAGTATTTTCATTTTAGTTTGTTTTTGAGGCCAATAATTCAGTTTTTGAGCCGCTATTTAAAGCCAATAAGGCTGGATCTTTGTGTGGACGAACAATTTCGTGCATGGCTTCTGGTTTGATTTCGTAATTTACTTCTTGCGCTTCACACGCGGTAAAGGCTGCAAGATCGGCAATATCATGAAAGCTGCAACCTCTAGAAAGGTCATTCACCGGTTTTTTTAGACCTTGCAAAATTGGGCCAATGGCTTTTGCGCCAGCTAATCTCTCTACCAATTTGTAAGCAATATTTCCGGCTTGTAGGTCTGGAAAAATTAAAATATTCGCATCACCTTTAACTAGGCTTTTAGGAAATTTTTTGGCGCATACTTCCGGGACAAGGGCTGCATCAACCTGCATTTCTCCTTCTACAATTAAATTTGGTCGACGATATTTAACCATTTGGGTGGCTTCTTTTACCTTATCTGCCTGAGGATGTTTGGCCGAACCATTCGTAGAAAAAGAAAGCATGGCAATTTTTGGTTCTATGCCAAAACGTAATGCTGTTTCGGCTGTATCCAAAGCAATGTCAGCCAGTTCATGCGAATTTGGTTCGATATTTACGGCGCAATCGGCAAATAATAGTAAGCGATTTTCAAGCACCATAAAGAAAATGCCGGAAACCTTATGAAATTTTTCTTTGGTTTTAATAATTTGCAGCGCTGGGCGGACTGTGTCTGCAGTTGTACCTACGGCACCAGAAATCATACCGTCAGCATCATCCATTTGGACTGCCATAACGCCAAAGTAATCGTGATTTTTCAAAAGTTCTAATGCCTGGTCTTTGGTTAGGCCTTTATCTTTGCGGGCGTTTACAAGTTCTTCCGTGTATTTTTCCAGATATCTTGGATCTTCACGGTCAATAAACTCAACTTTACTCCAATCTATGTTCAGTCCTAAATTGGAGGCCTGAGCCTTAATTATTTCCGCCTTGCCCAGCAGTATAGGTCTTGCTGTTTGTTCATTTAAAATAACCTCTACAGCTTTAAGTGTGCGATCATCAAAGCTTTCTGGGAAAACAATTCTTTTTTGAAGATTTTTAGCTTTAGCTTTTATGATATTTAGGAAGTCCATGCTTTTGGTTTTTATTTTTATATATTATAGCACTTTTTGGCCTTTCCTAAAAGTTAAAACCGTTTTTTAGCTCTTTAGCGCGAATTTTTTGTAAGTAGCTGTTATCAGCATGTAAGTAATGATCGTAAATAGCTTCCACCAGGGCAAATCCAGACTTACAATGTGAATTTTGTTTTCTTTGATGGCTTTAAAAATGGCAGGCACGTTTTTTTCTGCTTCCACAATGGAATACGTCATATTCAAATATTTTAGAATATGGTTGTCTGCGGTTCCAACCAGTGGCTTTTTATATTTTTCGGCTATTGCGACAGCTTTTTCATTGTATTGATTGAGTTTTTTTGAGTGATACCAGGAATATTCAATCGCATCAAAAAGGTCGATGTGCTTTTCTAGGTCTTTTTTTAGGCAAATTGGCCCCGGGTAATAAGGATGTGCGGCAATCACCAAAATATTTGGATGAGTTTTGCGATAAGTTTTTAGGTCTTCAAAACTATTAATATTTTGAGCCTGGATATCGGCATTTACAATTACAACATGTTTGCCGTGGATGCTTTTTTCGATCGCTGGAATTAGTAAGATGCGTTTTTTCTCTGCATATTTTTGTAAGTTTTCGTCAAAAATCAAAACGTTGTGACAGGTGATGGCCAAGACTTCATAACCAAGTCGGGCGGCTTCATCAATCAATTCAGTTTCGGTGTGTTTAATGTTATCGATAGGGTCTTTTTTGGTGTGAAGATGAAATTGAATTTTTAGCTTTGGCATAGGAAAGTCGCGCATTAAAGATTACCCCTTCTAAAAAAGGGGATTCAAAAGATGTGTCTTTTTATTGACTTAGTTTTTTTACAGCGTCACTGGCATCCTGAATTTTTTTGCCGGCGTCTTGTAAATCTTGAACTTTTTGATCTATTTTTTGTTTAGTTTGAATGATTTGGGTTTTTGTAGATTGAGCTTGCTGAGAAGCTTCATTTACAAGTGTTTCTCCGGATTTTCTTAAGTTCTGTGCTTGTTCCTGCATTTGGTTGCATCCGCTTAGAGCGATTAATGCTAAAATGCTGACTATTGTGAATTTTACTGAGTTTGTGAAAATTGGTTTTGTTTTCATGATATAAATAATTCTTTAAAATCTCCGTTAAATTGATTTAGAAAATTATGCATGTCCAGAATTTCATTTTTGCTTATTTCGCCGTGATAGGCGTATTCTGGCGCTTGTTCTGTAGAAGTCTTGATGTTTGTATCTTTTAGACTCCCTTTTTCTTGTTGTTGATTTACGATTGCTACGTGAACTAAAAGCTGATTTGAGCAATGAAAGCAGTTCATTTGTAGAAGTGCTTCATTTTGATAAGTAGAAATAACCTGCATATTTTCATTAGCAAATTTCTTTTTGCAGGTGTGGCAGGCGATCTCTTTTTTTAGATGTTTAACAATTTGTTGGAGTTCCGAAAAATTCATAGGCTTCTCTTAAAGGGTTCAATTGCGACCTAAGTCCGGGTCAATCATGCCCGGAAAATTTAGGGTTGTAAAGGTTTGTAGCTTTCTTTGAGTTGCGTTTTTGATTATAAAAGTTCCAAATCTTTTTTTAGTCTTCGGATTGATTCTTCTTTACCTAAAGCCCACATTACCTCGTATACGCCTGGTGAAAATTGTTCATGTGTAAGCGAGACTCTTAACGGCCACAATAGTTGTCCATTTTTTACATTTAATTCTTGAATGATCTGAAGTAAGAGTCCTTTTAGGGCTTCCTGGCTATCAAAATTGGTAAAAGTTTCTAGTCTTGGGATGGTGGTTTGTAAGGCCTGTTTGGCTGCGACCTGATCCACCTTCATTTTTGGATTCATCATAAGTTCAAAAAGCGCGTTTGGTTCCAGCGTTTTTTGGTTGAAGTAAAATCCGATGTGATCTTTGGTTTCCAGAGGTGCGCGCAGGATTTTTTCTTCTATGGTCAGAAGGCAGCGGTATAGTTTTGGCAAATCCTGTTTATACTCTTCTGGTAGATGATCCTTGACCATGTTGTAAATAATTTCACCGCGCTTGTCTGTGAAGTCGGCTTCATGTTCTGGCTTACTAAAGGTGTAAACCGGTTCGCCTTTTTCATTGATTGAAATTTGGCTTGATGGATCAAGTTCTTTGGCAATAGCTTCCAGCTTTTGATGATATTTTTTCTTGTTCCATTTAAAGTTAAACCAATTCAGTTTTTCTATATCAAAAATTGCGCCGGCTTTGTGGATTTGTTCAAGAGAAAACTTGTCGATCAGCTCTTCTATGGTGAACATTTCCTGCTCTTCACCTTTGCCCGGGTGCCAGCCAAGAAGGGCAATAAAGTTAATAATGGCTTCACGGCAATAACCCTTTTTAATGTAGTCTTCCACGCTTACATCTCCCTGGCGTTTGCTTAACTTGGTTTTATCTTTATTAAGGAGCAGGGGAATGTGCGCGAACTCTGGCGCTTGCCAGCCAAAGGCCTTGTATAAGAAAATGTGCTTTGGTGTAGAAGGAAGCCATTCTTCGCCACGGATCACGTGGGTTATTTCCATGTAGTGGTCATCAACCACATTTGCTAAATGGTATGTAGGGAAGTTGTCTGACTTGATTAAAACCTGGTCATCAATAGTTTTGCCTTCAAATTCCACGCGGCCGCGAATTAAATCTTTAAAAATTATTTTTTGGTCTCGGGGTATTTTTTGACGAATTACATAGGGTTCGCCAGCATGTTTTTTTGCTTCGATTTCTTCCGGCTTTAGTTTTAAACAGGTGCGATCATACATGGGCGCTTGCTTGTTTTTAGCCTGTTGTTCACGCATTTGTTCCAGCCTATCTGGAGTGCAAAAACAAAGGTAGGCATGCCCATTTTCCACCAGTTCCTGAGCGTGTTTGCGGTAAAGTTCTGTTCTTTGGGACTGAATATATGGGCCAACTGAACCTTTTTGGGCCAGGCGAGTAGCGCCAATTTGGAGCGGCGCGTTTTCGGCTTTGGAATCAGTATCTTCCAAATATGGACCCTCATCGTTTTCTAGCCCGACCCATTTTAAGGTGTTAAGAAGGCTTTCAACAGCGCCTTCTACGTAACGGGTTTGGTCGGTGTCTTCTATTCGAAGCAAAAATTGACCCTTGTTTTTGCGGGCAATAAGGTAATTGTATAAACAGGTGCGGAGGCCTCCCACATGTAAATAACCGGTAGGAGATGGGGCAAAACGCGTGCGCATGATAAGTGAAATTTAAGTTAAGGCTTTTAAACGGGGGTATGATAGCATGTTGAATGTGAATTGACAAAATTACATTGCTCTGATGTATTTAGTGATTTTTTAAAGACATGATGGTTTAAGGGCTTATTATTGCGACCGTATGTTGACTTTTTTTCGTAAAAATTGTATTATAGGCGCAGTTAACACTTAATAAATTTTTATGGGAATGCAAGGTGGTCCATCCGACGGTCCGTGGGAAGATGGTGATGATCAAGATAATTTAGATAATAATGATAATATTGTAAAAAAGGCTGAGCTTGTCTTAATTAAAGCAAAATTATCTAATAAAGTTGTAGAATTATCTAAGAGTTTTCCAAGATTTACATTTCTTGAGTTGATTGCCTATTGTGGAATCGATGCAAAGGATAAAACTCCTGAAAATTATCGCACATATTGTAAATATGAAGATGCTTTTAATTTGCTTGTAAAAGATGGAGTGGTTGTCTTGGATTTAAGTAGAGATGTTACTAGTACAGAATTGGTTTATAAACTTCGTACCCTTCATTAAGAGTTTTGAGTTTGTTCTCAAATGCGACTTTTTGTAGTATACTTTCGCTGATTTTTCTTTGTTTTCGTAAATCTTAATTATGGCTCGAAGACGTCGTCGTAATCAGGCGCGCACTACAAAGCGCCGCAGGGGGTCTATGAATTTCCAGGTTAAGACTTCGGTTTTGCGTGAAATATATGCAGTAACTTACCTGGGTCTTGGGGTTATTACTTTTTTGAGTTTGCGAAATAATTTTGGTATGGCGGGCGAAATGTGGTTAAGCGTTCTTAAGCCAATTTTAGGCTGGGGAACTTTTGCTTTACCTGTGCTGCTTTGTGGAGCATCTTTGATGCTTTTTCTTTCTAAAAGGGTAATTTTCCCGGCTTCCAGAATTGTGGGGATTTTGTTATTAATGGTTTCTTCTTTAAGTATTTTGCATCTTTCGGTGCCGATGGATGATCTATTAACTGTGGCACAGAGTGGTGGTTATGGCGGATATATTGGCTTCGTTGCTAATTTTTTGGTTAGAGAAAGTATGGGAATTAATGCGGTTGGGGCGAGCGCGATATTTATTACGCTACTTATAATTGCGATTTTGCTGACTTTTGAAGTTTCTATTGTGGCTTTTGTGAATTTCTTAAAGCCTGATTTAAGGCTTATTAGAAAACGTTCTGGTCGTGATGAAGAAATTGATGATGAAGATTTGATGGATGATGATGAACTATTAAAAGATATGCCGGAAGAATTAATGAAAAAGGTTGAGGCTCTTACAGATGATGATTTTAAAAAGCCGGCTGAACAAAATCCGGCGGAAATGATCACTATTAAAAGAGCTCAAATTACGCCAACTACAGCGGCAGAAGATACTGCAGGTAAGAATGTTGAGCGCACTATTCCAATCAAAACAGAGGAACAGGAAGCCCTGACTTCTAAGGAAGGTGATGAAAATGAATTTGTGGATTGGGCACCTCCTTCACTAGATTTGTTAACGCCTGCGGTTATTTCTGAAGGCGAATCGGATGATGCTTTGCTTAAAGATAACGCTCAAAAAATAAGTGAAAAGCTTTCTCAATTTGGACTGGAGGTAGGGATGCATGAAGTGCACGTTGGGCCAACGGTAATTCAGTATACTTTGCGTCCGCATGAAGGAATTAAACTTTCTAAAATTACTGCTTTAAAAAACGATTTGGCGCTTGCTCTTGCGGCAAAGGCGATTCGTATTGAGGCTCCAATTCCAGGAAAATCATTGGTAGGAATTGAAGTTCCAAATGATCATAGAACGTTGGTGCACTTGCGTGAAATTTTGGAGAGCAAGGAATTTAACGAGATTCCTTCTAATTTAAGGTTGCCACTTGGACGTGACGTTTCTGGTAAACCTATGTGTGGAGATTTGGCTTCTATGCCACATTTACTGGTAGCTGGCGCAACTGGTTCCGGTAAATCTGTGGGGATGAATACATTTTTACTTTCGCTTTTATATCAAAATTCTCCAAATGATTTGAAGTTGATTATGATTGATCCTAAACGCGTGGAAATGGGATCTTATAACGGAATTCCACACTTGCTTACGCCTGTTATTACTGATCCGGGAAAAGCGGCGATTGCGTTACGTTGGGCCGTGGCGGAAATGAACAGACGTTATCAATTGTGCGCGGAAAATGGACATAGAAATATTGGTGAATTCAATGTCTGCGCAGATGTGCATGAAGAAGGCAGAGAACTTCCGGGGCATCAGAAAATGCCAAATATTGTGATTGTGATTGATGAGTTGGCGGATCTTATGATGGCTGCGGGCAAGGAAGTGGAGGCATCGATTTGTAGAATTGCGCAGATGGCGCGCGCGGTTGGAATCCACCTGATTGTGGCAACGCAAAGACCTTCTGTGGATGTCATCACGGGTCTTATTAAGGCCAACATACCCGCGCGCATTGCTTTTGCCGTAAGTAGCTCAATTGATTCCAGAACTATTTTGGATAGCATTGGGGCAGAAGACTTGCTGGGCAAAGGTGATATGCTTTATCTGCCAGGTGGTATGAGCAAGCCAGTTCGTATTCAGGGTATTTATGTTTCCACTAAGGAAATTGAACGTGTTACCAATAATATTAAAGTACAAAGTCCAGCGCCGGATTATCTGGAAGAAATTGTTTCTACAAAAGTAGCTCAGGAAAAAGTTCAGGGAATTCCGGAAAGTAATTTAGCGGATGCGGATGACGAAGATTTGTATCAACAAGCTTTGCAGGTTGTAATAGAAAGTAGAAAAGCTTCTGCATCTTTGTTACAGCGCCGTTTGAAAGTTGGTTATGCCCGCGCGGCAAGACTGCTCGATATGATGGAGCAAAATGGCGCAATTGGTCCGGTAAACGGCGCAAAAGCGCGTGAAATTTATATTAATTAGTAATGAGTAATTCTAAGCAAATTCTGGTTACTGGCGGTGCCGGTTATATTGGTTCGCATGCGGTAAAGGCGCTGGTGGAAAAGGGTTATGAAGTAGTCGTCATCGACAATCTTTCCAAAGGGCATAAAGAAGCGGTAGAAAAGGCAAGTGCTGGTGCTGCCAAATTAGTGCAGCTCGATTTGTCCGATTCTGTGGCTCTACAAAAGGTTTTTGATGAACACGAATTCGACGCAGTTTTGCATTTTGCTGGATCTATTGAAGTTGGCCAGTCAATGAAAATTCCTGAAAAATATTTTGAAAATAACACTGTAAATGGGGTGCGATTATTGGAGGCCATGCGAAGTGCCAAGTCGCGTCCGGTTAAAAATATCATTTTTTCTTCTACGGCTGCGGTTTATGGTAATCCAAAGCGCGTGCCAATTATGGAAGATGATGTTCTTGCTCCAACCAATTTTTACGGACAATCCAAATTATTTTTTGAACAGATTTTGCAAAAGTATGCTGATTTTTACGGCTTTAGATTTGTAGCTTTGCGTTATTTTAATGCCTGTGGAGCTGATGAATCGGGAGAGATGGGACAAGATTATGAGCCATCAACTCACATTTTGCCTAGAATTATGCAAACTCTGGTTGGGAAGATTGGCGATTTAAAGCTTTATGGTACGGATTATTCGACTCCGGATGGAACCTGTATTCGCGATTATATTCATGTGACCGACTTGGTGGATGCGCATGTTTTGGCGCTGGATTATTTATTTAAAAAGAGCGTAGAAAGTGGCGCGGAAAATGGCTCGGGTGAAATTTTTAATTTGGGTAATGGATCCGGATTTTCAGTTAAGGAAGTTTTTGATGCGGTGGAAAAAGTCACTGGAAAAAAAGTCCCTTACAGTGTAGGCCCGCGTCGTGAAGGGGATCCGGCGGTCTTGGTTGCTGATTCAACCAAAGCTCGCAAAATTTTGGGCTGGAAACCACGTTTAAACAAGCTGGAAGACATTATTGCGACCGCCTGGAAGTGGCATGAAAATTATCCCAATGGCTATAAAAAACAGTAATGGAGCTTTGTGGAATTTCTAACTAAATAGCGCAGACAGTGTTGCTACTCCAGCTGCGAACATGATTAGAAAAAGCAGATTTCCCAGACCGTAACCTAAAATCAAATATTTGTATATTTTGGTGCTGGCGGTCGTTGGTTTGCGGAATTTAATGTAGCCAAGAATTGCTACGATCAAAGTGATAACTAATTCATAAACTTCCAATTTTATTTGATAGCCGAATTTAAGGCTGATGGCAAAAAACAGAAAGCTTATTAGCAAGCCAATAATAAGGGCGATAGCAGATCGGATTATGTCTTGAAGTTTGCTTGGTTGGGTTTGCATGTTTGAATATTTTATTTGGCGGCTTAAAGGCCATGACACTTCTTGTACTTTTTCCCGCTTCCGCATGGGCACGGATCATTGCGGCCGATTTCTGGTTGAGCGCTCCCCGCTAAAGTTGCGTCTGCTTTGATGATAACGGGATTGTCTGCTGATGCTGTGCCGAAATTGGAGTCGTTGTCGTTTAATCCTGAGCCGTCTGAACCTTGTTCTGCTAAAGTGTTGTGCTCACCGGATAATACTGAGGCAATTTGATTTTCATTGGTAAACATCTGAATCACTGGTGCGGCGCCAACTTGCAGCATTTCTTGTGGTAATTGAGCTTTTAAATCCAGCTTAAAAATAGTGTTAACAGTGTTTGCCTGAATTTGAGTCATCATCGTGCTAAACATGCTGTAAGCTTCTTCTTTATAAGCAATTAATGGATCGCGTTGTCCATACCCACGCAGTGAAACGCCTTCACGCAAGTGTGTCATGTTATCAATATGTTCCATCCACAAACTATCAATCACGTTTAAATAAATACCACGCTCAATTTGGCGCATAATGCCAGGATCTTTAAGCTGTTTTTCTTTTTCATCGTATTCCTTAAAGAAATACAATTTAATAGCCTCAATTAGGTCTTCTTGATTATCTGCTTTTTGTAGGAGTTCAATTGAAAGTGGATAAACTGGATCTTTGTGCAGGGCGTTTATGGATTCCAAAATTTTCTCGTATTCAAAAGCTTTATCATCGCGGCTGGCATCGGGAACCGTATTTCTTAAAACAATTCCTTCAATTTCTTTTTCTAATAAAATTATAATATCGTTTTTGATGTTTTCGCTGCGCAAAACTTTGTTACGGCGTGAATAAATAATTCCACGATGTTTGTTCATGACGTCGTCGTATTCCACAATGTGTTTGCGGATATCAAAGTTGCGTCCTTCTACGGATTTTTGAGCTGTTTCTATAGAATTACTGATCTGCTTATTTTGGATTGGCATATCATCTGGCACTTGCAAAAATTCCATTACTTTCTTGATTCGATCAGACCCAAATAGACGCATTAAATCGTCTTCCATGCTTACATAAAATTGGCTTTCACCCGGATCACCCTGACGTCCACTACGACCGCGCAACTGATTATCAATGCGGCGCGCTTCATGGCGTTCGGTGCCAATGACTACAAGTCCACCCAGATCTTTAACATCATCACCAAGTTTAATGTCTGTACCACGGCCAGCCATATTCGTAGCAATGGTAACTGCCCCTTTTTGTCCTGCTTTAGCTACTATTTCGGCTTCACGTTCATGGTGTTTTGCGTTCAATACATTATGAGGCACGCCTTCCATTTGTAGCATTTTGCTCATGATTTCCGATTTTTCAATTGAAATGGTACCGATCAAAACCGGCTGGCCTTTGTCATGAAGTTCCTTAACTTTTTTGGCAACGGCCATATATTTGCCTTTTTGATTTTTGTAAATCATGTCCGCTTGATCCAATCTTTGTATCGGATGATGAGTTGGAATTACAATCGTTTCCAAACCGTAAATTTGATAAAATTCTTCCGCTTCTGTTAGCGCTGTACCTGTCATGCCTGCGAGTTTTTTAAAGAGACGGAAATAATTTTGAAAAGTGATGGTGGCCAAAGTGCGGCTTTCGCGCTTAACTTCTACAGCTTCTTTGGCTTCAATGGCTTGGTGGAGTCCATCTGAATAGCGGCGACCTGGCAAAATGCGGCCAGTGAATTCATCTACAATCAAAACTTCGCCATCCTTCACTACATAATCAATGTCATTTTTATAAACTGTGTGCGCCTTTAAAGCTTGTTCAAGGTGATGCACTTCAGTAAATCCGGCTTCGGTATAAATGTTATCCATGCCCAGCATCTGTTCCATTTTAGCTATTCCTTCTTCAGTTAAAGTAGCCGTTTTCATTTTTTCATCAATCACGTAATCCTTGGTTTCTTCCAGATTCCTTACTAATTGCGCATAGCGTACGTATTTAGAAGTCGATTCTTCCGCAGGTGCAGAAATAATAAGTGGAGTTCTAGCCTCGTCAATCAAAATGGAATCTACTTCATCTACAATCGCATAAAAAAGATCGCGCTGAACTATATGTTCCATGCTTTGAGCCATGTTGTCGCGCAGGTAATCAAAGCCAAATTCGTTATTGGTGCCGTAAGTAATGTCTGCATTGTAAGCCTGTTTTTTTGCATCTCTTTGTTGATCGTGAATAACGATTCCCACTGTAAGACCAAGGAATTTATAAAGTCCACCCATCCATTCCGCATCACGATGAGCCAAATAGTCATTTACTGTAACAACATGAACACCTTTTCCCGCTAGCGCGTTAAGATAAACCGGCAATGTACAAACCAAAGTTTTACCTTCACCAGTTTTCATTTCTGAAATTCGTCCCTGGTGCAGCACAATTCCACCCAAAATTTGCACGTCAAACGGAACCATGTCCCATGTGACTTCATTGCCACGCACAAGCCATTTTTTGCCGACCAGCTTTTTGCAGGCATGTTTTACTAAAGCAAAAGCTTCCGGCATGATTTGGTCTAGGGTTTCACCATTTTGTATTCTGGTCTTAAATTCCTCGGTTTTTTTAGGGATTTCCGCTTCTGGTAGAGTTTTTTCGTACTCCTGCGCGATTTGGTTGATTTTAGTAACAATTGGCCAAAGTTTTTTGAGCTCTTTTTCATTAGGGGCGCCGAGGCTGTTGTTGCTTAGGTTGTGGATCACGTTAATTAGTAATTAATGGGTTTGTGCGCTCAACAGTGTAGGGGACTTTAGGCTTAAAGTAAAGGATGCAGGTGGAAAATGTGCGCTCTTATTTCAGGCGCCGTAAATATCCTTAAGGCGAGGGCCAGGAAGAGGTAAGCAAACATGTCTGCCTTTCTCACTCCTCATACCTTTTAAAAGGAATCAGTAAAGTTTTAAGGATGATCTTTATGTCCAGCCAAAGTGACCAGTGTTCAATGTAAAAAGTGTCAAGGCGGACTTCTTCTTCAAATTTTAAATCGCTGCGGCCGCTGATTTGGGCGAGTCCGGTGATGCCTGGCTTAATAGTGAGCACGAATTTGTGGTGTTTTTGGTATTTAGCAACTTCTTCTGGCAAATGTGGGCGTGGGCCAACCAGACTCATTTCTCCTTTTAAGACATTAATAAAATTGGGTAATTCATCCAGGCTGCTTTTGCGCAAAAATTTGCCAACTTTGGTGATGCGCGGATCGTTTTTAATTTTTACAAGAGGGGAGCCGTCGCGAGTGTTTTGGGCAGCTAATTGTGTGTACCTTAAATTATGCGTTTTGGGATACATAGTGCGAAATTTGTAGAAATGGAAAAGTTTTCCGTGTTCGCCAACACGTTTTACGCGAGTTCCATCATCCAAAAACTTGAAGAAAACTGTGCCTTTAGAATCAAGTTTAATAGCAATCGCAATTATCAAAAAAAATGGCGAGAAAATAATCAAACCTATACTGGCGCCAATAATATCAAAAATTCGCTTAAATACGCGTCCCCAGCCATCAAGTGGTGTTGGTTTTAGTTTAATTACAGGTATTCCGGAGATTGCAATGGTTTCAACATTGGTTTGTTGGACTTCCAACAAATTTGGCACAAAACTAAAACTTAAATGATTTTCACGGCAAAATTCCAATAAATTAGCTGCTTCTTCTTTTTTTAGGTCGGATTTGGTTTGGATAATTTCCTCTATTTCATGCTTTTTGATGATCTTTGAAAGGTCTTTTAGTGATCCCAAAAAGGGGAGTCCGAATTTGGAGTTTTCGTTTTCGTCAATAACGCCAAGGCAGGTAAAGCTGTTATCCTTGGATAAACTTTTATAAAGTTTTTTACTGATTAAATTATCGCCAACAAATAAAATTCTTTTTTTACCGATGCCGGCGCGCAAAATAAAGTGCTGAATTAATCTAATAAAGGATCTTCCTCCGGAAATGAAAATAATAGTTAGAAGCCAAGTATAGATTAATGCCAAGCGTGAAAATGGGAAGGTCCTAAGCCAAAAAAAGTAAGCTATAAGTAGCATGAACCAGCCAGTAGTAGTGATTGCAACTTGGCCTAATTCTCGGCTAATACTTGTGGTCCATTTTAGAGAATACATTTTATTGTATGCGGATAGCGCTAAAAGTACCAGGGCGCTTGTTATGCTGAATTGAATATATTGGTTTAATGGCGGGAAAGAGCCAAGATCAAGTGGAAGCCTAATACCAGGAATAAAATCGGTGATGGATCTGATTTTGTAGGCTAAAAGAAAGGCCAACAAAGTCATTAAAAAATCAAAGGGGATGCGTAGTAAGCCAAAAGCGATTTCGGAGCGTTTCATGTATTTGTCTCTTCTTAAATTCTGGGTCAGTATAGACCATTTGCTAAGAAATTTGAATAAATTCGCGCCCTTTATTGACAAAGTTCCACTTTGTTGCTAAATTCTACTCGATATATTTATAAAACATAATTATATGAAGAAAGCTGGCCAAAATTTTGGGGAAGAGGGTTTGTTTCACTCGGCTGGTTCTTTAAAGGGTTGCGTAAGGGAATCAAAAAGACTGATTAATGTATTTAAATTGGAAGGCTATATTAGAACTCCTGTTGATGGTGTAAGTTCAGAAGTTAGATCTTTGGTGAAAGGGCTTGATAATGATCTTAAAAATAATGATGAAATTAAGGTCGTCGCGGAAATTAGAAGATTAGTTTCATCAGCTTTATTGAATAGGCATAATGAAAGTACTGGCGTTACGTGTGATGAATTAATAAAAAAATTATCTGGTGCAAAATTTTCCAGTTTATATCCTCTGTACTTTGCTGAAAAACTTGGAGCAGAGCCTATGATTATTGGTCGTGATGGAAATCATGGAAGGGGTAAAAAGTTGATTGCTATAGATTCTGCAATAGTTCCTGCTCATCTGGGGTTGGCTACTGATGAAATTGTTATGGATGAAAAAATTAAAGAATACTTAAATGATGATGAAGTTCAGTTGCCTAGAGGTATTTTGGAAGATACATTAACATCAATTGGTGCACGATTGGCTGACTTTAGTGAATATTTTGAGTTACAACAAATCAAAAGCGCTCAGTGCGATCATAATAGTTACACTGTTTTGCACGATATGGGTCCAATAAGACAAAAGGATGCTCTAGTTGGCTCTTCTTTTGAAGGTCAGGTTAAAGTGGAAAAGCTTAATAAGCGCAGTATTAGTGAAAATGCTGGTGGGCGCGGAGTGAGCCTAATTTAAAAAACGAACCAGATCATAGTTCGTTTTATCTTCGCTTTTTGCTATTTAAACTCTACCAGATCATAAGCCGAGTTTTGTTCTCTTTTGCATGCGTCTTGCGACGCAAGCAGCGGAGTATGATCATCTCTCTTGTTTCATGATTGCTCATGAAATCGTGCGGTGGGCAGAAAGTGGCTTTGGAACAAAGCTTTTTCACTTGCCGCCATCCCACCTTGCACCGGATAGGGTTTGCCACGTCTCCTCATTACTGAGGGACGCCTCGTCTGGCGCGCGTCTTGGCTTGCCAAGATTTGCACTTTGCGACAGGGCTTTTCACCTTTGGCCACGTCACTATGCTTTTAAGTGCGGTTTCCCGCAATAAGGCATTTTGCGCAGCTTTCGTAGTCTCTGTGGTACTTTCCGTACTCGGCACTTTCATGCCAAGCCGCTTCCGTTAGAAGCTATCCTGTTCCATGGTGCTCGGACTTTCCTCTCTTTAAGTGAGCCTTGCGGCTCCGTAAAGAGCGATCATTCACTGGTAGAGCTTTGCTATTATAAATCAAAGTGATTTTTTAGCAATACCAAGGAGGAGTGTGGTTTAAATTGAGTATCAAACTCAGGCTGTCTTTTTTGCTCTAACCAGTGCGCCAATTACATTTCCATAAAGATCACCAATTGAAGCATCGTCAACAGTAAACGGTATAGAAAAATTGTAGTGTTGATTAAGATCTGTTTCAAGGTCTTTAATTCCAAGCCAAATTGCCCAAGATCCTTCTTTGGTTCTTCCAATATTAAGCCTCATCGTGCTTTGGCTTATGCCATCAGGATTGTAGGCTTTTCCTAAAAATTTTAGAAATCCCATTTCGTTTTCACCATATTTAGTGTGTAAAGCATTTTTATTATAAACACCATTACTTTGGTCGTTTCTTCTTTGCCAATTCAAAAATGCTAGTCCTGTTTTGTTAATAATTGATTCAGGATCTGCCCCTACTACCTCTATTAAATTATTTTCAGAGGTGGGTTCGTTATCTTTATCATAATCAGGCGATTTGATAGATTTAATGTAAAGTTGGCGTAATCTACCGTCGCTAAGATCATGGGCGGAAAGGCAAGCCACTCCTTCTTTTGGTCCGTTTAAAATCGCATCCATTCTAACAATTGCCCGTAAGGCTTTTTGCGAAACGCTACTTGATATTTTGCCGTGAGCATTATATTGAACGCATCTGTCTCTGTCTCCATCTTTGGATGCTTCACGCCAATTAACTGCGAATTGATCCATACCATTTTGTGCCCAAGCTTTAACTGTAACTCCATTTACAGTAGGTCCATTTACTACAGGCAGGTCGAAAGATTCATCCTTTAGGATGGTGGGCGAGTATTGACCAATAATTGCAGCTTTTAATTTTTCATGCGCGGATGGGTTTTCCATAATGAATGTTTATGAAATAAGGAGATAAATTGATAAGCCAAAAACACCATTCGTATTACGGCTGGTGTGAATTAATAGTTGAAAATTTTAAAAAAAAGTTTCTTAGCTGTTTTCGGCTCGGAAGCGTTTGAATTCTTTTTGAAAGAATCTTACAGCGTTAAGGCATTCGCGAGCTTTTTCATTTTGTGGTTCAATTTCGAGCACGCGTTTAAAAAGGACAGAAGATCTTTCGAAATTCTTGTCATTTAAATAGCAGATGCCAAGATCACTCAAAATTAATGGATCATCTTTTTTAAGATTTAGAGCTCTTTCTAGTAAAATTACGCCTCGTTTACGCTGCCCTTCATGAAAAATCGACCAACCAAGACAACGTAAAATTTCCGGATGATTTGGATGAATTTCATCTGATTTTTCCAAATATTCAATTGATTTTTTAAAGTTGCCGATTGCAGAGTAAACAAATCCTAAAAGATAATTGGCATTAGCACTTTTTGGATTAAGATGAATTGCTCGAGTTAAAGCTTTTTTTGCTTTTTCGTATTGGCGGAGGCTTAAATAATTATCGCCTATTTCTTCGTAAGCTTCGGTACAATCCAAATCTTGCATCAGAATTTTTTCGCAAACTTTGATTGCGTCCAAATGTTCACCTTTCATCTTTTTCTTTTCAGCCTCATCCAAAAGAGGATTAAAAGTGATCGTTTCCTGCATAATTTTGTTTTTATTTTTAATTTTGGTATCTGAGTATTATAGCAAAAAACATCTCCCAATTCAATTATGGGAACAAGGAAATGCGTTTTACTTCTTGCTAAATTATTAAAAAGTTAGCTTACTCTAATGTTTTCAGATACTTTCTAAGCTCCGGCCCTAAGTCTCCGCGCTTTAAGGCGTAGTCAATTGTGGCCGTAATAAGCCCTAATTTATTGCCGGTATCGTATCTTTTACCTTGAATTTCACAGCCGTAGATCTTTTGCTTTTTTAAAAGTTGGGCAAAGCCATCAATAAGTCTTATTTCTCCACCATGGCTTGGCTTGGCTTTTTCTAGAGCTTGAATAATTTCTGGAGTTACTACGTATTTACCAATTATGGCTAGGTCAGAAGGAGCTTCTTCTGGCTTGGGCTTTTCTATTAAGTCTGCTATTTCGTGAACACGGTCGTGTGTTTTGCCTTTTTTAGCTTTGATCATTCCATAACTTTCACTATCTTTTGGGTTGATTTTTTCTAGTGCTAAAACGCTGCAACCGGTTTTTTCGTAAACATTAATTAGTTGTTTGATGGCAGGAACTTTGTGATCAACAATGTCATCGCCAAAAAGTACGGCAAAAGGTTCATTGCCAACAACTTCTTTGGCGCAAAGAATGGCGTGTCCATCGCCAAGTGGCATTGGCTGGCGCACATAAACAAATTTGGCCAGTTTAGAAATAGCGCGAACTTCTTTTAATAAGGAGTGCTTACCTTTTTCAACAAGTGTGTGTTCAAGTTCAAAGGAATAATCAAAATGATCTTCAATGGAGCGTTTGCCGCGTCCGGTTACTATTATGATCTCTTCTATGCCGGAAGCTACAGCTTCTTCCACTAAATATTGGATTACCGGTTTATCTACAATTGGTAGCATTTCTTTAGGTTGGGATTTGGTCACAGGCAGAAAACGAGTGCCGAATCCAGCGGCAGGAAATACAGCTTTTCTGATCTTCATAAAGTAAGTTTAGAGGTCGGTTTTAATTCTAATAATTTTTGTTTTAGTTGGTTCGGTGCGCGGGATGGTTACCTTTAAAACCGCGTCTTTAAAACTGGCATTGATTCGGCTGGAATCAACTGAGGTAGGCAGGACAATGGATCTGCTGAAATCACCCCAAAAGCATTCTTGAGTCAGATAGTCCTGGTCGGGAATTTCAAATTCAAGATAGCGTTTTCCTTTTATTGTAAGTACATCTTCAGTCATGGTTACATTAAGATCCGAAAGTTTTACGCCGGCAATTGGAGCCATCACTACAATTTCAGTTGGTGTTTGATAGACGTCCAAAGCTAATTGGCCTTCTTCTGGGCTTGCTGTTAAAGGAGTGGTATATGGAGAAGATGACACAATTTGATTCTTTTGCGCTGCTTTTGGAGCAGCCCCGGAATTGATTGTGGCTGTTCCGTTTGGTTGCGAAGATGGTGTAATAGCGCGCCTTTTTTGAGTTTGGATTGAAGCCGTTGTGATCAGCTTTCTTTTTGGATCCATTCTTTTTTAATTAGTAATTAATAATTAGGAGACCTTATTCATTATTCCGCTTCTGACTCGTTCATCTCGGTCATTTTGCGCTTCTTTTTTTCGATCTCTTTTTCTTCTTTTTCTCCAAAGAATTTTAGGAACTGCTTGCGATTAATTGTTTCTTTTTCAATTAAAAGTTTAGCAATGGAGTGCATTTTGTCCAAATGCTTTTTAATGATTTCACGAGTCTTAATTTCTCCGTTTTTGATGATTTCTTTAACTTCTATATCAATTTCTTTAGCTACATCTTCGGAATAATTTCTAACATGTCCAAAGTCTCTCCCTAAGAAAACTTCATGATTTTGTTCTCCAAAGATGACCGGCCCCAATTTGCTCATGCCGTATTTTGTAACCATATTGCGGGCGATTTGGGTTGCCCTTTCCAAGTCATTAGAAGCCCCAGTTGTCATTTCTCCAAAAATGGTTATTTCCGCAATATATCCACCTAAAAGAGAGCAGATTTCATCTTCGAATTTGCTGCGAGGATATAAATGTTTGTCTTCTTCAGGTAAAAACCAAGTTACACCCAAGGCCATTCCTCGTGAAACAATTGATACTTTATGTACTGGATCGCAGTTTGCGAGTAGTTGGGCAACTAATGCGTGACCGGTTTCATGGTAGGCAGTGATTTCTTTTTCTTTTTTGGAAAGCACGCGAGATTTGCGTTCTGGGCCCATCATAACTTTTTCGATTGATTCTTCCAGTTCGGCCATAGTTACCTGTTTTTTATTTCTACGTGCAGTTAAAATAGCGGCTTCATTCATAAGGTTTTCCAAGTCTGCACCGGCAAATCCTGGTGTATGTTGAGCAATTTTAAGTAAATCACAATCTTTGGCTAGTGGTTTGCCGCGCCCATGAACTTTTAAAATGGCTTCGCGATCTTCCAGGTCAGGTACGTCTACGACCACGCGACGATCAAAACGTCCTGGACGAAGCAGTGCCGGATCTAAAACGTCTGGACGATTGGTTGCCGCCATTACAATGACATTTGTATCTTTTTCGAAACCATCCATTTCTGTAAGAATTTGATTCAAAGTTTGTTCACGTTCATCGTGGCCTCCACCAAGCCCTGTTCCACGTTGGCGTCCAACCGCATCAATTTCATCAATAAAAACAATACAAGGTGCATTGCGCTTTGCTTTGCGGAAAAGATCACGCACACGGCTGGCACCCACACCAACGAACATCTCCACAAATTCTGAACCGGAAATATTAAAGAATGGGACATCTGCTTCACCCGCAACGGCGCGCGCAAGCAGAGTTTTACCTGTACCTGGTGCACCTACTAAAAGTACTCCCTTGGGGATTTTGGCTCCCATTTGTGTGTATTTGCTAGGATTTTTTAAGAAATCCACAACTTCGATCAGTTCTTCTTTAGCCTCTTTCGCGCCTGCGACATCAGCGAAGGTGGTCTTTTGTTTTTCTTTATCATAAAGGCGGGCTTTGCTTTTACCAAAAGACATGGCTTGATTGTTGCTGTTTTGTGCTTGCCTCATCATTAAGGCAAAAAAGCCAATAATTAGAAAAAATGGTAAAATGCTCATTAAAAGATTCAACCAAAAATCCTGGCTGCTTGGTGGGCTGATTTCTTGTTTGATATCTTTTTTAACCGCGTCCGGAACATCTTTAAGAAGTTGTTCCAAGGTTTGTCCATTTTCTTTGTACGTATATTCTTTGGTTTCATCAATACGGGTTATATTCAATCTGTTGTCTTCTACAACGATTTCTCCGATTTCACCTTGTTTTGCCTGTTGGATAAACTGGTCCAGGCTGATTTTTTTGATGGTAGAATTGCCCGGGTTTAGGATGATATATCCCGCAGCAATAATTAAGGCTATAACTATTAAATAAATAAACCCGTTTCCGCGTTTACGATTTGGCATTTGGAGCATTGGCATATTGGATGAAATGAATTTAATTTGTAATTTATGTTTGTTCGCTCGCGCGGCCGCTCAAGTTTTAGGCCCATTTTGGCCTGCATGGTTTGCGCCTTGCTATGCGTAGTGTACCTATTTTAGTCTTTTTTGACTTTTTTTCAATGGCTTGCGGTGTAGTTTAACCTGGCGCATGGAGTTTTGATTTTGCTTTGTTACTTCAATAAAAAAATCGCTACCAAATTCTTTTTTACGATTTGCTTTTTGCAAATTTAGAACTTTTATAATTTCATTAATTTGGGTAAGTGTTAGTTTATGGGTAGAGCCATATGTATTTTTGTAAATTTGAACAAGGACGTTTTTTTTAAGAAAAGAGGGTAGTTCTAAAAATTCAGATAGGGGGAAGTGGTTATTCTTATAATTTTGGGTGAGCCAAAATGTACTTTTTTCTTCTATATATTCAGCGACCTGAGTGAAGTTTTGTAAATTTTCCTGGAATGTTTTTTCAAAACCCGGATTGATCTTTTTAAAGAATGGGATGACCTTTTGTCTTAACAAATTGCGGGAAAAATTCAGATCCAAGTTGCTGGAATCAAGATGATATTCTAAATTTTGTTCTTTAAGGTATGTTAAAATTTCTGTTTTTGGCAGATGTAGCATCGGGCGAAGAACGTGGCTTTCTTTTGAATAAATTTGCATGCCTTTAATGCCCTGAAAAGACGCACCACGGATCAAATTAAAAAGCGCGGTTTCAATGTTGTCGTTTAAGTGATGTGCAATCAAAATGTAATCTGCTTTATATTTTTCTCGAAGTTTTTTAAAAAAATCATAACGTTTTTGGCGGGCGATTTCTTCCAGATTACCTGGTGATTTAAAGCCACTTTTTGCCTTTTTGTTTTTAAAAATTTTGTTTAAATATAGCTGGCTTGATTCAAAAACACCCCCCATTTTTTTTGCCAGATCTTTTACAAATTTTTCTTCCTGATCAGACTCTTTGCCCCTTAGTCCGTGATTAACGTGAGCAACTACGATTTTAATCTTTTTGTTTTGGCAAAAAGGTAGCAAATGAGTTAGTAAATAAACAGAATCGGGGCCGCCGGAAACTCCCACAATAACTACCATGTTGCTTTTTAGGTATGTGTTTAAAATTTCTTTAAAATCTTTTTCTGACACTTTTTTATAAAATTAGTAATTAGTGATTCCGCTTTTGACGGGATGGCTTTTGATAATCTTCACTTGTGTAAAAGCTGTTTTGCCTGTTCATGATTCGGATAATTGCATTGGTGTCGTCATCTTCTGCTGTTTTGTTATATATCTTTTTGCCGCAAAGAGTGCAGCTGTGTACGATTTGAAATCCTTTTTTGCTGTCTGATGTTATAGCTACGGGCTCCATCAAGCCTTGGCAACTGCTTTGACGGTCTCCGGGGACTTCTAGGTCTACATGTTTGGAGAAAAGGCAAAATCGGCAATGGTTACGACAGGTTTTTGCAGCTTTAGGATTAGATTTTCCGCATTTTTCGCACTCAAAACCTTCGTTATTATGAATGAAATTGCGTCGGTTTGGCGATTTTTGGATTGAGGAGCCGGTTTTTGCTCTTTTGGAGGTGGATTTTTTCACGAAAAAATGCTATTATATAAGGATTTATATTCTTTCTTAAAACCTATGGAAACAAAAAAAACGGTAGCTTCGATGGTCGAGGTTCAAAGGAGTAGTCCTGCCTTACTTGTACTTGGGGTTATCCTCCTTATTGCACTTTCTGCAGCTGGATTCTATCTTTTTTTCCAAAAATCAGCAATTGCAACCCAAAGAGACACATTAAAGACCGACATTGTTGCTATACAAAATCAAATAAGTGATTTAAAAAGCAAAAAGATTGAAGCGGCTCAGCAGGCAAAGGAATACTTGGGTGAAAGCCAAAAAACTGAAATTATTTGGTCAAAAGTGTTGAGTGCATTGCAAAAAAATATTCCGGTGGATCCAATTACAAATGAACCAAAGATCCACTTTTTATCTTATTCTGGGGCGGCAGGTGGAAAATTGACCCTTAATGCTGAAACCAGATCTGCCATCATTACTCCTTTTGGCGATGTTTCTGAATTGATCAAAGTATTTAACAGCAGTGCTTTTTTTACTGATGCGTATGTCCCTTCTGTTTCCAAAGGGCTGGCTGATGATGGTCAAAGCATTTTAAGTTTTATTTTTAATGTTACTTATAACGAACTTGCTCCAGAAAGTTTAAATAACCTGGTTCAGGATTCAACGGTACAAGGTTTGCCGCAAACTCAGGCAACTGAGCAAACTCAAGATGAGTTCCAGACTCAAGTTGAAACGCAGCAGACGCAAGCTGAAACGCAGGTTAAAGCAAAGCCTACTCCAAGGGTTCAGACTCAAAATTAAAATAAAAATATTAATTAAAAACTTATGTCTACGACTTTATCTTCCAAAAAACATTATGCACTTCCGACCTTATTGATTTTTATAATCATTTTGGCAGGAGGACTATATTTTGTTAAACCGCTTTGGCAAGAAGTGGATAGTGTAAAAACGGAAATTTTTAATCTTCAACAGCAAAAAGAGGATTTGTTAAAACAAAATCTGGATTTGCAAGATCTGCAAAAGAGCCTTGAGTCTTCTTCTGAAATCAGCAAACAGACTACATTGGATGCTATTCCGGAGCGCTTTGAGCAAAATAAACTGCTGGATGATCTTACAAATTTGGCACAAAAAGCCAATGTAACTTTAAATGGAGTAAGTTTTAGTTTGGCTGGCAATTCTCAGGACAAAATCAAAAAAGCTACAGTGAGTGTGAATGTAACAAGTAGCGATAATGCATTGATTGAGTTTTTGCGCGCGGTTGAAAACAATACCCGTAAACTGGTTGTTAAATCCATTACAGTTCAGACCGGGAAAACTGACGCAGGCGCGATGCGCGTTAATTTCAATTTAAATATGGAAACTTATTATCAGTCAGGTATTTAGAAAAAATTTACTCAAAACAAAAATTTATGGAAAAAATAAATCTTTCAAATACGAATTTGCAAAATACTGATGTGTTAAAACAAATTGTCAAAACTCCCGCATCAGGAACTAATAATGAGGTGATTTATGGGATTTATGATGGTTCAAAACGATCATTATTTACCAGGATCAATGATTTTTTTGTGGACCATAGTCGAGTACCGTTACAGGAAAAAGCTTACTTTTTTCAGTTACTTGCTGTAACTACGGATTCCGGAATTCCTACGGTTCAAGGTGTAAAAATGCTTGCTGGAAGGACAAAAAGTGAACGTTTTCGTCGTATTTTGAATACTTTGGCCTATAACGTTACTCAGGGTAAAACACTTTCTGAGTCCATGGCACGATTTCCGGATGTTTTTGGTGAGCTGGAAGTTGGTGTGGTTAAAGCCGGTGAAGCTGCGGGAAATTTGGACAAAATGCTTTTAAAACTTTCTGAGCAGTTAAGTAAAAGTAATGAATTACAAATTAAATTGGTGACGGCTTCAATTTATCCTTTGGCTGTTTTGGGAGTTTTGGTCTTGGCTTCTACGGCAATGCTTGTTTGGGTTATTCCGACGCTGGTTAATTTGTTGATTGAAGGTGGTTTGGCAGAGAAAGATTTTCCATTTGCGACCAAATTTTTGATTGTTGTTAGTCGCGTTTTTGCAGGTTATTGGTGGGCAATTTTATTTGGACTTGTAATTGCCTTTTTACTTTTTAAAGTAATGATCGGCACAGAAAATGGAAGGTTCAAGTGGGATCTTTTTAAATTAAAAATGCCGGTTTTGGGGACACTTTTAAAACGTGTTCTAGTGATGCGATTTGTGAGCATGCTGGGTATTTTGGTGGAGGCTGGACTTCCTTTGGTTCAGGCTTTAACTATTGTGGCAACCTCACTTAATAGCGAACTTTACCGCTTAAAAGTATTTGAAGTGATCGCCCGTGTTCAACAAGGTGAAAAAATTTCCGCAAGTTTGATGGATACACCTTTTTTATTTCCGGAAACAATCGTTCAAATGTTGGCAGTAGGCGAACAATCTGCTTCGATTGGATTGATTGCAGGTAAGATCGCAAAACAATATGATCTTGAAATCGATAATGCTTTAAAGCGTTTAACCTCGCTCTTTGAGCCAATTATGATTGTGTTTGTAGGTCTTACAGTAGCGGTTTTGGCTTTGGCAATCCTTACACCTATTTTCCGCTTAAGTCAGCTTGTATAATCTTATGTTTATAAGTTCTCATGTCTAAAGTTGTACATACAAAAAGAGCTTTTACCTTAGTGGAAATGCTAGTGGTAATAACCATAATCGGCATTATTGGAGCGATGGCGGTTGGATTTTATTCGTCCGGTCGCAAGCAGGCAAAATTAGAAATGGGCGTTGATAATTTAATAAGCATTTTTAAAGAACAGGAACAAAAAGCTAAAAGTGGACAGTTGACTACTTTTAAATCAAATCAATCAGAAGAAAAAAAGAAAATGTTGGGCTGTTATGGAGTTTATTTGCAAGCTACCAGTGGCGATGCGGGAACTGTCATTTTGCCGGTTCAATATGTGCTTACGCCTTATTATCCGGTTAAGGATAATCGTGTGGATAATTGTGAAACTGCATTAAAAGAAACTGTTAGCACTTCTGCTTTTGAAGATTTGGAAATTCGAAAAATTTTACTGGATGATTTGGAACAAAAAGATTTGCAGGTTTTTTATAAGCCACCTTTTGCCAAGCGTGATTTTATGCAGGGTCTAAATTTTATTGATTCTGCGCAGATCAAAAAAATAAAGGTTGTGATCGGTATAAAAAACACACAAGATCAGCGCTGTTTTGAATTTAATAATACCACTGGCGTATTTTCTGTTTTACTTCCTGACCAATGTTAAAACAAAATAAAAAATCAGGTTCTGCCGGTTTTACGCTTCCAGAAATCATTGTGGCAATGAGCATATTAATTATGGTGATTGTGGCAAGTACCAATTTGCTTGTTTCCATAATGCGTTCCAATGCGGAAAATATTAATTCACTAGTAGCATTTGAGCTGGCCCAGGAAGGGATTGAAGGCGTGCGTAATATTCGCGACAGTAACTGGTTACTTGGCGCGGATTTTCGCGGCAAAATTCAGGATAAATTTTTGGTTTGGGGAGTAGCTTTGCCGGAGTCCAATGCAATTCAATATTTCACTTTGGAATCAAAAGATCCAGATTCAACTTGTGGAGAAGCTCAAATTACCGGCAACAATATTCAGATTTGTGCTCCATGGGGGCTTGTCTTGCTTGGTAACGAACAGCCTAAAAAAGATGCTTCTACTACCCTGCTATATAAAGAAGGGGAGTCCGTAAAAAAATTTGTGCATGTTAGGCAGAACATGGATTCAATTGCTTCGCCTTTTCATCGTTATTTAAAAATTGAAAGCGTGCCTTATAAAAATGAAAGTAAATTATTAAAATATCGTGTTACGGCAGTGGTTAATTGGAAAGAAAGAGAACGCGATAAAGAAGTTATTTTAACAACAGAACTTACTGATTGGAAAGGAGGGCCGCTATGAGTAATAATAAATTAACAATTAGAAATTATAAATTGGGGAAAAAGGCAGGATTTACTTTGATTGAACTTTTAATAAGTATTTCTATTTTTGTGGTGTTTATTGGGATTGTTTCGCAGTCTTATGTGGGAATTGTTAGAGCTCAAAGACAAGCCAACGGCGTGCGCAAAATTTATTCAGAAATGCGTGTCTTTTTTGAAACATTGGCAGAAGATGCACGTCTTAATTCGCCAGCTTACGATTGTTATGAAGTGATCAAAAATCCGGAAAATCTTGGAGATCAGCAATTTACTGATTTTTTAACGCAGTGTCCTGCGGAGGTTTCTAGTCGTTTACTTTCAGATAAACAGCATTATCTGGTCTTGATAGATAAAGAAAAAACACAGTTGACAGTTTACCGCTTTAATCCAAATTTGCAGACGGTCCAACTTAAAAAATTCAATCGTGATAACCAGGGTGATTGGCAAGTTAATGCAGATTATTTTAGTGGGACTGAGGGGGTTGATGAAGAAGGGTATCGCAATGTCTTTCCAAATAATGTAAAAATAAAGAATTTAGGTTTTGTTTTAAATCCAGCGGTTAATCCTTATGCCAGTCAAAATGCGGCAAAAAGTGGATATCAGTTCCAGCCGCTGGTACATGTTTACCTGTCTGCGGAAAATGTGGGTGAAGGGATGGTGCTGTTCAAACTTGATTTGCAAACTACTTTTTCTTCTCGTGTTTATAGTCGAAAATAATATGAAAAAAAATGTTAATAAAATCAGGAAACAGCGCGGCAGCGCCTTGTTAATTGCCATTTTGGTAACCGGGGTGTTGATGATTTTAACCTTGGGTTTGAGTGATTTGGTGATTCGTGAAATTCGGTTAAATAGAAATTTGGTGGCGACTGGTAAAGCTTATTTTTCGGCGGAGGCAGGAATAGAAAACGCTTTGCTGGATTTGCATGAAAATTTCCCTGGGTATCAAACAAACGGCAAAGTGGAATATCTTGGAGATAAAAGTAATCCGGATTTTCACTATAGTTATGAGATTTCAAATCAGGCAGACAGTATTCCTTATTTTGAAAAAGATCAGTTGATTTATGTTAATGCACAGGGAAAAATCGTTAATGCTGGCAGCGCGCAAGCGATGCCGGTTTCCGCGGCAACCTTGTATTCTTTGCATCCGGAAGCTACTTATAATGCTTTGCCACTAAACGGGTCCGTGGTTATTCCTTTATCTAAACCTATTGTGGATGGTGAAGGTAAAATGGTTGGCATGCAAAATGTGCAAAATTTTAAAATTGAATATTATTTTCCTTGGGATTTGAAAAATAATCCTAACTTGGCTGGTAACGCCAAGTTGATTCAAAGTTTGGATATTTTACGCTGGAAGATTTTTGGACATCCGTCTTTGGGTGGCAAAATCAACACTACGGTTACAGATTCAATTTCTGATTTTTATCCGGCGTTGATTGATAATGGCCCAAAGCGTCCGGTCTGTATCGGTACAAAACAAGATATCTCGGAGCCGGATGATAATTTGGGCGCAAGTGAATCTACAACTTGTAGTTTGCCGGTAATAAAAAATGGTAGTTGGAGTGGCGCGCG
>CAZOQT010000006.1:39553-44919 GCA_964582265.1 uncultured Candidatus Peribacteria bacterium
TGGCCAGATTAGTGAGAATATTGCTGTGCAAAAATGGGATCCGGTGAATGGAAATGAGCTTTGTACAATGCGTAAGTTTATTGAGGGACATTCTCAAAATTATTTGGTCTTAACTAATGTTGTAAATCCGGCGGTAATTGATTTAAGTAATCAAGATATAGCTGCTGGAAAAGCCAATATTTATTACAGAATTATTGCAGAAAAAAACAGTGAGGTTAATTTGAGTGGGAATGAAAGCGCAAACGCAAGTTTGGTGCGTGACGCTGCTTCTATTAAGGCGGATGGTTTTGCTTGGCAGGATCAATATAAGCAAAGCATTGATGTTAATATTGGATTAAGCAGTTTTTTGCCTGTCTTTAACTATTCTTTGTATAGAACTGATAGTTCTGCAAATCCAGATGAAGTTGTAATTTTGCCGGGGGCTTTGCAGCAAAATAAGCCGGTAATGAAGTTGCCGAATAATGTTAAGTTTCCGGGGCTTTGAAGTGAGGTTTAGGCTTGGCTATTGGGCTTTTCCGTGCTATAAAGCACTTGTTTTTAACGATTTTCCGCCATGTCTCCAAAATTCTATATTTCCACTTCGATCGCTTATGTTAATGCTAAGCCCCACATTGGTTTTGCAATGGAGGTGATTCAGGCAGATGCGCTAGCCAGGTATCATCGTGCTTTGGGTGAAGAGGTTTTTTATTTAACAGGAACTGATGAGCATGGTTCAAAAATTGCCCAGGCTGCTAAAGATAAGGGTATTACAGCGCAGGCTTTTACAGATGAAATCTCGGAGCATTTTAGGGCTTTGAAGAATTTACTCTACCTTTCAAATGATCGTTTTATCCGTACAACTGATGCAGATCATATCAGCAGCGCTCAGAAAATTTGGAAAAAAATGGTTGAAGCTGGCGATATTTATAAAAATAGTTATGAAGGGCTTTATTGTGTAGGTTGTGAGGCTTTTATTACCGAAAAAGAGCTGGTTAATGGCATGTGTCCAAATCACAATCGTCCTCCAGAAAAATTAAAAGAAGAAAATTATTTCTTTAAACTTTCCAAATATTCAGAAAAAATCCGCAATTTGATTGAAGAAGGTATTTTAAAAATTGTGCCCGATGCGCGTAAGCACGAAATTTTGTCCGTTTTAAAAGATGGGCTTAAAGACGTAAGTTTTTCCCGTCCAAAGAATGTTTTAGAGTGGGGGATTGAGGTTCCGGATGATCCTACACAGGTCATGTATGTGTGGTGTGATGCGCTTTCTAACTATATTACTGGCGTGGGTTTTGCAGATGAGGATAAAGCGGGATCTGCAGAGGCGGAGCTTTTTAAAAAGTTTTGGCCGGCGGATGTGCATTTGATTGGGAAGGATATTTTGCGATTCCACAGCGCAATTTGGATTGGGATGCTGCTTTCAGCGGGCATAAATATTCCTAATGCTATTTATGTGCATGGATTTATTACCTCTGAAGGTAAAAAAATGAGTAAATCGCTTAATAATGTGGTTGATCCCGTGGATGTAGTGCAAAAATATGGTACTGATGCGCTGCGTTATTATTTATTGCGTGAAATTCCAACTACAGATGATGGTGATTTTAGCAAAGATAGATTTAAGGTTATTTATGAATCTGAGCTTGCCAATACTTTTGGAAACTTGGTGAGCCGTGTTTTAGCGATGACTCATAAATATTTTGAAGGTAAAGTTCCGGATGCTTCCAAGGTGCAAGGCAATGTTGAAACTACCGACTTTTTTGCATCTAAATTGCAGGAAATCTGGTCAAAATATCAGCAGAATGTGAATGCGTTTGATTTAAAAGCTGCGATCGAAAATGTAATTGAGCTTGGTTATTTTGCGAATGAATATGTAGAGTCACAAAAGCCTTGGGTTCTTGCCAAACAGGAACCGGAAAAACTTAAAGAAGTGATTTATAATTTGCTGGAAATGATTCGCAATGTAGGTTTACTACTTTTGCCTTTTGTTCCAAATACTGCTTCTAAAATTTTAGAATATTTGGGAATTCCGTCTGAAACCGTAAATACAGAGTCAGCTAAAAAATGGGGGCTGCTTCCAGCTAATGCTCAGGTTTCTATGGCAGAGCCACTTTTTCCAAGGTTGGTTGAAGAAGGTAGCGATGGAGTAAAAGCCTAAAGCAGAGAAAAGCTTAAATCAACGGCTTAAGCCAGCAAAAGTTAAGTTTTAGATCCCGACAACAATGCCAATGATGGCTTTGACTATTGCGAATGAGAAAATCACAATTAACAGACCAATAATGCCGTATGTGATTGTTTTTTTTGCTCCGTCCATCATGGACTGATCACCATGAGAGACTACATAACGTATACCACCAATCGCAATTATTCCAACAGCGGTGGGGCCTGCTAAATACAAAAGTCCGCCGGCAATTAACTGTAAGAAAAAATTACCGTAGGCTGCTTCGAATCCATTATCTTCTTTAACAGCCATTTTTACATCGGGCGAGTTATCTGGATGAAGCGCGTCTGGCAAAGAAATTCTTCCTTGTAGGTTTTGTCCTACATTCTGGTTATTGATGAGCGCTTTTTGTGTACTATCTGCTTCGGCAAAAACTGGATTTGTCATCAAGGCCAACCCCACATTAAGGGCAGCAATAAAAGTTAGGATTGTAACAATAAATTTTTTCATTCTTGCAAAGTTATGATCCACTTGGTGGTACAGAAGTTGTTCCGCCAGTAAAGAATTCCAAATTGGCAATACCAGTCACAAGCGCAAAAGAAACAGCAATAATTGCCAGGCCTACAATTGACCAAATCAGCATGCCTTTTGCTTTACTTAGCTTTTCGTCTTGTCCTTGAGCAACCAAAAAGAAAATGCCGGAAACCGTGAAAGAAACAAAAGCTAAACTTCCTGCTATGGAAAGGATTATTTTTGTGATCTGCAAAATTGTTCCTTGTGGAGTTCCAGAAGGTAGGTTTTTTACTAAAGAAATTTTAGTATTCTCATTGGTTTTATTGGTGTATTTAAAAGGGTAAAGCAAGTCTTGAACATTTACCGCCTTTGCTACTCCAAACGCAAATATACCCTGTAGAGACAGTGTGATTAAAAATAATAGGGCTAATTTTTTGAGTTGATTTTTCATTGGTTAAATTTAACGGAGACGATTATTTGTACGATGGCATAAGATAAAATCGAAATTACAAATCCTACCAAGGCCCAGGTTAAAGTTTTTTTTGCCTGTCCCAATCTTTCATCGTTTTCGTACGCAGTTAACATTTGAATGCCGCTGATGATTACAAACACAAGTGCTAAAGCTCCACCAAAGGCAATAATGGTACTGGTCGCGCGAGGAATGAAGCTTGATGTTATATATTGTCCCTGGTCTGCATATGGCGCGTCACTACCTGGTAGATATATCTTTTGCCCTTGCAATGGATTTACCGGTGGAGTAGTTACGGTTGGCGCTGCAAAAGCGGGTTGTAATTGCAGTGCGCAAACGGTTACTAAGATGGCAATGATGACTAATAAGGACTTTTTCATTTTTATTTTATGAAGAAGTTTGGATTGATTGTGTATAAAAGTAGTGCCGATAAAAATAGCAGTACCAAGCCTGCAATAGAACTGACAGCATGGTCTTTGGCTTTTTCATATTTACCAGAGTCACCTTCAGAAGTTGCCATTTGAACTCCGGCAAGAGTTAGATAAAGTACGGTGGCGATGCCGGCAGTTCCAGCAGCCCAGCGATAAATAAGTCCAATGTAGGTATAAATTAAACCGGTTCCAGATTGGGCATAAATAATTTGTACGGGTTGGCAGTAGACACCATTACCGTCTTTGTCTGGTGTGGTTGGTTTGCAGTTTCCTGGAGCGACATATAATTGTTTACTGCAGTCTTTTGCTTCACATGTAGTTTTGCGAATGCAATTAATAACTCCTTCTGTGCTTTGGTTTTTGCTTTTTGCGTCGCTTTCTCCTGCTTGGCCAGGTGGGTTGATTCTGGTCTCCATGATGGTAATGATGTAATCTTTGATCGCTTTTTCGCTTTTTAGGCTATCGCAAGTTAGGCCTCCGTCAACTGCCAAAACAGGTTGAGAAGTTGCCACAAAATTCAAGCTGAGCAGTAAACTGGTAATGATGCTCAAAAGAAAAAATTTGGCGCTGATTTTTTTAAAGTTATAGTTCATAAAAAATACTTTGAACGTAAGCGACTATAAAGTAAGCGCTAAGGGCCGCAACAAGTCCAATTACAGAATAGGTGATAGCTTCTTTGGCTTTGTTAATCATGGTCTCATTCCCGTGTGAAACCATGTAAATAAATCCACCAATAAGGATGGTTAAAAAACAAAGCGAGCCAATCATTAAGACCAGAAAATTGATGATTTGAATAATAAAGCTGGCAATTGGGGCTTTGCTTTTTAAATAAGCCTGTCCTTGATCTTTGGCTGTTAAATAATCTGCGACTTTAAATTGCGCATTCGTGTCGAATTGATCACCTCTTTTTAGGATCTCTTCAGCTTTTTGAGCCTCTGTTTTTTGATTTTCAGCTTGTTTAGGCGCGTCTTCGGCAATGGCTAAACCAAATGAACCAAACAGCATGTGCGTGGTAAGCAGAGTCAAAATCAGTATTCTTTTTAGGATTTTCATTTTTGTTTTTTTAAATCTTTATATTATAGCATTTTTTGGCTTATAAAACAAGAAAAGAGGTTGTGTTTTTTGCTTGTTTTGACTATGATTTCGCTGTTTTTTTACGAATTTACATGTATCCACGAATTATCATCAAAAAAGAAAGAGAAAAGTCGTTGCAATTTGGGCATCCGTGGTTGTTTTCGGGGGCTTTGGATCAGCAAAATGTAAAGTCTCTTATTGGCTCTGGCAAGCTAAAAAGTGGCGATTTGGTGCGGGTGGTGAATGCGGCGGGAGAGATTTTGGCTACAGGCTATTTTAACGCGCAATCACAAATCGCAGTGCGGATTTTTAACTTTGGGCCGGAGGAGATTGAAATTGATCAGAAATTCTTTGAAAAAGCTTTTACAGAAGCTGAAAAACAACGGGAAAATTTTATGGAAATGGGCGACATGGGTACTGAAGCGGGGCACTTAACCAACGCTTACCGTCTGGTTTTTAGTGAAAGTGACGGTTTGCCGGGCCTGATTGTGGATAAATATAACGAATTTTTGGTGATTCAGATTCATACTTTGGGGATGGATTTGCTTAGAGATATTGTGGTTGGAGCCCTGGAAAAGGTTTTTAAGCCTAAGGGAATTTATGAACGCAGTGACGTAGATGTGCGCAGAAAAGATGGGCTCAAAACTTTGCCGACCGGTGTTTTGGCTGGCAGTCAGCCTCCGGATGAGTATGAAATTTGTGAACATGGTGTGAAGTTTTTGGTTGATATAAAGCATGGGCA
>CAZOQT010000006.1:45019-47462 GCA_964582265.1 uncultured Candidatus Peribacteria bacterium
ATGCTGCAAAGCAAAATTCAGCCGATCGATCATCCGCTTAGAATAAATTTTCCGGAAGGGGAGTATTTGAAGTTCAATCTTTTACTTCGGGTGGAGTAAAAACTCTTTTTGTTACGGTAGCTTTAAGGCTGTCACCATCTTTTTTCACTTCTATGTCCCAAAATAATAGAACTAAATCTCCTTTTTTATCAATGTAGTTATCTGATAAATAACCTTTCTTGATAAAAGAATAGTTTGTCGGTAAGCTTTTAACTAATGATCGCTCTGTTGCATTGATAGAATTTAAATCTATAAGAGCTTGTTCAAGAATTTTTTCTTTATCTTCTTTTTTTGCTTGTTTAATTTGACTACTGTAATAGTCAAGTTTGTCGTGTATTAGTTTGTCTGCTGTTTCTTTGGGTGATTTTTTCTGCTTTAATTCGTCAGGGTTGGCGTCAGGGTCTGTATTAATGGGACGAGGGTTTGCAGCTACTTTGAGCTCCCCACCTTCTTTCTTAATTACTATGTCCCAGACTGTAATAGATGATTCCAAATTTTTATTGATATAAACTTCTGTAAAATAATCACTGATGATTTTTACATAATTTTCAGGAAGACTTTTAACTAGTGCATCGTGTGTTGCGTTGAGTGATTTTAGTGCAGCTACTGCATCATCCAAAGCTTTTTTAACTGCTTGTTTATCTTCTTTTTTAACTGCTTCCTGGAAACTTCCCTGGAATGGTTTCAATTTTTCTATCATCAATTTTTCAATCATTGCTTGTGGTGTCTTTTCCGTTTTGTCATCCAGTTGCTCATGATCGTTTGGTCTTGGTGGAGAAGCAGGGGTGGATTCTTTA
Source organism: uncultured Candidatus Peribacteria bacterium (assembly GCA_964582265.1). Taxonomy (GTDB): domain Bacteria; phylum Patescibacteriota; class Gracilibacteria; order UBA1369; family UBA1369; genus JBAZYK01. The sequence continues at coordinate 45,856 of CAZOQT010000006.1, forward strand.
AATGTTTCAGGCATGTGTTTTATTTAAAAAGATAATTTCAAGGGGTTAATTTTTATGTTTTTTTTAGCGCCCCCTTTACATCTCAATTTCCTGTGGAATGTTGGCAAGCGCTTCGTCTTCGCTGATTAAGTCCGCTTCCATCAAGTCGGTTACTGACTTCTTCATAGTCTGCATGCCTTCTTTAAAGCCTGTTTCAATGGCTGAATCAATTTGATGAGTCTTGGCTTTGCGGATCATATTGGCAATAGCGTTGTTGTTAAACATGATTTCTAGCGCCGCAATACGACCCTTTCCATCCTTAGTCTTTAATAAATTTTGCCAAATTACCGCGCGTAGACTTTCTGAAAGTTGGCTTCTTACCTGGTTTTGTTGTTCAAATGGAAAAGCATCAATAATGCGATCAACCGATTTTGCAGCACCGCTAGTATGCAAAGTTGCAAGTACCAATTGGCCCGTTTCTGCAGCGGTAATGGCCAGAGAAATAGTTTCAAGATCACGCATTTCACCAATATAAACTACATCCGGATCTTCACGTAGAACTGACTTTAACGCTCTACCAAAGCTTTTGGTGTGGGTCTTAACTTCGCGTTGTTCAAAAATAGATTTCTTATTTTGATGCACGAATTCGATTGGGTCCTCCACTGTAATAATGTGCTGCGCATCAGAAATATTGATTTCATTCAAAATTGCAGCCATGGTGGTAGATTTACCAGAACCGGTAGGACCAGTTACAATCACCAAGCCATTTTTGAATTTTGGGATTTTCTTTAATTGTTCCGGAAGGCCCAGTTCATCCAGGCTATAAACTACTTCTGGAATCAAACGAAAAACCGCCGCAATGCCTTTTCTTTGTACAAACATGTTTACACGGAAGCGGGCAATATTTTCTATTTCTACGGAAAAATCCAAATCAAGATTTTCGGCAAAAGCTTTTTTTTGCTCTTCCGTCATGATTTCCAATAGATAATCTTCCGCAACTTTTTTGGTTAAAGCCGCATGCTCATCACTCGCTACTAAATCGCCATTTATGCGTAAAATTGGCTTAGATCCAGTCGAAATGTAAATATCTGAAGCTTTGTATTGAAGGGCTGTTCTGAAAATTTTATCTAGTTGAGCCATATTGGTTTTTTTATTTTTTGTTTTTCGTTTTTAGTAATCCTAATTTTTACTTACAAATAACAAATTCGATTAAATCCCAAGGTCATCGTAATCTTTTTCACTTAATTCATCATTTCTTGGGAGTACGTTTTCAATTGCACCCCATTCACTATCTTCCAGTTCTGGAATGATTAATGTTACTTTATCGCCGACTTCTGCCTTAAAATATGTAACAGAAGCAAGTAATACCTTAAACACTTTACTTTGGGCAATTACGCGATATTGTCCATCTTCATAAGTCAATGTGCCAATAATTTTCTTTCTTTCTACTGGACCGATTTGCTTATAAACAAAAGAACCATCGTCCATAATGGTTAACTTCAAAATATCGCCAGGAATAAGTTTAGATTTGCTGGCATAGTTTGCAGGAACAGAATAAGTTTTTTTATCTGGACCGATCATGTTCTGGCCGTCAAAAACACCTTCAATGGTATGGCGTTCTTCATTAG
>CAZOQT010000007.1:0-36927 GCA_964582265.1 uncultured Candidatus Peribacteria bacterium
AAGCCCTGGTGAACGGCGGCCGTAACTATAACGGTCCTAAGGTAGCGAAATTCCTTGTCGGGTAAGTTCCGACCCGCACGAATGGCGTAATGGTGTGAAGACTGTCTCAACGATAGACCCGGTGAAATTACAATATCGGTAAAAATGCCGATTAACCATGGTAGGGCGAAAAGACCCCGTGAAGCTTTACTACAACTTGACATTGAGTCGAGATATATCTTGCGCAGGATAGATGGGACGCTTTGAAGCGTGAACTTTGGTTCATGTGGAGCGGCCGTTGAGATACCATCCTTGATATATTTTGCCTCTAACCACTAACGTTAAGCCGTTATTGGAACAGTGTTTGGTGGGTAGTTTGACTGGGGCGGTTGCCTCCTAAAGAGTAACGGAGGCGCGCAATGGTTCTCTAGGTCTGGGTGGAAATCAGACTGATAGTGTAATCGCACAAGAGAGCTTAACTGTAAGACTGACACGTCGAGCAGATGCGAAAGCAGGTGATAGTGATCCGATAGTTCCATGTGGGTGGACTATCGCTCAACGGATAAAAGTTACGCCGGGGATAACAGGCTGATCGGGTCCAAGAGTTCACATCGACGACCCGGTTTGGCACCTCGATGTCGGCTCGTCGCATCCTGGGGCTGGAGAAGGTCCCAAGGGTTGGGCTGTTCGCCCATTAAAGCGGTACGCGAGCTGGGTTCAGACCGTCGTGAGACAGGTCGGCCTCTACCCTCCATATTCGCAGGAAATTTGAGAGAAGTTGCCCCTAGTACGAGAGGACCGGGGCGAACGAACCTCTAGTGTATCTGTTGTCACGTCAGTGGCATGGCAGAGTAGCTATGTTCGGAAGGGATAACCGCTGAAAGCATCTAAGTGGGAAACCCCGCTCAAGATAAAATTTCCCAATTAGCCTCCCGGGAGACTACCGGGTTGATAGGCTTCAGGTGTACACATAGTGATATGTTCAGCCGAGAAGTACTAACAGGCGATCGACTTATTTTGATTTATCTTTACGATTTTCGTAAAAAGTATACCGTGTCAGTACTTAGTTCGTTCTTGTGACTTGAAAAAGTTGCGAGGCGGATTGAGTACTGGCACACGTTAACTTCTTTTAACTAGCGTTGAGTGAAGACATGCTAGAAGAAGAAACAGATTTATTGTTTATTTGCCCGGTTAAGACAGTGTTGGTTCAAACGAATCATTAAAAGGCACTGTCTTGGTAGCTCTAGAGAGTGGGGTACACCTGTTCCCATCCCGAACACAGAAGTTAAGCCACTCTTCGCCGATGATACTCATGTTATCAACAAGGGGAAAGTAGGGCGCTGCCAAGACAGTGCTTTTTATGTACTTAAAAAGTTTATAATTTGATTGTTTTGAGCTAGAGCTTTAGGTTTTTGGCTCTTCTATTTTGTTATCTGTTTTGTTGTTATTTTCTGTTTTTTCTTCCTTAGCATCCATAAATTCTGTCATTCTTTCTTCATCTGTTTTGATTGAGGTGTCGCTTGGATTTTTTACTTTTTCATAGCGTGCGACAGATGGATTGTAGATGTTGTAGAAAAGTTCGATAAGCTCTTTTGTGCTTAATTCCTCAGCTTTTAGTCCACAATTTTCTAATCCTATTTTTACGCTACTTACTCTTTGCGTTAAATTTTTTCTTAATTGTTCAAATTCTTCATGTCGGCGTTTAACACTTTCATAGTTATCTTTTGCATTTATATTTTGAAAGAATTTTTGAAACATATTTGGCTTCTGTGACCTGAATGGATCTACGGGAACTACAACTAAAAAGTCTTTTTCCATAATATCTGCATATTCCACAAGTTTTGCTATATATTCAATGTATTCGTAAGTTTGTGTTTGTAGCAGGGGGTTTGTTTGTTTCTCCCCAATTTTTTTAAGTTTATCCAGGTATTCATCTATGTCTAACTTTTTAGAGCGAATTACTATTTGCAAAGGGAATTCGAGTGTGTTTAAAAATGCCTGATAGGAATAGATAATTGCATTTTGCTCCTCTTCTGATTTAAGGTTGAAGTTTATGCTTGAAACACGCAAAACAGAGCGCAACCCTCCATTTTTTAACACTAAAGTATTGTCTCTAATTTCGGAAATTTTTAGATACATTTGAGTGCTGGAACTTGGATTCTTTTTAGCTTTGCTTTGTTTTACGCTTGGTTCTGTTTCCATTTCTATTTAATTAGTAATTAATGATTAGTGATTGTAATTTTAATCTCTTCCCATTTTTTCATTGCTTGTTTTTGTGTCCAGGATTTTACTTAGCTCCATGATTTTTTTTGCTTTGTCTTCAATTAATTGTGCCTTCTCTTCTGCTTTTTGTTCAGCTTTGGATTTTGATCTTGGATGGTATCCAAATGTAGAAATTTCTGCGCTGGCTTGAATCCAATGTCTTTTTTGTGGAAGAATCATATATTCGATCCAGGTAAGTATGAATCTGCCGAAGGTTAGGTCAAGTGGCTTTACAAATGCAAAAAGTGCGGTGATCGTTAAGATTATTGCGACTGGTGGAAACCAAGTTACCCAAATGTATGTGTTTGCTAAAGTTACATAGATTGCGTACGCTATTCCTCCACCAATACCACAAATTATTAATTGACGTAGTGTGAGTGGGCCCACGATGCGATCTTCTCTTTGTACATTTTGTGGAACTTTGAATTGCATAAACTTTATAAAAATTCTTTATATTATAGCAAAAATTGCTCATTTCTACAATCTTTGATAGTATCTTGGGCGATTTTGGACCAATTTAATTTAGGCCCCCAATATTTATAACTTATGAGAGACAGCTCTAAAATCAGAAATTTCTGCATTATTGCGCATATTGATCACGGAAAATCGACTTTAGCTGATCGGTTTTTGGAAGTTACGCAAACTATTTCTAAGCGTGATATGAAACATGCCCAAATGCTGGACACAATGGAATTGGAGCAGGAAAGAGGCATTACCATTAAGCTTCAGCCGGTTAGAATGGATTGGACTTATAATGGCGAAAAATATGTTTTAAATTTGATTGATACACCTGGGCATGTGGATTTTACCTATGAAGTTTCCCGCAGTTTAGCAGCTTGTGAAGGCGCGATTTTGGTAGTTGATGCAACCCAGGGAATTGAGGCTCAAACACTCGCAAATTGCTATATGGCGCTTGAACACAATTTGACTATTGTACCTGTGGTGAACAAGATTGATTTGCCTTCTGCCGATATAGAAAAGGTTTCACTTGAAATTGAAAATACTTTGGGGATCAAGCGTGAGGAAATAATCCCAATTTCAGCCAAAGATGGAACTAATGTGGAAAAGGTTTTGGAACAAGTCATAAAGCGCGTTCCCGCGCCTAAACCAACAGATGAAGGTGATGAAACAAAAGCTCTTATTTTTGATTCAGTTTATGATTCTTACCGTGGGGTTGTTGCTTATGTTCGCTTGATGTCTGGAGAATTGAAACGGGGAGACAAAATATTTATGTTGCATAATAAAAAAGAGCTGGAAGTGCTGGAGGTTGGCTATTTTAGGCCAAAGTATCAGGCTGCAGACATATTGGTTGCGGGAGAGGTAGGATACGTAGTTTCTGGGCTTAAAAACGTGGCTGATGCGCGCGTGGGGGATACCATTTGGAAGCCTGGCACAAAAAGGTTAGAAAGTTATGATGCAGTGCCACTTTCTGGTTACAAAGTGGTTAAGCCTTACGTTTTTGCCAGTGTTTTTTGTGTGGATGGAGATGATTATCCACTACTTAGAGATGCTTTACAAAAGCTGCAATTAAGCGACAGCGCTTTAACTTTTGAGCCTGAACAGTCTGGCGCGCTAGGTCATGGTTTTAGATGTGGATTTTTAGGTTTATTACATTTGGAAATCGTTCAAGAACGACTTGAGCGTGAATACAATTTAAACCTGATTGTTACTGCGCCTTCTGTTTCTTACGTAATTGTTAATCAAAAAGGCGAAGAGGTATTTGTGGCCAATCCAAGCGATTATCCGGATCCAGCAACAATCGTGGCGGTAAAAGAACCTTGGGTAAAAGTAGAAATAGTAACACCAAAGGATTATGTGGGCGCAATCATGCAGCTATCACAAGAAAAAAGAGGTTTGCAAAAAAGTTTACAGTATATTGATCCAACCCGCGTGATGATTGTTTTTGAGCTTCCACTCGCTTCAATTGTGATTGATTTTTATGACAGCTTAAAGAGTATTAGTTCTGGTTATGCTTCCATGAATTATGAATATTTGGAGTATAGAGAAGGAAATTTAGTGAAGTTGGATATTTTGGTGGCTGGTGAAAAGGTTGATGCACTTTCCAATATTGTTCATCGAGATGATGCTTATCATATCGGTTTGGCTTTAACTAAGAAGTTAAAAGAGCTTATTCCAAAGGCACAATTTGAAATTGCAATTCAGGCGGCAATTGGCATGAAAGTGATTGCCCGTGAGACAATTAGCGCTATGCGTAAAGACGTTACAGCTAAACTGTACGGTGGTGATAGAACACGCAAGGATAAGCTTTTAAAAAAGCAAAAAGAGGGTAAAAAGCGCATGAAAAAAGTTGGAAAGGTGGATTTGCCTCAGGAAGCTTTTTTGGCGATTTTGAAGAAGTAAAACAATTGGTTCTTTATTAACCCTTGCTTGCTTCCCTTTTTTGTTGTGTTATAATATAGTAAATTAATTTTTATTGAGATGGTAAATTCTGAAAAAAAAGAAATTTGGGAATTGACATGGGGTAGGGAATATTCCCCTGTAATAAAAAATAAAGTGATATACTCTGCTTTAGAGGCCCTTGATGATGCTGATAAAATAGGAGATGTGGTGGTAGATGTTGGGTCTGGGGCTGATCCTATGTCTGGTCACCTGTTAAATAGACCAAGAAAGATTATTGAATTGGATTTAGTTGGTGGTGAGAATGTATTTCAGAATACCCTAAAATTGGAATTAGATATCAATAAAATTTCTGAAAATTGTGCAGAAACTAGAAGAGCATTGAGTATGGCTGGTCAATTTTTGGGAGTGGAGTCTGTACAGGGTGTGCATCCCAAATTAGTTGATACGATGATTTTTTCCCAAATCCTGAATTATGTTGATTTTAAGTCCGTTTTAGCAGAACTTTTTAAATACCTTAAAAGCAAGGGGCGCGTCATTGTTTTTAATGCGCCATTGACTGGCTTTAGCAGCCAATTTTCACAACAGGGATTAGTAAATAATTCTGAATTATATAAATTTTTAAATGAACAGGGGTTTGTAATTGAAACACTAATTTTTCCAGATACGGCGATACCTTGCGAAAAGGGCGAAGAAATGATTTTTTTAGTAGCGCAAAAGGCAGGCAAATGATTTTACTGCTTATTCTTTCTTTATTGGCTTTTTTATGCTAAAATATAAAGATAAAGTTTGAGCTTTATCGAGCTTAAAAGTAAAAAGAAAAAAGTGGATCAAGAAAATGCAAAAATCGGCAAAAATGGGGATAGAGCATTATCAAACCAATTTTGGAACAGATTTGGTAAAAAAATTGTTTCTAAATCTTTGTTTGCGGTCTATTTGTTGGTGCTTGGTTTGATTGGAGGAAAGTTGTTTTTGGGCGATGTGATAGCTGATCGCTTGTATTTATTTAATAACTTTTTTGCAAAGCCCAATGATGTAATTTCAAGCCAAAACCTTACAATAGCTTATGCATTACCTGTTTCCAGTCTTGATCCGGTCAACTTTGATCCGGTTACAAGGAGTCGTTTATTGGATGTTTATGAAGGCTTGGTCAAAACTAATCGCAATTTAAAAATTCAGTCTTCTTTGGCTGTAAGTTGGGGCATGCTTAATCAAAACACCTGGGAATTTCGCATTAGGCCAGGTGTAAGATTTCACAATGGCAAGCTGTTAACCGCAGACGATGTTGTGGCAAGTTTAATGAGAGCAAAGGACTTTCCACAGTCACAATTGAAAAACTTTTATGGAAATGTGGTCGATATTAAGGCCCTAGATAAGGAAAAAATCGAAATTGTTACCAGTAAGCCAGATCCACTTTTGTTAAATAAATTGGCTGTCACTTTTATTTATCCGAGTGGTTTTGCAGATTTTGATCATCCAATTGGAACGGGGCCGTATGTGTTCAAAAACCAGGTTGATGGAAATATCAAACTCGAGAGATTTGTTGATTATTGGGGGGAAAAGCCTTTTTACGCTAATGTAGAATTAAGAACAATTTTAGATAAATATGAACGACAGTCAGCTTTGGAAAATAAACAGGTTCAATTTTTGGCAGATGTTCCACCGGCGATTGTAAGTGATTTGCGAAACAAGGATTTTATAATTCATTCAATTCCAAGCCTTGAAGTTAATTTTATAATATTTAATTTGAGCGATCCTGTTTTGCGCAATTTGGATATGCGTAAGTCCTTAACTAAGGCTTTTGACCGTACTGTATTGACCAACATGGCAAATGGATTTGCTCGTCCAGTTGGCCAATTTGTTAGTAGTGGTATTTTTGGGTTTAATCCAGATATCAAAGTGCCAGAATATAATTTAGATAAGGTTGAGGAGGAATTAAGAGCTGCAAATATACAAACAAATACTAATTTGACGTTCGATTATCCGTCTGCATTAACAACATTTGGAGAATATTTACAAAGCCAATTTACTGATCTTGGTCTTGAAATAAAGTTAAACCCAATTTCTGATTTGGAATTGCAGAAGAAAATTTTATCTAAAAATTCGCAAATGTATTTTTTAGGGTGGAGGTCGGAACTGGGTGACAGTGATGATTTCTTTTCTAGTATTGTTCATAGTCCGGATGAAGCAGGATTTTATGGGCAGTTTAATGGTTCTGGCTATAAGAGTGCAGAAACTGATGCCTTAATTGAGCAAAGCCGCGAGGAGTTGAATGACAAAAAACGTTTAATGATCTTGCAGCAAATCATGAAAAAAATTGTAGAAGAGGATGTAATTGGAATCCCGCTTTTTGAAAGCGAGAAGATTTTTGCTTATTCACAAAATATTCATTTTGAGCCGCGTGTGGATGGTTATATCTCTGCGGCTGATATTCGTTAGTTAAAAATTATGCGCTCAATTAAAACAAAACTCACAATTACCATTAGTATTTTAATTCTAGTACTGCTAACTGCAGCTGCATTTGTGCTGCTTAATGAAAAGCGTCAAGAATTAACCAGTGATATTTATAAAAATGCCAGATCTTTTGCGGAGTTAACTGCTCCAGATATAGTGAATGACTATAATCTTTATCTTTCACAAAAAAGTTTTGTGTATTTTAATCGAAATATAAAAGAAGTTTTTCAGAAAAATATAGATGTTGAATGGATAAAGATTTATAAATACAATGGCGAGCTTGTTTATGATTCAATTACAGAAGCGGTAAAACAATATGAAGGCGATCAAAGAAGGGCTGATGATGGTCAAATGTTTGAGTCAATCCAGTCAAGGAATCCTTCGGTTTTGACAGCCGATAAAAAGACTCTGATTTACTTTAAAAAAGATGAAAATGGGAATTTTTTGTCAGTGGATAAAAATGAAATGGCAGTTAAGGATCTTTCTAAAAAAGAAAGAATTACATATTTTGTTCAACCTGTGGGAAGTGAATTTGCTGTGGTTTATGGCATTACTTATGATGCCCTTGATGCACGTGTAAATCAAACAGCTTGGAGAATTATATTATTGGCACTATTTGGAATTGGAATTGGTATTTTGATGGCTATTTTATATGCTAAAACCATTACCAAACCAATCAATGAATTGACTATGGGGGCTGGTGTATTGGCTACCGGTGATTTTGCGCATCGAGTTGTGGTTAATACTCATGATGAACTTTCTACCTTGGCTTCTGCGTTTAATAAAATGGCTGCTGACCTGGAAGTGAGTACCAAAGCTATGGTTTATAAGGAGAGAGTAACTAAGGAGCTTGAACTTGCTGCAAAAATTCAAACTCAACTTTTGCCAAAGGAAATGCCAAAGGTTAATGGCTTGGATATTGCGGCTGGTTTGATTCCGGCAGAAGAAATTGGAGGCGACTGCTATGACTTTTTAAAATTAAGTGATGATCAGTTGATTTTCTATATTGGAGATGTGACTGGTCATGGAGTACCTTCCGGGATTGTAGTTTCTATAGCAAATGCTTTGATTTATACCATGGCTGGGCAAAAGGAACTTAAGTCTATTGTTCAGGATGCAAATCGAGTTATTAAGGCTAAAACCACATCAAATATGTTCTTAACTATGGTGATGTTGGAATGGGATGCTGCTTCGCAAAAGTTGAGATTTGTTAATGCGGGGCATGAACAGATGATTCATTATCATGCGGCTACCCAAAAAATTACTCTTACACCTGCTGGTGGTTTGGCACTTGGGATGATTCCGGATTTACGTAATGTAATTAAGGAGGAGGAGCTTACAATGGAAAAAGACGATGTCCTTGTACTTTATTCTGATGGTATTCCGGAATGTTGGAAGAATGAAAAAGAGATGTACGGCATGGTCAATTTCAAACGTGCAGTAAGTGAATATTCAACTTTGCCTACTGCAGCTGCCATTAGAAATGCTTTGCTGGCTGATGTAAAGCAGTTCAGCGGCAATTACAAACAAATGGATGATATTACGTTAATTGTGGTAAAACGAACCTAATTTATTCGTTCAATTTACACGCCTGGTACTGGAAACTTAACACAAAGGTTTTTAACTGATTCCTTGATCTCCGCTAGCTTTGCGTCGTTGTTCCAATTTGTAATAACATCATTAATCCATCCAGCGATTTGCTCCATTTCTGCTTCTTTCATGCCACGTGTAGTAATTGCGGGAGTGCCAAGGCGGATTCCGCTTGGGTCCATCGGGCTGCGAGGCTCAAAAGGTACTGTGTTTTTATTACAGGTTATCCCGGCTTTATCCAATGCTTCCTGCGCTTGTTTGCCTGTTACTCCCTTGTTGGTAAGGTCAATAAGCATGAGGTGGTTATCTGTGCCACCGGAAATAATTTCAAATCCATGAGTAATAAGGTTTTCTGCCAAAACTTTAGCATTTTTGATGATCTGTTTTGCATATTCTTTAAAAGCAGGCTCCAGCGCTTCTTTGAAAGCAATGGCTTTTGCCGCAATTGCATTGTCATGAGGACCACCTTGAAGTCCTGGGAATACTGCCCTATCAATATCTTTGGCAAATTTTTCTTTACACATAATCATTGCGCCGCGTGGTCCGCGTAAGGTTTTGTGGGTAGTCGTAGTAACAACATCAAAGTAGGGGACTGGTGAATCAATTTCTCCAGCAGCAATTAGGCCGGCAATATGTGCAATGTCAGCCATGGTTATTGCGCCTACTTCATCTGCGATTTCTTTAAATTTCTTCCAGTCTAGATTTCTGGAATAAGCAGAAAAGCCAGCTACAATCATTTTGGGTTTGTGTTCAAGCGCTAATTTGCGCACTTCATCCATGTTCACGCGGCCGGTTTCTTTATCGACTCCATAACTGATAAATTTGTATGATTTGCCAGAAAAGCTTATTGGCAAGCCGTGTGTTATGTGACCACCGTGATCAAGTTTCATTCCGAGTACAGTATCGCCATAATTAAGTAGTGCAAAATATACTGCTGTATTGGCTGGGCTGCCGGAGTATGGTTGAACGTTTATGTGTTCGGCTCCAAAAAGCTGTTTAGCTCTTTCTATTGCTAATGCTTCTATAATATCAACATTTTCCTGACCGCCATAATAACGCTTGCCTACATATCCTTCTGAATATTTATTGGTCATAAGAGACCCATTTGCCTCCAAAACAGCCTGAGAAACATAATTCTCTGAAGGTATTAACTCCATACCTTCACTTTGCCTTTGTTCTTCACGTTTAATGGCGTCGTATACTTTTGAATCATACGACTTGATAGCGTTCATCTGCATGGAGTGGAGGGGTTAAAGGGTATTTTTAAATTTGTGATTGGTGCGCTTTTTTGCTGGTGTCTTTGCTTTTTCAGTTTTGGCTTCATTAATGCGCATTGTTTTGTTTTCGGTGATTATTATATCCATTGGTACATCGTGACTTTCACCGGGGATATTGTTTACGATTTGGAAATTATATGCAACACCAATTTTAGGACAATTCGTTTTTTTTAAGAGTCGGTCAAAATATCCCTTGCCGTAGCCTATTCTGTGGCCATTTTGTGAAAAAACTACTCCAGGGATAATCGCTAAATCTATTTCTTGAGCTTTGACAAAAGGCAGGTTTTTCATTGGCTCAGGAATTTTGTATTTGTTCAATTCTGTTTCTGAAAGGTTTGTTACATAGTGTAGTTCCAGCTTATTTGAATTTATTCTTGGAAGTATGAACTTTTTGGGATTTCGTGATTTAAATAGTTTAGAAAGATCTACCTCTCCTTTTATAGGTAGGTAGATTAGAATTGAATTGGCAAACTTGAATTCGGCCAGTCTTTTTATTTTATTTAGTATCCTTTGATCTTTTGCCGTTTTTTGCAAAGGATTATGATTGAGTCTTTCTAGAATTTTTTCTTCACGAAGCTTTTTTTTCATGGCATACTTAATTTAAACATTTTTTTATATGTCAGTAAAGCTTGTTTTTTACGCTTTTTAGCTGTCAATATGAATATGTGAAATAGAAAATCTTTTGAATTGTATATATTAAATAAATTATTATTTTAACCACAATAATATGCAGAAAGATACGTTTAATAAACCTCAATTTCTGATTGCTTCTGCGCTAATTATGGGTTTTATTGGCGGTGCAATCGGTAATAATGTTTTATTGTTTAATAAGGGCAATAATGTTTTGCCTGGTCAAAAGGCTATTGAAAAAAGTTATGTGGAAGAATCTCAATCTATTGATTCAATTAAAAAAGTTAGTCCAGGTGTGGTTTCGATTGTGGCAACCCGTGACCTGAAAGTTTATTATGGTCAGCCTTTTCCGTTTTTTTCTCCGTATGGGAATACAGAAATTCCTGGTTTTCCGGGAATTCAATTCAATATCCCTAAACAGGATCAGAATAATCAAAACAATTATAAAATAGAGAAGAAACAAGTTGCTGGTGGCACTGGTTTTATAATTAGTTCCGATGGTATGGTGTTGACTAATAAGCATGTAGTCGAAGCAAAAAATGTCGAATATACAGTAATTACCAATGATGGTACTGAGTATGATGGTGAGGTTGTAAATCTTGATCCGTTGAATGATTTGGCAGTACTCCAAATGGTAAAAAAAGGTGAAATTAGTAAATCCAAGAGTATTAGGGCCAAACTTTCTAATTTACCTGTTGTGGAATTAGGTGATTCTGATGCATTGCAAGTAGGACAGAAAGTTTTGGCAATCGGCTATGCTTTGGGTGAGTATCAAAACACGGTTACCTCAGGAATTATTAGTGCGAAAGGCCGAAGTATACAGGCTTCTGGTGCTTTAAGTGGGCAAGAGAATCTTTCTGGTTTGATTCAAACCGATGCGGCAATTAATCCAGGTAATAGTGGAGGTCCGTTAATTAATTTAGCGGGACAAGTTGTGGGTATAAATGTGGCGATGGATGCAACCGGAAGCAGCATTGGTTTTGCAATTGCAATTAATGACGTTAAGCCGATTTTGGAAAGTATTAAAAAATATGGAAGGATTGTCCGTCCTAATATTGGTGTAAGACATATTATTTTGAATAAAGCTAGAGCTCAAGAATTGCAGTTACCAGTTGATTATGGAGCATTGCTAGTTGGTGATGAATCTACTGGTGAATTTGCGGTTGTACCTGGAAGTGCGGCGGATAAGGCTGGTCTTAAATTAAAAGATGTAATACTTGCAGTGGATGATAAAGATATTAATATTGATTACACGTTACAGGACAGTATAAGAAGCCATAAGCCAGGGGACCAGATTACGTTAAAAGTTTGGAGAGCTGGTAAAACTTTAACAATTAAACTTACTTTGGGAGAGACTAAAGAAGAAGCTGTCCTTAAAAAGGTCAGTGTCTAATAATATTTGGTGCGCGGGAGAGGACTTGAACCTCCATGCCCTTGCGGGCGCTACCACCTCAAGGTAGTGCGTCTGCCAGTTTCGCCACCCGCGCTTACTTTGGAAAGCGCACTGATTTTAAGCAAAGAATCGTCAATTTTCAAGCGATTTCTGATAAAATGAACGAAAAATGGCAGAAATTGGATGAATTTAAAAAATAATTATTAAATTTAACAACTTTAAACGCATATAGCCTGTAAGATCTTTTTGAATGCTACGTTAAACTGGTAAAACCAATATTTATTTTTTAATCCTTTCTTATGAAAAAGGTAACCTCGGCTTTATTGGTCAGTATGACCGTTTTAAGTTTTGCTGCTCCGTCTTTTGCGATGGAGAGTTCTGAGCAAACTATTAGTTCTTCTAAGGTGGTTTCTTCAGATGATAAATCTGAACTTTGTAATAAAACTCGGCTGGAAGAGATTCAGCAGAATTTAACAAAAAAGGCGGTTGAAGCTAATGCTAAGTTTGAAGAAAAGACTTCAGAAGCAAATGCAAAATTTTCTAAAAATCGTTCTGAGCAAGATAGTAAGCTTGCTAATAAGCGAGCAGAACGTGATGTAAAGGGCTTTAAGAATGCTGATGTGCAAAAAATATTAGAGACTTTCCGTGCTTCTGTGGATGCGGCGATTGCTACACATCGTGCGGCAGTTGATAAGGCTTTAGAGGCTTTTAAGGCATCAGTTAAGACTTTGGTTACTGCTCGTGAAACTGCAATGAAGTCTGCTTTTGATACTCTAAAAGCAACTGTATGTTCAACAAATAATGCGGATCAAGATAAAGCTGCATGGAAAACTTATCGTGATGCTTTAACATCTGCACGTCAGACATACAAGAATGGAGTAAAAGTTGCACGTGAGGTTTTGCAAAAGGCTCGTCAAGATGCTCGCAATGCTTTTAACACTTCAATCTCAGCAGCAGAAAAAATAAAGAAAGATGCGCTTTCAGCACTAAGACAAGACATCAAGGCTAAGCAGGAGATCGAAAAAGCGCAGAAAAAAGCAGAGAAGGAAGCAGAACGTGCTAATAAAATAAAACATAGTGAAGAGAAGAAAGGTGAAGTTGAAAATGAAAATGAAAATGAAAGTGAGAGTGGAAGAAGATAGTTTCAAAATTATTTTTTGAAAAAAGTCAGAGAGAGAAATTTATTATTTCTCTCTCTTTTTTGTTGTTTGCGTAAAGAATGCAATGTATAATTTCCGTGTGTCTTTTTTTAGGAGATTTTATGATTTTTTTAAGCCAAATTGTAAATGTCCCCATAATCGATAGCAAAGATGATGTTATTGGATATTTGAAAGATGTTGTTTTTAACGCTAAGACTAAAAATGGTGATTATCCTCGAGTTGAAGGGCTGATTTTTTTTGCAGGTGGAGACATGAATTTTATTCCATATACCTGTATTGAAAATTTAAGTCGTGCGGAAGTTACTTTGAATAGATCCAATTGTTGGAAAGGACATTATGAACTTTCTACAGATGAAGTTTTATTGGTGAGAGATGTACTTGATCAGCAAATTTTTGATGTTGAAGGTATTAGGGTTGTTCGTGTAAATGATTTGCAACTCTCAAAGATTGATGATGATTTTGCCGTGGTGGGTATTGATGTTAGTAATAAAGCTTTGATGAGACGTTTGGGACTTTCTCAATTCCCATTTATACGTTCAATGCAGTCTAAATTTATAGATTGGCATAACGTTAATCTTGTTAAAGGGAACATTGGAAGTCTTAAACTTAAAACACCTTATAAAAAACTGGAAAAATTGCATCCAGCAGATTTGGCTAATTTGATTGAGGATTTGACACTTCATCAAAGTACAAAACTGGTGCAGGCAATTGATACAGAAAAAGCGGCTGAGGTATTGGGTGAAGTTGAGCCTGAATATAAAGGAACATTGATTGAGCACATTAATCCTCAAAATTTGGCTAGTATTTTGGAGGAAATGCCAACAGATGAAGCTGCGGATGTAATTCAAGATTTGTCTGAGCATAAACGTGTGCAGGTTTTTCGTCGTCTTGGTATTAGAAAAGCTAAAATGCTGCATAAGCTTACAACGTATGAAGAGGATCATGCAGGTGGATTGATGAATGCAGAGTATATGCGTGTAGCTGAAGATGAAACGGTTAAAGAGGCAATTAAGGAAATTCGTAAAAAGTCAGATGAACACCGTTCTATTTATCACGTTTTTGTAATTGATAAAGATAATGCCTTAATTGGGATTGTTTCCATTAGAACCTTATTATTGGCAGACAAAGATGAGAAAATCGGGAAACTTATGTCAAAGGTAGTCAAAACCGTAAAAATCTCTACGCATGCCAGTGAAGTCGCAAGAATAATGACCAAATATAATTTGCTTTCGGTGGCTGTTGTGGATAGAAAAAAACACTTAAAAGGGATCATCACCGTGGATGATATTATGCGGTTACTTGTTCCTGATGCTTAATCCTCCTTGCCATGAGCTTTGAAAGTGAAATCAAACATCATAAAATTTCTCCTTTAAAAATTAAATTAGTAACTTTACTTGGCGTAGTTGGGCCAGGTGTTATTGCAGGAACGGCTGATAATGATGCTGGCGGGATTGCAACCTATTCTGTTGTTGGAGCGTCCTTTGGTTACAAAATGTTGTGGATCTTGTTTCTAATAACTTTTATTTTGACGATTACACAAGAAATGGGGGCCCGGCTTGGATTGGTAACTGGTAGGGGATTAGCAGCGTTAATAAGAGAAAATTTCAGATTAAAGATTACCACTTTTGTGGTCTTGATTACATTTATTGCTAATTGGGCAAATATTTTGGCTGAGTACGCAGGTATTAGCAGTGTAGCCGATGTTTATGGAGTGCCGAGGTATATCGCTATTCCTTTAGCCGGTCTTGCTATATGGTGGATAGTATATAAAGGGTCATTTAAAGTTGTACAAAAAGTTTTCTTGACTTCCTCTTTATTGTTTTTTGCTTATGTC
This sequence comes from uncultured Candidatus Peribacteria bacterium, assembly GCA_964582265.1. Taxonomy (GTDB): domain Bacteria; phylum Patescibacteriota; class Gracilibacteria; order UBA1369; family UBA1369; genus JBAZYK01. The sequence goes on from CAZOQT010000007.1 coordinate 14,938, forward strand.
TTAGCCGGTGTCTTGGCAAAACCAGATTGGGGTCAAGCTTTAAAGGGAACGTTAATCCCAACTATTGAGTTAACTCCGGACTTTTTCTATACAGCTGTTGCTTTGATTGGTACTACCATTACAGCCTGGGGACAGTTTTTTGTGCAGTCATACTTTGTAGATAAAGGTTTAGCCGCGGAACACCTTAAATATGCTCGTGCAGACGTTTTCTTTGGCAGCTTTTGGACTAATTTTGTGGCTTTTTTTATTGTTGTGGCTACTGCGGCAACTTTGTATAAAAATGGGATTATAATTTCTGACGCGGCACAAGCTGCTTTGGCGCTTGAGCCACTAGCTGGGGCATTTGCCAAACATTTGTTCGCGTGGGGGCTTTTGAATGCTTCGCTTCTTGGTTTAGCCGTAGTTTCCATGACTTCTTCATATATAGTTACCGAAGCTTTTGGATGGGAAGGACGTGTTGATCTAAAGAAAGAATCGCCATCGTTTTATAAGCTTTTTACATTCAGTATTTTTTCAACAGCAGCGGTAATTTTGATTCCTGGGCTTCCGTTGGTTCCGATTTTGGTAGGTTCTCAAATGTTGAATACTTTTGTTCTACCTGTATTATTTATAGCGATTTTGATTTTGTTGAATAAGGAAAACCTTATGGGAAAGCATAAAAATGGCCTTTTTATGAATTTAGTATCGGTTTTTTCAATCATCTTTATTTTAGGGATGGCTTTGACTTTGACATTTTTGACCATAATTCAAAAATAGCAAAAAATGGCCTTGAAAAGATGGCTGCCCTATGTTAACTTTTTTCTCGCTGTTTTAGATGGTTATGACAGCTTTTAAATTGGTTTTGGACGCTTAGCTCAGTTGGTAGAGCATCTCGTTTACACCGAGAGGGTCATAGGTTCGAGTCCTATAGCGTCCACCATGTGAAAATATACTATTAATGCCCTTTATGTGGGGCTTTTTTGTTTTTAAAACTCAAACTTTCTAAAAAAATATCGTTTGATAAATTCGGCAGCCGTAAAGTATGCAAGTACAATACCTATTACAAGAAGGAGCAGTTCGCCATTAAGAGGCACGAATTCAAATACTTTGCCAAGTGGTGTGTACACAAAAATAGTTAAGGCAGCAATAATTAGCCCAGAAATGATCATTAGTACTTTTCCCGGTCTGCTTATGTAAAATGCTTTTTTGGTGCGGATGGCAAAGGTTACAATGACTTCAGATAAAGCAGACTCATAAAACCAGGCTGTTCTAAATAGCATTGGCTCTGCCTTAATTAAGAATATCATTATTAAAATTAGGGTCATATCAAAAAATGTACTTAGCAGGCCAAAGGTCCACATAAAGGTTTTGATCATTTTTAAATCTAACTTTTTAGGCTTTTTTAACGTTTCTTCATCTACGTTATCTGTGGCAATTGCCAGCATTGGTGTGTCTGTTAGCAAGTTGTTGAGCAATATTTGAGAAGGAAGGAGGGGAATGAACTTTAAAAATAAAGATGAAGCGCTTACCGTGAACATATTCCCATAGTTGGCACTTACTGTGTTAAGGATGTATTTTGTCATGTTGCTAAAAATTTTCCGGCCTTGAATAATTCCATCTACAATTACATTTAAGCTCTTTTTTAGCAAAATAATATCGGCAGCTTCTTTGGCCGTTGAGGTCGCTGTATTTACAGAAATTCCAACATCGGCGGTTTTTATCGCAGGTGCGTCATTGATTCCGTCACCCATAAAAGCTACAGTGACTTCCGATCCAGTATTAAGGGTTTTTACAATTCTGTATTTGTGTTCGGGTGAAATTCGAGCAAAAACATTATATTTTTGCACGACTTTAATGAACTCTTTTTCATTTAATATATCTAAGTCATCTCCCGTATAAATCTTGTTTTCTACTGGCTGTAAGCCAACCTGTTCGCAAATGTTCTTGGTCACTAATGGATCATCACCACTTAAAACTTTTACTGTCACACCTAATTTTTTCATCATATTAAGAGAAGCTTTTGCGCTTTTACGTGGTGGGTCTATAAAGGCCAAAAATCCAAGTATTGTTAAATTATTTTCATCGGCCTTGCTGGAATTTTTGCCAGACCAATCTTTTACAGCAATGCTGATTGTGGAATACCCTTTTTCACGATAACTGTTAATTAATTCAAGGTAGTGTTTTTGATTGGCTTTGTTTAAAAGCTCTTTTTTACCATTTAGATATATATGTGTGCTGGCAGGTAAAATTGATTCAAGAGCTCCTTTAACTATAAGTAAATTGTTTTTGCCTCCATTTGACGCAAGCACGCTCATCCGACGGCGACTAAAGTCAAATTCATTTTGATCTAAAATTTTATATTTTTTAAATTCTTTTATAAATTTATTTTTTTGTTTGCTTTCCCAGATTGCTTTGTCTATTAAGTTTCCCTCCACTTTGTTTTTTGTAATGATTGCGTCATTACATAATAGTCCGTAAATTAACAAATTTGGATCCGTCTTGTTGTCTGCATTGATAAATGATTCTAAAGAGAGCTTTCCTTCGGTCAGAGTTCCTGTTTTGTCTGTGCATAAAATATCCATATTTCCTAAATCTTCAATTGAGGAAAGTCGTTTTATGATCACATCTGATTTTGCCAATATTTGTGCACCTTTAGATAAGCTTACTGTTAATATTATAGGTAGAGCTTCTGGGGTAATACCAACCGCTAAAGCTAAAGCAAAAAGAAATGATTCCAATATGCCGTGTTGTAAAATTGCGTTAAGAATAAAAATGACAAATGTCATTACTAAAATAATTTTGAGCAGCATTTTGCTAAAGTCTCCAATGCTTTTTTCAAAATCAGAAATACTTTCGTTTTCTTTAAGATATGAAGCTGTTTTGCCAAAAAATGTTCTTGAACCTGTCGCAATGACAACTCCATATCCTTGACCACTCATAACATGCGTACCCATAAAAGCCATATTTTTTAAATATTGCGGCAATGCTCTTGATTCAGGGGTAATATTGGTTGATTTTACTACCGGCAGTGATTCTCCTGTTAGGGATGATTCATCTATACTCATTTCTTCTTGGTTGAGTAGTCGAATGTCGGCCGGAACTATGTCTCCAATATTTAAATAAACAATGTCTCCTGGCACAACTTGTTTGGCGTCAATTGTTATTTTTTTGCCACTTCGGAAAACTTTGGCTTCTTGTGAGATTAATTTTTTTAGTTCCTGGACTGTTTTTTCAGCGCGGTATTCTTGAATGAAGCCCATGATGCCATTAAAAATCACTATGCTTACAATAATTATGGCGTCAGTTGTTTCTCCAAGAAAAAATGCAATTATGGTCGCGGCAATCAATACAAAAATTAACGGATTGCTAAATTGTTCAAATAAAATAATCCATGCAGATTTTTTTTCTTTGCCTTTTATTTCATTTAATCCGTTTTCTTTGAGTCTTTCGCCCGCCTCTTTTTGTGAAAGGCCAGACTTAATTGTTGTTTGAAATGTTTTTAAAAGTGCATCAGGATTTTCTGCCCATGGGTGCGTGGGCTTTGGTATTTTTTTTGGCATAATTTATTTTATTTTTAAAATGACCTTGAGAAGATCTTACAAAGTTTTGGATAAATCTACAATCAATAGTTTTAGTTGATGATCATTTCATCACGGCCGGTGCCGACGCCAATAAAATCGATGCGGCATCCTAGTAATTCTTTGATGCGGTTTAAATATTTTTGAGCGTTTTGTGGAAGTTCGTCAAAATTCTTACATTTAGCAATGCTTTGTTTCCAGCCCGGCATTTCTTCGTAAATAGGTTCAACTTCTGCTAAAACTTCGGCAGAAGGTGGGAAATTGGTTAGTTCTTGACCTTTAAATTTATATTTAGTAGCGATTTTTACTGTATCCAGATCGTCCATTACATCAAGCTTAGTTACGTTGATTGAAGTATATCCGTTAATCATCACTGAATATTTGGAAGCAACTGCATCAAACCAGCCGCAACGGCGTGGACGGCCAGTAGTCGAGCCATATTCGCCGCCGGTTTCACGTAGTTTATTGCCAATTTCATTATCAAGTTCTGTCGGGAATGGTCCACTCCCTACACGGGTACAATAGGCTTTCATCACTCCAATTGCTGCGGTCATTTTTAATCCGCTAATGCCAACTCCAGCAATAAGACCACCTATAGTGGCATTCGAGGATGTAACATATGGATATGTCCCATGGTCAATGTCGAGCAAAGCCGCATTTGCTCCTTCTAGTAAGATTTTTTTACCCTGTGCGATTTCTTCATTTAGATATGTAGCACTATCAATAATGTATGGTTTTATCTGGTTTACCATTTTTTTGTAGTATGTGATTTCGGCTTCATAGTCATATTCAAGTTCTGGATATATTTTTTTTAGCATGTCCAATATAGAGCGAAACTTCTTTTCGAAATTTTCCATGTCTAGTAGATCGTGCACTCTAAGGCCTATGCGGTTAATTTTATCGGCATATGCTGGGCCAATTCCGCGACCTGTAGTTCCTACTTTTTTGCCGCCCTTTCTGTCTTCTTGGATTTTGTCTACAAGCTTTGTGTACTCAAACACCAGATGAGCTCTATCTGAAACAAAAAGTCGACCTTCTACTTCGATTTTATTTTGTTTTAGTACTTCAATTTCTTCAAACAAAGTTGGCATGTGGATAACACATCCGTTGCCAATTACTTCTTTAATGTGTGAATAAAGAATGCCAGAAGGAATAAGATGAAACACGATTTTCTTTTTTTTGCCTGGATTTTCTATGTCCGGAACATAAACAGTATGTCCGGCATTAGCTCCACCGGTTCCTCTAGCTACAATTTCGTACTCATTTGCTAAAATATCGACAAGTTTGCCTTTGCCTTCATCGCCCCACTGGCCACCTAAAACTGCGCAAACATTTCCATATTTAGAGGCGAGATTCATATTAATTAGTAATTAAGAATTAATAATTAGGTTTTAGATATGCGGTACGTGTCTATATTTAGTATTTCGACTTATGTTATAGCAGTAGGTTCAGCTTTTATCAATAAGTAGTACCTTTATTAATTTTCTTGCACCATTATTGGGCTATCCAGTATATTGAAGGCGCACCTGTATGTGTATACTTTATATGGTGTAACCTTGATCATTAATTTTAATTTATAATTGCAGACATAATGGAAAACAATACTCAACTCTGGAATGCACTATTGGAGCAAATTCCTCACTCTCTTGGTAGTACTGATTTCCCAACCTTAGGCGAAAAGTATGAAGGTAAAGTGCGTGATAATTATACTAAAGGGGATAAGCGTGTAATTATTGTTTCTGATCGTCTTTCGGCTTTTGATAGAGTTATTTGCCTGATCCCTTTTAAAGGACAGGTTCTTAATCAAATGGCTAAGTTTTGGTTCGATCAAACTAAAGATATTATAGGTAATCATGTAATTGAATTTCCTGATCCAAATGTGGTTTTGGCAAAACAGTGCAAGCCATTGCCAATAGAAATGGTAGTTCGTGGATATATTACTGGCGTGACCTCAACAAGCGCTTGGTACAATTATGAGCGAGGTGTTCGCAATTTTTGCGGCAATCTCTTGCCGGATGGATTAAAGAAAAATCAAAAATTTGATAAGCCGATTTTAACTCCTTCTACTAAAGCAGTTCATGGTGATCATGATGAGTCGGTTTCGCGTGAACAGATTTTAGAAAGGACCGATTTAACTCCTGAACAGTACGATAAAATTGCTGATGCATCTTTAAAGCTTTACCAGCGCGGAGTGGAAATCGCGGCTAAACAAGGCATTATTTTGGTTGATACTAAGTATGAATTTGGAATGACGCCAGAAGGGGAAATCGTTTTGATTGGTGAAATTCATACTCCGGATTTGTCTAGATTTTGGTTTGCAGATGAATATGAGAAGCGTTTTGCTTCAGGAGAAGAGCAAAAGAAAATTGATAAAGAATACTTAAGAGAATGGTTGGCGGATAGAGGTTTCCGTGGGGATGGTGAAATTCCAGCAATACCAGATGAAATTAAGGCAGAAACAGCACGGAGATATATTGAAGCTTTTGAGTTGATTACTGGGCAAAAGTTTCAGGCGCAAGTCGGTCCGGTTGCAGAAAGAATAAAACAGAATTTATCGAAGTATTTATAAGCCGACATGAAATAATCAAAATTATTATTAATTCCTAATTGTTAATACACTATGCTCGTTCCACTTTTATTGGGCTCAGAAAGAGATCAAGACTGGGCAAAAAAAATCACTACAGAACTTGATAAATGGGGGATCCCATCTGTGGTTCATGTTGTTTCTGCGCACAAAGTTCCTGAATTACTGATAGAAGTTATAAAAAAATATAATAATTCCGACGACCGGATTTGTTATGTAACAATTGCTGGAAGATCAAATGGTCTTTCTGGTGTCACGGCTGGCTCAAGCATTCATCCTGTAATCGCTTGTCCACCTTTTGCGGATAAAGATGATATGGTTGTTAATATAAACTCTACTTTGCAGATGCCATCTGATGTGCCAGTTTTAACAGTTTTAGATCCTGTAAATGCTGCACTTGCGATAGTAAGAATCTTTGCCTTGAATGATGTTGATTTGCGCAATAAATATGATTTGCACGTTAAAAATGTTAAGGCTGGTTTTAAAGTTTAATTGTTCCGTGTTAAAGCCTGATTTAAACTCCTAATTTACTAATTACTAATTAAAATGCGCGATCCTCTAATTAATATTTCTCCATTAGATGGCAGATATGGTGAAAAACTGGATGATTTAAGAGGATATTTTAGTGAATTTGCTTTAATGGGATTTAGGGTCTTGGTTGAAATTGAGTGGTTTATCTTTATTTGTAATGATTTAAAGTTAGAGGGAACAAAAGTATGGAAGCCTACTCAAGTTAATCAACTTAGATCAATTTATCAAAATTTTGACGTGGTAAATGGCAACCGCGTTAAGGAAATTGAAAAAACAACTAATCATGATGTTAAGGCAATTGAATATTTTATAAAAGAGAACCTTAAGGGGTCTGTTTTTGAACCATATTTCGAGTTTATTCATTTTGCCTGCACTTCTGAAGATATTAATAATTTGGCTTATGCCATAATGCTAAAAGAGTCTTTAGATAAATTAGTTAAACCAGTTTTAACAGGCGTGGCAGAGCTAATGTATGAATATGGGGTGAAGTTTAAGAGTATTCCGATGATGGCAAGGACACATGGTCAGCCAGCTTCTCCAACTACCTTGGGGAAAGAATTTATTAATGTTCTGGGTAGGTTACAAAATCAAATTTTGGCTTTAACGGGGGTACCCATTTATGGAAAAATCAATGGCGCTGTTGGGAATTTCAATGCTCATCTAGTGGCTTATCCTGATGTAAAATGGGCAGATGTGAGTAAAAAATTTGTACAGTCTTTAGGTTTGGATTTTAACCTATACACTACACAAATTGAGCCACATGATTATATGGCGGAATTATTTGATGCGCTTAAGCGCATCAACACAGTTTTAATTGACTTTAACAGGGATGTTTGGGGGTACATAAGCCTAGGATATTTTAAACAAAAGCTTAAGGAGGGGGAGGTAGGTTCATCAACAATGCCACACAAAGTTAACCCAATAGACTTTGAAAACAGTGAAGGTAATCTTGGTATGGCAAATGCTCTCCTTGAGCACTTCTCGTCGAAGCTTCCTACATCACGTTTTCAAAGAGATTTGACTGATTCTACCGTGCTGAGAAATATTGGCTCTGGGATTGGATATTCCGTGTTGGCGTATAAAAATTGTATTCAGGGGCTTAGGAAGTTGGAAGTGAGTACAGCCGCGATTAGTCGTGATCTTGAAAATGCGTGGGAACTTTTGGCTGAACCTATTCAAACTGTAATGAGAAAGTATAAGATTGAAAAACCTTATGAGCAGTTAAAAGCATTAACAAGGGGTAAGAAGATTGATCAAAAAATCATTGTAAAATTTGTTGATGGGTTAAAAATTCCTGCATTTGAAAAAAAGAGGTTGAAATTACTTACGCCTGAAAGGTATATTGGGCTAGCTTCGGAGCTGGTTGATGCTTATAAGCCAAATTTTTAGTAGAGTTTAACTTATTTTTATGATTTTATCAGATCGAGACATTAAGGCTAGAATTTTGAAGGGTGATATTGTGATAACTTCTCCAGAGAATGATCACATGTCAAATGTTCATGCTTCTTCCCTTGATTTGCGTTTGGGTAAGTATTTTAAGATTTATGATCACACAAAGTATCCAGTTTTGGACCCTTTAAAGCCGGACACTTTTAAAGATATTGCCAAATTAATTGAGGTTGATGATGAAAAAGTACCTTTTATTGTTCAGCCTGGGGAGTTTGTTTTGGGTGTGACTATGGAAAAAATTAAAATTGCGGATGACTTGGTAGCACGCGTAGAAGGACGAAGTTCTCTGGGCCGTCTTGGCATTATTATTCACTCTACTGCAGGATTTGTTGACGCTGGTTTTGAAGGTACAATAACTTTGGAAATTACAAATATTAATAGAATGCCGGTGGCTTTGTATCCGGGTATGCGTGTTTGTCAGTTAGCATTTGAAGAGATGTCTTCTGCTGCAGAAGTACCATATCATGCAAAGGGAAGCTCAAAGTACCAAGGCCAAGTTTTTCCAGAGGAGAGCAAAATTGCGTCTGATCCAGAGTTTATAAAAAAGATTTTAAAAAAATAATCGTGTATTAATTTTTCTTGACGAAAGATATTCACACGCCTATATTCATTAAGGTTTTTGATAAATTTTTTATGGTTTGCAAAGCTTTCTCTCCAAAATTCATCGGAATTATTGAAATTATTATCCGCTCGAGCTGAGAGAGGTTTGTTAACTACGTTTAACTTTTAACTATCCCTCTCAAGAAGGGGTTTTTCTTTATGAATAAAATTATGAATCAACTCCCATTAAATTCTGTACAGGCATTTGCGGAAACTGCCGCGCAAAAAAGCTTACCTAAATACGAGATTAAGTGCGTAAAGTGTTTTGAAATTTTTAACGAGAAGGATACAGTTACTAACTGCTTGAAATGCGGAGGCGCTTTGGACGTGGTTTATATGAATCAAACATTGGTTGAGGATTTTAAGAAGCAGGGTAATTTAGATGATCTGTTTACTGCGCTTCCAGTATTTAATTTTATACACAAGGTTGGTTATTTGCCTTTAAGGGCAGTGCCTAGTGTTTCACTTGGTGAAGGCAATACCCCGCTTATTAGAGCAAAGGCTTTAGGTAAAAAGTACAAACTGTCCAATTTTTATTTTAAATTTGAAGGCGCTAATCCAACTGGTGTTTTTAAAGATCGTGGTTCAGCTGTAGAAATTAGTAAAGCATTAGAATTGGGAGCAAAAGCTGTTAGTTGCGCTTCAACAGGTAACATGGCGGCGAGTGTGGCGGCTTATTGCGCTAAGGCAAAAATTCCATGTTACGTGGTTATCCCCGAAAAAACACCAATGGGAAAATTGGCACAGGCTTTGGCATATGGAGCTTCTATCTTAAAAGTTCGAGGAGATTATAGTGATTGTGTCCGTCTTTCTACAGAAATGGCTAAAGAATATAGCTATTATTTGGCTGGTGATTATGTTTTTAGGTCAGAGGGGCAAAAATCCTTAGCTTATGAGCTTGTAAAGCAATTAAATGGAATAGCTCCCGATTGGGTTATGGTGCCTGTGGGTTGTGGAACCAATTTGTCAGCAATTTACAAAGGATTTGTTGAATTGAAAGAACTTGGATTAATTGAAAAGGTTCCTCGATTTTTGGGTGTCCAGCCTGATAATGTTCCAACAATCGTTGATGCATGGAGACAGAAGTTAAATCACTATGTTCCGGTGGAGCGAGTTTCTTCTGTAGCGTCTGCGGTTGGTATTGGTAATCCGCTGGATGATGTCAAAGTGTTGCAGGCACTTTATGCTTCTAACGGCTATGCAGAATCTGCTACTGAAGAAGCAATACTTGATGCTCAACAACTTATGGGTAACGTACAGTCTTTATTTGTGGAGCCATCTTCTGCTTTACCGGTTGCTGTTTTACCAAAATTGCTTGAAAAGAAAATCATCAACTCTGATGAAATAATTGTTGCAGTAGTGACTGGAAATGGGCTTAAGGACCCGCAATCTATACTGGCAGCTGATGTTCATTCACCGGTTTTGGAACCAAGTATGGATGAGCTAAAACGCTATTTTGCAATGGGTTTAACAAATGAACGACGCGTTAGTCTTGCAGATGAAAAAGATGTGGTGGTATGGGATAAATTGCCATCTATTGTTAAGTTGCATAGTGACCTAAAAAAGATGTTTGGCGTTAATTTGAGTCAGTCTTCGACGGAGAATCTATATTCTTTATTCCAGGCATTTAAGGCTAAAGATAAAAGTATTCGTAAGGGTGATGTTGAATATGGACTTGAAACTATTTTAAAACTTCCGGAAGGGATGCAACGCAAGTTGGAAATTAAAGATTTTTCTGTTCATACCACTCAACATCAAGCCGCAGAAGCTTGGGTCGCTTTAATGTTTGGTAATGAGTTGATTGCTAGTCACGCTAAAGGAGTGGGGCCAGTTGATGCTATCATTTCTGCGATCAGTGAAGCCATGAGAACAAAAGATACAATTGGGGCCAAGCTGACTTACTATAATGTTGAAATCAACACTCAAGGAACTGATGCGGTAGTAGAGGTTCATTTGAGTTTAAAAGGTAATAATGGCCAGGAAGTAACCGGTGAGGCCGCTTCTCCTGATGTGATTGTTGCTTCTATTAAGGCATTTGAGAATGCTTATAATTTATTGAATTGGAAGATCATCCAAAAAGAACAACGATCATAGTTTGGGAGTGTAAATAAAGAATATGCTAATTACTAATTTCTAATTACTAATAAAAATAAAATGGCCAAATTCAAAGCTCAGCAAGGAGGTCTTCTGCCTTATTATTGGTTAAGTGGAAAGCTATATAATCATAATGATAATGGATTGCCGGTCGTGCCAACCTTTAGTCAGGCTATGGATTATTCTGTTGTCTTGATTGATGGAATTAGGGTGAACGTTACCAAAAAGGGGGTTTTTGGTTTTCGATTTAAAGATCACGTAAAACGTTTGCTTAAAGGGTGGAGGCAAATGAATTTGCAATGTAATTTAACTGAAAGGCAAATTTTGAAAGGGCTGGTTGATTGTGTAGAAGCCAATCTGAAATATTTAAAATCTAAAAGGGAATTACAAAGTATTTATGTACGTCCAAAAATTTACCATACAGATCCAGTAGTTAAACCATTTTACGGGCATCAGGTGGAGGTCGTAATTGAATGTTTTCCATTTGGAAACTATTTACCTTCAGGTGGTATTTCTGCAACACTAGCGGATACTATCCGTGCCGGAAGGTATAGTCATTATGCAACAAAAGGTATGGGTAAATATCCTGAATATGGCATGATTCGTGAAAGTGGCGCAGGGAAATATGATGATGTTTTTCAGCTTGGCATAGGTAAAGGTGGCAAATTGATATTTACCGAAGGAACAACCAGTAATTTGTTTTTTGTAAAAAATGGAAAATTATTTACAGCAGGTACGGATGATTTTATTTTGCACGGAATTACGAGAGATAGTGTTATAAAAATGGCAAAGTTTTTGAAGATTCAAGTTGTAGAAGGTGAAATAGGCTTAAGTGAATGTTTAGAAAGTGAAGAGATTTTTGTAACTGGTACGGCAAGTTTTATTGGTCCGGTTACGCAGCTGGGGCGGTATAAGCTTGGAATTGGTACAGTTACAAGGAAATTATCAGCCTTATTTGAAAAAGTTCGTGAAGGTCGCGTAAAAGAATTTGCACATTGGTTAACTAAATTTAATGTTTAATTTATGTCATCAATAAACGGAAAGATTTTAACTGGGGCGGAAATTATTTGTGAAAGTTTGATTGAAAACGGTGTAGATACTATGTTTGGTATTCCGGGTGGAGCTGTGCTTCCTTTTTATGATGCATTGCCTAGATATCCTATCCATCATGTGCTTGTTAGGCATGAGCAGGCGGGAGGCTTTGCGGCAGATGGATATGCCAGAATTAAGGGGCGACCGGGAGTGGCACTTGGTACTTCTGGGCCTGGTGCAACAAATTTGCTCACAGCGATTGTGAATGCGCAGATGGATTCTGTGCCGGTTGTGTTTTTGACAGGACAAGTTCTGTCTTCTGTTATGGGTAGTGATGCTTTTCAGGAAACCGATATTCTTGGTATGACTTTTGCCAGTGTTAAACACAGTTATGCTGTTTTTGATCCGCAGGATATTGGGTCAGTTATGAATGAAGCTTTTAAAGTGGCAATGCATGGACGTCCGGGACCGGTGTTGGTTGATATTACTAAAGATGCCATGCAAAAAAAGGCCGAATATGTTCCAGGTAGTCATCGTGATCAGGATAGACATGGCTTAAGTAGGCATGAGCTAATCGTGCCAAGGCGTGATTTTAAAGAGCAAATTGCTGAACTTGAAAAACTACTTGATGACCCAAATAGTAAGCCAGTGGCAATTGTGGGGCATGGTGTTGTTTTAGCTAAAGCTGCTCCGGAAGTTTTGGAGTTTTGCGAACGTCATAATATTCCAATTGTTTCTACATTGTTGGGCGTTAGCGCCGTTCCATTAAGTCATCCAAATTCCTTGAGTATGCTGGGAATGCATGGCGAAGCTGTTGCTAATTATATTATGCATGAGGCAAATTTGGTGTTTGGAATTGGGATTCGTTTTGACGATCGTATTACTAGCGATCTGGAAAGTTTTAAGAGCGGAAAACATTTTGTTCATATTGAAATTGATCCTTCGGAAGTGGATAAAAATGTTTCTAACCTGATTACTTTTCATGCGGATGTTAAGGATACTCTTAAGCTTTTGAATAAGGAATTGGTTAATAAGCATCAATTTCTAAAATGGTGGGCGCATATTGATGACTTGAAGAAGAAGCACCCAATTCGTAAGGTACCAGAAAGCAAATGGAGCGCAAAAAATGCTCTTTCTACACCTTACATAGTGGATAAGATTTCTGCTGTTACAAACGGAGAAGCTATTATTGCAACGGATGTAGGGCGTCATCAAATGTGGGTGCCAAGGTTTTATGACTTTAAAAAGCCATATTCCTTATTAACTTCTGGTGGGTTAGGAGCGATGGGTTACGGTATGCCAGCAGCAATGGGCGCAAAATTTGCAAACCCAGATAGGGAAGTTTGGTCGATTAGTGGAGATGGTAGTTTTCAGATGAATATCCAGGAACTTGGAACTTTAAAACAAGAAGGTGTTAATCTAAAAATAGCTATTATGAATGACAGTGTTTTGGGAATTGTGCGTCAGTGGCAGCAATGTTTTTATAAGGAAAATATTTCACAAACTGTTTTTGATGTGATTGATTTTGCCGAAATTGCTAAGGCTTATGGACACGGCAGCAGAAAAGTCACTCAAAAGGATGAAATAGAAGATGCGATTGCCGAGGCTCGTGCTTATAATGGAACCTTTCTACTTGATTTTAGAATCGATAAGGATGAGCACGTTTACCCTATGGTTCCTCCTCTTACTCCTTTGGGAGAGCAAATAATTGGTTAATTACTAAGTTATATATTTATGACTAATCAAATTACAGATAATTCAGAGCATTTGTGGGTTATGCAGTTAAAGCTGATTGATCATGCTATGCCTTTAATTAGAATTTTGCTATTTTTGCGCAAATTTAGGGTGGAGATAGAGGCGGTAAAAGTGACTCATGATAGCCCAGAGCATTGGTCGGCTGAATTTGTCTTGGATTTTAAAAAATCAACTAAGACTGATACTGTTTTTAAGAAAGTGGCTAGATTTTATGATGTTGCTGAAGTTAAGTATCATCAGGGATCATCCTTCCTTGATTTAAAAGCTAAGCTTATAAAATCTAATAATTTTTCAAATGAAGACTAAAATGGCTGCTGAAAAAAGTTTAAAAATTAGGAGTAAAATTATGACTGAAGGAATGGAAAGAGCTCCAAACAGAGCTATGCTCCGTGCTGTGGGTTTTAAGGAATCAGATTTTAACAAGCCAATTATTGGTGTCGCGAGTGGCTGGAGTGAGGTTACTCCTTGCAATTTTCATTTGGATAAATTGGCGAAAGAGGCTAAAAAAGGTATTCAGGCTAGTGGTGGCATGGGTCAGACTTTTGGAACTATTACTGTAAGCGATGGTATTTCTATGGGAACTGAAGGTATGAAATATTCTTTGGTTAGTCGTGAAGTGATTGCTGATTCTATTGAAACAGTCAGTAATGGTCAGAATTTTGATGGTTTGGTTGCAATTGGAGGGTGCGATAAAAATATGCCTGGAGCGATGATTGCCATTGCCAGGCTGAATATTCCCGCAGTGTTTGTTTATGGTGGAACGATTATGCCAGGAAAAAGTAAAAATCATAAAAAATTGGATATTGTTAGTGTGTTTGAGGCTGTTGGTCAGAGAAGTGCAGGAAAAATTTCCGAAAGCGAATTTAAAGATATTGAATGTAAGGCTTGCCCCGGAGCTGGATCTTGTGGCGGTATGTACACTGCAAACACGATGGCCTCCGCAATTGAAGCTATGGGGATGAGCTTGCCGGGTGGATCATCTATGGCAGGAGTTGCGTTGGAAAAAAGACAAGAAGCAAAGCGCGCGGGTCAGGCGGTGATCGAACTTATTAAAAAGGGTATTTATCCAAAAGACATTTTGACAAAAAAGGCTTTCGAGAATGCCATTACTGTAGTGATGGCCCTTGGTGGTTCTACTAATGCCGTTTTGCATTTAATTGCGATTGCGCGAAGTTTGGATGTCGATTTGCAATTGGATGATTTTCAGAGAATTCAGAAGAATGTGCCACATTTGGCTGATTTAAAACCAAGTGGAAAGTATGTAATGATTGATTTACATAAAATTGGTGGCGTACCTGCAGTGATGAAGTTACTGCTTAAAGCAGGTATGCTACATGGAGATTGCATGACAGTTACTGGGAAAACTGTAGCTCAAAATTTGAAAGCGTTTTCTGATCTTAAAAATGGACAAGATATTATTTATCCTTTAGATAAGCCCTTACGCAAAGATGGGCCGATTGTGGTTTTGAAAGGAAATTTAGCGCCAGAAGGTGCTGTGGCAAAGGTTTCAGGTATGAAAGTGACCAAATTTATTGGACCGGCTAAGGTTTTTAATAATGAAGTTGAAACGCTTAAGGCAATTTTGGAAGATAAAGTTAAAAAGGGTGATGTGGTGGTTATTAGATATGAAGGTCCTAAAGGTGGTCCAGGCATGAGAGAAATGTTGGCTGTAACTTCTGCAATTATTGGGAAGGGTTTGGGTGACAGTGTGGCTCTAATTACAGATGGAAGATTTTCTGGCGGGACTCATGGTTTAGTAGTTGGACATATAGCTCCCGAAGCTTATAGTGGCGGTCCGATTGCCTTATTGCAAGATGGAGACATGATTACTTTAGATGCTGATAATGGTTTATTGAATGTTGATGTTTCTGCAGAAAATATGATGTTACGACGAACTTTATGGAAAGCCCCTGTTTCTAAATACACACGTGGCGTTTTACATAAATATATTCAACTGGCTTCATCTGCATGTGATGGGGCGATGACTCAATAAATTTTAAATTATTAATTACTAATTACTACAGTTATGGCAAAAATTGATTTTGGCGGTGTGGTGGAAGAGGTTGTAACTCGTGACGAGTTTCCGCTTAGCAAAGCGCAGGCAGTTTTGAAAAGTGAGGTGGTTGCAGTTTTGGGTTATGGAGTTCAGGGACCGGGGCAGGCTTTGAATTTGCGTGATAACGGAATTAACGTCATTATTGGTCAACGTAAAAATTCCAAGAGTTGGGACAAGGCTATAGAAGATGGTTGGGTACCTGGAAAAAATTTATTTGAATTGGAGGAGGCCGCAGAAAAAGGCACAATTTTAATGTATTTACTTTCTGATGCGGGGCAAAAAGCTTATTGGTCCCAGTTAAAACCTCATCTTACTAAAGGAAAGGCACTTTATTTTTCTCATGGTTTTTCTATTACTTATAAGGATTTAACTGATGTTGTTCCTCCAAATGATGTAGATGTTATTTTGATAGCGCCAAAAGGTTCTGGACTTTCCGTAAGACGCAATTTTGTTAATGGCAGTGGCATCAATTCCAGTTTTGCAGTTCATCAGGACTCAACAGGAAAAGCTTATGAGCGCTGCGTCGCTCTTGGTATTGGCATTGGTTCCGGGTTTTTGTTCCCGACTACTTTTGAAAGGGAAGTGTATAGTGATTTAACTGGTGAACGTGGGGTTTTGCTTGGTGCGATCACTGGCATTATGGAGGCACAATATAATGAACTCCGAAGTCATGGCCACACGCCGAGTGAGGCATTTAATGAGACGGTGGAGGAGCTTACGCAGAGTTTAGTTCCCCTTATGGGCGAAAAGGGGATTGATTGGCTCCTTTCCAACTGTTCTACTACTGCGCAGCGTGGAGCGCTTGATTGGAAAGGTAAATTTAGAGATGCGACAGCTCCGGTTTTTAAGGATCTATATAAATCAGTGGCAGAGGGGACTGAAGCTAAAATTGTTTTAGATAAAAATGGTCAACCAGATTATCGTGAGAAATTGGATAATGAACTTAAAGAGCTTGCAGATATGGAATTTTGGAAGGCAGGAGAGCAGGTTCGCAAGCTTCGTCCGGAAAACTGGAAAAAGTGAAGTGCTGCATTCTTAACGCTTTCAGTGGATATTTCCTTATAAAACTATTAAAATTCCGTCGATTTAATTTACTTATTTATGTTTAAATCTGTTGATCCAAAACAGTCGTTTCCAAAAATGGAAGAGGATGTTCTTAAATTTTGGGAAGAACAAAAGATTTTTGAGCAGTCGGTAAAAGCACGTGAAGGTAAGAAAAAGTTTGTGTTTTTTGATGGTCCTCCCTTTGCGAATGGTCTTCCGCATTATGGCCACATTATGGCTAATTCTTTAAAGGATGCGGTAACCCGTTATTGGACAATGAAGGGCTATTATGTGCCTCGCACCAATGGTTGGGATTGTCATGGTTTGCCTGTTGAGTATGAAATCGAAAAAGAACTTCAATTAAATGGTAAAAAAGATATAGAAAAAATGGGTGTAGCAAAATTTAACGATAAGTGCCGAGAGAGTGTTTTTCGTTATACAAAAGAATGGGAAACTTTGTTAAAACGTATTGCCCGTTGGGTTGATTTTGGCGATAGTTATGCGACTTTGGACAATAATTATATGGAATCAATCTGGTGGGTATTCAAACAAATTTATGACAAGGAAATGGTTTATAAAGGTCATAAAAGCATGCATATTTGTCCAAGATGCGAGACTCCATTAAGCAATTTTGAGGTTAGTCAGGGCTATAAGGATGTAACTGATCTTTCTGTTATAGCCAAATTCAAGCTGGTTGATGAGGAAAATACTTATGTGCTTGGTTGGACAACAACTCCTTGGACTTTACCTGGCAATGTTGCGATTTGTTTTGGTCCAAAGATTGATTATGTGAAGGTTGCAGTTAAGGTGGGCGAGAGTGAAGAAAATTATATTTTGGCTAAAGCTAGAGTAGAAGCAGTTTTAAAGGATATGCAGTATCGCTTGTTGGAAAATATTGATCCAAAGAAAATGAAAGGCAAAAAGTATGTTCCGCTTTTTGATTTTTTTAGTGAGCATGTTGAGCGAACTATTAAAGAGAAGGGTCAAAAAGCCTACGAAATTGTTTTGGATGATTATGTAACAACTGAAGATGGTACGGGTGTTGTTCATATTGCGCCAATGTTTGGTGAGGACGATTATCGTGTTGCAGAAAAAAATAAATTAGTGTTGGTCCAACATGTTGGCATGGATGGAAATTTTACTAAAGAAGTAGCCACATGGGTTGGTAAATTTGTAAAAGGGCAGGATCAAAATGTGGTGGAGGATTTAAGGAAGCGTGGCCTATGTTTTAGTGCCTATAATTTTAGACATAGTTATCCTCATTGCTGGAGATGTGATACACCTCTGCTTAATTACATGACCGCCTCTTGGTTTATTAAAGTTACAGAAATTAAAAAGAATTTGCTCAAGAATAATAAGAAGATCCATTGGCAACCTGAGCATATTCAGGAGGGTCGTTTTGGAAAGTGGTTGGAAGGTGCTCGTGACTGGGCGATTAGTCGTAATCGTTTTTGGGGTTGTGCAATCCCAATCTGGGAGTGTGAAAATGGCCACACTACTTGTATTGGTTCAATAGAGGAGTTACAGAAACTGTCTGGTGGTAAGTTACCAAAGCGAACTAATGAGGGTGGGGAGATGGTTTTAGATTTGCATAAGCCTTATATTGACGATATTTCTATCAAATGTGATAAGTGCAATAAGCAAATGAAACGTATTCCAGAAGTGCTTGATTGTTGGTTTGAGAGCGGTTCTATGCCTTATGCGCAGCTGCATTATCCTTTTGAAAACAAACAAGAATTTGAAGATAATTTTCCAGCTAACTTTATTGCTGAAGGATTGGATCAAACTCGTGGTTGGTTTTACACGCTGCATGTTTTGGCTTCGGTCTTGTTTGATAAGCCAGCATTTAAAAATGTAATTGTTAATGGGATACTTTTGGCGGCAGATGGTGAAAAATTATCAAAGCGAAAAAAGAATTATCCTGATCCTAACCTGTTGTTTAGCACAAAGGGTGTGGATTCAACCAGGATGTTTCTTTACACAAGCACTGCTCCGCTTGCAGAAGATGTTCGGTTTTCAGAAAAGCATGTTGAGGAAATTGTGAAAAAATTCACCTTAACACTTTGGAACAGCTATAGCTTTTTTGTAACTTATGCCAATATTGATAATTGGGATTCAAGTAAATTAAATAAAAAGTTTGAGCCTAATCATAAATTGGATCAGTGGATTTTGTCAGAACTTCACCAATTGATTCAGTTAGTTACAGAAAACATGGATGATTATAATTTAACAAAGGCTACTCGTCCGATGTTAGATTTTGTGGATAATCTTTCAAACTGGTATGTCCGTCGTAGTCGTAGGCGCTTCTGGAAGTCGGAAAATGACACAGATAAATTTGAGGCATACCAGACACTATATTCAGTATTAGTTGATTTTGCTAAGCTGCTTGCTCCGTTTATGCCTTTTTTGGCAGATGAAATTTTCAAAAATTTAGCTACTGTTACTACTGAGTCTTCGACTGATCCAATTTCTGTGCATTTGCAGGATTGGCCAAAGGCTAATAAAAAATATATCAAGGCTGAACTCAATCAAGAAACCCATGCTGTAAGAAAAATTGTGGCGCTTGGTCATGCAGTTCGAGATAAAGCTAATTTAAAAGTAAGACAGCCATTAAATATGGTTCAGGTTGCACTTCCCAAGATTATTTCTGAAAAATTGGTTTTACAACAAAAGGACGTAATTTGTGAAGAATTAAATGTAAAAAACCTGGAAATCCTTAAAGATGTTCATGAAGTTGTGACACAGGTTGTGACGCCAAATGCTAAACTGCTTGGACCTAAGTATGGTAAGGATGTGCAGGAGATTATTCGTAAGTCTAAGGCTGGAGAATTCGAGGTGCAGGCCGATGGCAGTGTTAAAATTGGTGATTTTTTGCTTGATAGCACAGAAGTCCAAATTGGTTTTCAAGGAAAAGAAGGGTTTGATGTTGCAAGTGATGAAGGAATTTCTGTGGTTTTAGATACTTCTGTAACAGAAGCCCTGAAACAAGAAGGGCAGGCGCGTGAAATCATCCGTATAATTCAGGATTTACGTAAAGATGCGGGTTATAATGTTAGTGATCGCATTTATGTGTATGTAAAGGCTTCCAAGGATTTAGAACAAGCTGTAGTTGCGTTTAGTGACTATATTTGCAAAGAAACATTGGCAATTGAACTTCAGGAAAGGGGAGAGTTCGAATGGGATAAGGAGAAGCTTGTTGACATTGATGGTAATGAATTGAAAGTTGCCGTACGTCGATAAAATATGTTAAGCTAGGCGAGGTTTTTTGCCCGAAATGGCAATTCGCCTAGCTTTTATTTAATAGTATGCTCAGAAAAATTCTCCTTGGTGTTACAGTTAATGCTTTAGCGCTTTATATAGCAACGGTTTTGTTGCCAGAGATTACTTATACAGGTGGTGTAAAATTCTTTGTTGTTGGAGGTTTTATTATTGGTTTCTTGAATACCTTTGTTAGGCCTTTGATGAAAATTTTGTCTCTTCCGGTGCTTATCTTGACTTTTGGACTTTTTAGTTTTGTTATAAATGTAATTATTTTTTGGTTAATGACAAAAAGTGTTAACGCGATTCACATTTCTGATGTTAGTGTTGCAGTTAATGGTGTTCTGAATTATATTGTAGCTGCTTTTGTTTTTGCCGTTAGTAACTGGGTTTTGCATTTAATAATTCGCAATAAATAATTTATAACAAGTTTGTATGTTCACATTTTTAAGATATTTCCAGGCTATTACATCTGTACTTTTGATATTAGCAATTTTAGTTCAAAGCAGAAGTTCTGGTTTGAGCTCTACTTTTGGTGGAAATGATACTTTTCATGTTACGAAAAGAGGAGCTGAAAAGGTGATTTTTCAAGCTACTATTGTTTTAAGTGTGCTTTTTGTGCTGAGTTCACTGGCATTCTTGTTCGTTAGATAATAACTAATAAGTTTTATGTCTAAATGGGGAAAGATAATTTTAAATGTTCTTCGAACTTACAGTATTGAAGAAAAGGTAGTTAGTGTGATTGTTTTTGGGCTGGTTGCTTTTTTGAGTATCCAAATTGTGATGGATACTTTTTCTGGCGGAACAGTTTTGGCTGGGGATGCATATTCAGAAGGAATTGTTAGCGATAGGCCAGCAATTCTTAATCCTTTATTTGTTGATTTTAGTGAAGCTAATAGAGATATTTCTTCAATGCTTTTTTCTGGTTTGTTAAAGTATGATCCTAGTAAAAAGGCATTCGTAGATGATCTTGCAAGTTTGGCTTTAAGTGATGATAAAAAGACTTATAAGTTTATTTTGAAACAAAATTTGGTTTGGCACGATGGCAGTTCTATTACTGCTGATGATGTATATTTTACGTTTCATGATCTAATTCAAAGTCCAGATTTTAAAAATCCTGTTTTAAAGTTAAATTTTGAGGGTGTGCAAATTAACAAAATTGATCAACAAACCATTGAATTTCAACTTAAGAATCCTAATTCCTTCTTTATATCAAATTTCAATATAGGTATTTTGCCTAAGCACATACTGGGTAAAGTCTCAGTTGCAGATTTACCGGTTTCTTCTTTTAATATTAAGCCGGTTGGGTCTGGTCCCTATAAAATGGATGCTCCAATGCAGGTGTATGAAGATGGCAGGCAATTAGTTACTTTAACAGCTTTTGATAAATATTACGGTCCAAAAACTAAAATTAATAAAGTTCGTTTTACGGTTTTTCCAGATGAAGATAGTTTATTAAAAGAAAAAAATGGTTTAAACATAATATCTAAAATTCCAGTTAATTTGGTTGCTGGTATTCAATCTGATAAGAGGTTTAATTTAACCAGCTATAGTTTGCCTCAATACACTGCGGTTTTTTTCAATTTGGATAGACCAATAATAGGTAAGTCAGGAGTTAGAATGGCTTTGCAAAAAGCTGTTTATAAGGCTAATCTTTTGCAATCCCTTAATGATAAATTGTCAATTGAAACACCTTTACTTGATCTTAATCAAACAGATTGGACTTATAAGTCATCTGCTGATGATGCTAAATTAAATCTTTATGATGCCGGTTATAAGCTAGATAAAACTAAAGGTGAACTTTTTAGAAGAGACTCTAAAGGTAATTTATTAAAATTAAGCTTAATGGCAAGGGTTTATGATACTGAAAGTCCTATGGCCAAGGAAGTTGCGACGGTAACTGATTTTCTAAAAAAAGCTTGGGGAGATATTGGATTGCAGTTAGATGTTCAATTGGTTCAAGATGATGAATTTAATAAACGTTTACAAAGTCGTGATTACGATATGGTTTTGACTGGTCAAAGTTTGGG
>CAZOQT010000008.1:0-7791 GCA_964582265.1 uncultured Candidatus Peribacteria bacterium
GACGAAAATCTTAGTTTTTCTAATATTTTCACCCAGACTAAAGCGCCAGAAAAGGATTCCAAAATGGTCAAATCCATCATCGCGCAAAAAGAAGCTTTACAACAAATGAAGCCAATTTTGGGCTCCGCACCAGACCTGGAAAAGACTTTAGAAATGGAAAAACAGTATCGTTTGCGCCGCAAACTGCACATGGTGCAAATTGCTTTTGTGGGAGCCCTGTTTACAAGCGCAGCGCTATTTGGCTTTTTGTATACTCAACTTTCACCAAACTTTAATTATTTTGGTGCAAATATTACGCAGAGTTTAGCAGACACAAATAATACATTACGCACCTTGCAAACGGATCTTAATAAAATCCACTTTCTGGTTGCCCAACAAAATTTAAATGATTTCAGCTATCAGGCTGATCGTTTTTTTGGCAACATGACACGCTCTCAAAACACGGGCATTACGCCACAGGAAAAAGCTTTGGCTTTGACAAATGTGGATGAAGCCAGAAAAGCCTTACCTGCGCTTTTGGCTAGCTTGCGAGCAAATTTAACCGTGCCGATGGTTGCACAAACTTACCAAAGTTACGCTGAACAAAGTCAAACAGAAGAAGAAAAATTAAGTCAGGCGGAAAATGATTTAAGAGCGGCATTAAGAAAAGACAAAAAAGATTTGAATCCAAATTCACAAAATCCAGACGATATTCAAACAATTAAATTGCTGGAAAATACATTAAAACTGGTCGGAAATCGTGAGCTAATTAACACAGTTCAGAGCGTTTCTGTGGATGAATTCGGAAAAAGTCTTGATGACTATATTTCACAAAAAGACTTAACAAAAGAAACATATTTACGTGATCTTATAGGAAAAATCCTTTCTTCCACAAAAAGTGAACTAGCGACCATTGCCGATGTAAAACATAACCGCATTTTGTGGTCTTCAATTATTGAAAAAATTGAAACAGTTACGAGCGATGTATACATTTCTTACAATCCTCCACTACAACCAGATAGTATCCGTTATACGGGATATGACTTTGATACTTCTACCAATAAAATTGTCCTATCTGGAGTAACAAAAACTGCTAACGGTGAAAATTTTACATTAATGAGCGATTTGATGGCGCGCTTGGAACAGTCTAAATATTTTGAACAAATTCAAATGCGTTCATTTTCTAAAACTCGCCAGGGAGATGGTGCAAACTCTGGTTATACTTCCAATTTCAAGATTGATTTAATACTGGAAACAAGCGGTTATTCGGCTAAAGACAAATCAATTTCTCTTACAAAAAATACAGAAAATACCGGAGTTAAAAGATAATTAACTTAAAATTACTAATTACTAATTCTAAATAAAATGGCAGTAGTCGCGATGCAAAAAAGACGTTACATATATTCTCTCCGAAGTTACATTATCTTTGGTGCAATTCTGATTACCTTGACTGCCTATTTTGGCTTTCAACAGCTTTCAAACTACTTTGCAGCTAAAGATGCCTTGGCATTGGAACAAAACAGCCTTCCAAATCTTCAAGGCCAAGTTGCCCAAATTAAAGGTGAATATGCTACTATTAAAAATCAGTATGATCAGAGAATTGCCACAATAAGTGATGCGCTACAAT
Source organism: uncultured Candidatus Peribacteria bacterium (assembly GCA_964582265.1). Classification (GTDB taxonomy): domain Bacteria; phylum Patescibacteriota; class Gracilibacteria; order UBA1369; family UBA1369; genus JBAZYK01. Next base: position 1,607 of record CAZOQT010000008.1, read on the forward strand.
ATGTGTTGCCAGCAGATGAAGTTTATACCAGCTTGGTGCGCTTATTCGATATTTTTGCTTTGCCAAATAACACTCAGATTAGTCCGTTTTTTGTGAGTGATGTGAAATTTGGGACATCCCGTGCAGAGCCAAATGCGGATTATTCAGTTTTGCCGGTAAATATGACCATAAATACCAGCAAAAGTAATTTTATGAAATTTTTACAGTTTATAGAAAATTCCGGAATGCTTGAAAGCAAAACAAGACTGATGGACATCCGAACAATAAGTATCAATTTTAGCTCAAACGAAACAGGAAATTCGGTTAGCAATGATCCAGTACTAAATGTGTCACTGGCACTTAATGCGTATTTTCAAAAAGCAAAACCAAATAATCAAAACACAAACTCATAAAAATGCCTGAAACAACTACAAAATTGCAACAATTACAGGATTCGATTTTAGCTGGAAACATACCCCAGCTGGTTTTAAGCATGATTAGCTACGCACTGGATTTACGCTCTTCTGATATTCATATTGAGCCACAAGAAAACACTGTGCGCATTCGCTATCGTGTTGATGGTGTACTGCGCCAAATTGTTGAATACCCATTAAATATTCATCCTGCGGTGGTTTCGCGCATTAAAATTATGTCCAATTTAAAAATTGACGAACAACGCATTCCGCAAGATGGCCGCTGTGAAGTTACTACCAAAGACGCACGAGAAATGGATTTGCGCGTTTCAACTTTACCTACAGTAAACGGAGAAAAGATTGTAATGCGTATTCAGGATCGCTCACGCAAGATTCCGGATTTGCCAGATCTTGGCTTACAGGGAGCAAGTTTAAAATTCTTTGAAGAGGCTTTATCACTGCCAAACGGAATTATTTTAACCACTGGGCCAACTGGTTCAGGTAAAACTACAACAATGTATTCGGCCTTGAATCGTTTAAATAAAATTGATGTAAATATTTTGACGATTGAAGATCCAGTGGAAATCCAAATGGATGGATTAAATCAAAGTCAGGTTCATCCGGATATTAATTATACTTTTGCAAACGGTCTGCGCACGGCTTTACGTCAGGATCCGAACATTATAATGGTGGGAGAAATTCGTGATCGTGAAACAATTGATATTGCGATTGAGGCTTCTTTAACCGGTCATTTGGTATTATCTACCATTCATACTAATAGTGCGATCGAGACATTAACACGTATAGATAACATGGGTGTTCCTCCATTTTTAATGGCGTCTACAATTGAACTTATTATTGCGCAGCGTCTGGTACGCAAGCTTTGCGATACCTGCAAGCAACCGGATAGCCCAAATGCAGAAATGCTGGAACAAGTAAAACATGCGCTTTCAAACTTGCATACAAATGATGAAATCGACGCAGAAAAACTAAAGAATCTTCAATTTTTTAAAGCAGTTGGATGTGACGCATGTGATCATATTGGTTACAGAGGTCGTCTTGGTCTTTACGAAATACTTAAAATGAATAATGAGATTCGCAAATTGGTTTTGGCTCGTGCAAATTCAATTGATATTGAACTTGCTGCAATGAAAAACGGCATGGTCACATTGGAACAAGCCGGGATTATGAAGGCACTTAAAGCAGAAACCAGTCTTGATGAAATTTACCGTGTGGCAAAACGCATGGAAATTTAATTAGTAATTAATAATTGGTAATTTGGAAGTATGGCGGAAAAACAAGCAAAAGGCTTTGGACAATCAGAAAAAAATCAACTTTTCTCTTTAAATGCTCAGGAGCCAAAGGAGCCTGTTTTAGAAAAGCAAATTTTGCTTAACATTGCTGACGTGCGCACCGGCAAAATATTGCTAAGACAAAAAGTTGGATTTGATCGCCTTACTGGCAATCCTGTTATTGATGTATATCGCCGTTTAAATAATTATTTTATTGATCATACTAAGATCAAAATACGCGATAAGGCAACTTTTTTTCGCCTGCTTGCGGTAATGATTAACGCTGGACTGCCCATTATTAAATCGCTTAATACTTTGGCCTTACAGAATGAAAAAAAGCCTCGCTTAAGTAAAACACTGGCACAAATGGCGGAAGCGATTGAAGGCGGTAAAAGTTTATCCGAGGCCATGGAACAGTTTCCGGACGTATTTAGTGAAGCAGAAGTTGGCATGGTGCGCGCAGGTGAAGCTTCTGGCCAACTTAATAAAACTTTGCGTGACTTGGCAGAAGAAGTAGAGAAAACTGCTAGTTTGCTTGGTAAAATCAAAGGTGCATTGGTTTACCCTGTAGCCATTATGGTGCTGCTGGTTGCTGTAATTTTTGTAATGATGGTGATGGTTGTGCCACAACTTACACAACTATTTTCACAAACAGGTAAAGACTTACCTTTACCAACCAAAATCCTGATGGGTTTAAGCGACTTTATGGTTAATTACTGGGCTTTAATGCTACTTGTAATTACTGTAGTGGTAGTAGCTGTTGCAGCCTGGAAAAAAACCAAAACCGGTAAATATTTTTGGGACTTGATGATGATTAACCTACCAATTTTTGGCAATGTTATTAAAAAGGGCACTTTGGCTAAATTTGCCAGATCTTTTGGTAATTTGCTGGGCAGTGGAGTCCCAATCATTAAATCGTTAGAAATCGTGGCTAATGCAATTGGCAATGAAGTTTATAAAGAAAGACTGTTTCTGACTGTGGAAGATATGAAACGCGGTATTCCAATTGCGGAAAATTTGGCTGAGAGCAACCTTTTTCCGGCTATGCTGGTGAATATGATTGAAATCGGCCAACAGACTGCGCAGCTGGAAAACGTAACTCAAAAAGTTGCCGAATTTTATGATGAAGAAGTTGATAATGTGGTTAAATCATTAACCAAGATCATGGAACCTTTGATTATCGTGATAATGGGTGTGGTTGTAGGAGGAATGGTTGCTGCAATCTTGATGCCAATTATTCAGCTAACAAATTTTGCAGGAAATTTTAGCTAAATAGTTTATTTTAATATTTAACGTCATATCTTGTTTTACTTGCAAGGTGTGCTGTTTTTATGCTAAAATAATATGAAATTCGGAAAATTCATTAAAAATTAAAATGAAAATCAAAAAAATGTTTTCCAAGTATAAAAATCCGTTGCTACTAACATTACTTGTGGCGCTTGTTGCTGCAGCTATACTCTTCTCTGACGGAAGCAAACTACAGGGATATCTTAATTTTACGAGCGAAAAAAATGTTCCCCGCATCCAAAAAATATCCAGCAAACCTGCTTTAATAAATCCAAAGCTATCCACTTATACTTATGTGATTGGTGATACAGAAGGTGTGGGAATGAGCGTAGAAATTAAAAAAGAACCTGGAATAGACGCTGATTTGCAAATAACGCTATGGAACGGCAATACAAAGGTTAAAACCTACAAACAAACAAACCCAGGAAGTGGAGTTTTTGGTGGGCTTACCTGGGATGGCAAAAATGATGATGGTCATCAAGCTAATCCAGGCAATTATACTGTTACATATAGCTTGATTCAGAATGGAGCAGTGGTTTTTGAAATTGGCCAAGGACTTAAAGTAATGCAACCACAAACCACCTTAAGTTTGTATCAAGTTTCCCCAAAAACTTATAAGCTTCGTGACCCCAATGGTTTAAAAATTCAGGCGACTTTGAGCAACTATAAAGGTGATGGTAGTATTGTTGAACCAGATGACGTGCAAATCATTATTTTTAATGACAATGGCCAGCAGGTCAAAATTTTTCAGAATTTCAAGTTGGCGAACGGGCCATTAAAGGCAGTCTGGTATGGAGAAGATGAAAGTTCTGGCTTATATGCGCAACCAGGTAATTACAATGTGCAATTTTATTTTAGAAAAGGCACTCAAGCTAAGCAGGTTAGTGCCCCAATGCCAATAACTGTTGTGCAGACAGATTAATACTAAAAATTAAATTTATTTAAAAAAAATTAACCCAAACAAATATGGACATCAAAAAATTCATTTCGGAAAAGAAAAAAATCCTGCTCGTTGCAGTTGGTGTGCTTGCAGTTGTTGCAACAGCAAGTGCGGTATTACTATCAAATGGAGGGCTTTATAAAGGGGCTGGCGGACTGGTTTTGCCAGGAGGAAACCAAATATCATTAAATAGTGTTGGAATTAGTAATGTTTCAGTTAATCCTACAACTTTTGACGCTGCTAAGGATGGAAATCACCCGATTATTAAATTAAATTATTCATTCAAATCCGATGCTGCAAAAAGTAATTTAGTAAAAATAAGTCTTGCTAGAAATGGAGAACTGCCAAAGGAACTTTACCAAAAAGTTTCTCAAGACGGTGATAACCTTTACACATGGGATACTTTATATTCAGACAGCTTGGATGGTAAATACACTTTTTTTCTTGAGTACAGTTATCAAAAAACTGGCTTAAATGGACCTGAGCCAGTTAAACAAAAAATAACCTCACCTACTTTTGAAATTAAGAAGACAGTTTCTGCCATTAACCCTGTTGGGCTTGGTAAATTAGCAGAGCCAGTACCTTCATCACAAGATCCTAACCAGAATCCTATTCCACTACCTGGACAAGGTGATCCACTTTCAAATGTAAGCGTAAAATATGATAGCACTAAAGGTGTTTTATTTACATTCACACCTTCTCAAAATTTTGATGCAATTGATGTAAATCTCGAAGACAATGGAAAAGCTTTAATTTCAGATGGAACTATCACCGGGCCTTTTGCCAAGGGTACAAAATATGAGAATAAGTTAATTTTCAATAAAGATCTCGTTTCGTCTCCTGGAACATATTATGTTTCCTACAAAGCAGATATGGGCCAAGGTAATGTGTTCACCTCACAACATTATCCATTTGTAGTTTCTGCCATTAACCCTGTTGGACTTGGTGAATTGGTAGATCCTGTACCTTCCGCACAAGATCCTAACCAAAACCCACTTCCACTACCTGGAAAGGAAAACCCACCATCTTCTACAAGCTACATCTCCCACTTAACTGCTACACCAAGCACTATTTATCCTGCCAATGGACAATCTGTGACTTTCACTGTTGCTCTTACAAATCCTCCAGCAGCTGGTGCAACAGTAACATTCAATGTTGTTGATGACTCAAACCAGCCCGTAACTTCTTTTACTCTCACAGGCCAAAAAGGTTCCACTGTAACCAAGACCTGGAATGGAAAAGTAAATGGAATTAAGGTCGATGATGGTCAATATGCAGTTAAGGCAACAGCTGGCTCACCAGTTTTAAATAATACAAATTCTGCAGGCGCTAATTTTCAGGTTGCATCACAATTAATCCCTGTTGATCCTAAACCTGGCTGTGCTGGCTACTATGATATCCCACTCAATTCAGCTCAATGTCTGCAATATGAAGCGGCTTTGAAGTACAATCAACAACTTGGAACAATGACGGGGTATCCAGATGGAACTTTTGGTCCATATAACACAATTAAGCGCAGTGAAATCCTTAAGGTGCTTTATCGTGCTGATCTTAAGAATGAAAATCACTGTTACAGTACACCTGCGTTCCCTGACACTCCACTTACTGAATGGTTTGCGCAACTAGTTTGTAAGGCAAAGAAGGATAGCGTTGTAACAGGATACACAGACATCAACCGTTTCTTGCCCCTAAACAATGTAAATCGCGCAGAGTTTGCAGTACTTTTAACAAGAATGTATCATCTTAAAACTCCATTAGATGCTTCTGTAAATTATGTTGGAGTTCCAACTGATGCGTTCTATAGCCGAGCCGCTGCATTCTTCTATAAATATGGCTTATGGTCTGGTTCAAATTTTGAAGCTGGTGCTGCAGTAACCAGAATTCAGGTTGCAGACATTATTTATAAGATCCATTTATACGGATTGATTTAATCAAAAACTGTAGTTCACTACTGTATAGAATTACATTTAAAAAAGGAAAAAATTGCGAAAAAGTAAAAAAAATTATATATTATTGCAAGAATTCTTAAACAAAATTCACATGAAAACAAACTTAAAAAAGGGAGTGACTGGTGTTAAAGGCTTTACCTTGATTGAGCTCCTAATAGTGATAACAATTATTGGTATCTTAGCAGTAGCATTCTTACCATCTGTGTTCAGCGCAACACCACGCGCACGAGATGCGGCTAGAAAGGCTGACGTTGGAAAGATTATTTCGAATATTGAAACGTACGCGAATGATGGGTATGGGTATCCATCTGCAAGTGGTTGTTTG
>CAZOQT010000008.1:7891-30343 GCA_964582265.1 uncultured Candidatus Peribacteria bacterium
ATCTTTGTATCCACTCTTGTTTCAAATCCCTCAAAGCGCTCATCAAATTTAGCATCAATCTTTGCTTCGAATTCTAAAAAGCGGGCATTTAGCTTTTCGTCCAATTTTGCGTCTAGCCTGTTGTCTATCAAGTCAGCTAATTGTCTTAAAGTTGCTTGGTCAAACATAATATTTATTTAGGTTAATAAAATATCATTTTGCTTCAAATTGAAACAAGTACACTTTAGCCAAATGACATGAAATAAATTTAAAATGTTTCTTAAATAATTCTAAAAACTTTAGCCAAAATTCATATTGTTTTTTTGTCAATCCAAAATGATCCTTTTTAGACCCATTTGGGGCTTATGGCAGCAATTTTAGGTACTTAAAATTAGCATTTTTTGCTAAAATATAAGGAATATCTAAAAAAGGCCACAGGTAACACAAAACCAAACAAAACAAATGTCCCAATACAAAAAAACACAACGCATCATTGCCGGCTTAATCCTCTTCTTTTTTCACGTCCAATTGATGGAGGTGCCTTTGACAAAAGCGGCGCAAGACTGGGGACAAAGTTTATCCAAATTTTCACAGAATTTTAATATACAAAATGCAAAGGCAAATGATCCAAATCAAATAAAACTTCGCTTAAACCTGGTCGCAATCCTGGTTGAAGACGAATTAATGAATAATCAAACCAGTTACGATGGCCTGAGCCTTGACCCCAAATATAGCGATGAGCTAAAGACAAAATCAATAGCGGAGCGTGTTCGTCGCTATGCAATTGATGTGCAAAGTTCTCAGCCAGAAACCAAATCCATAATTGTAAAAATCGCCAAGAATGCCAAAGTGGAAGACATTGCTCACATGCTGGAAAAGCATTACCTGGAAGGCGATGGAAGCAAAGACAAAATTACAAAATTGGCTGGAGTTGTGACAATTGGCAATGTTCCACTGCCGGTTGTAAATAAAAATGGCTATCAATTTATGAGCATGATGCCTTATACTGATTTCGAGGATAAGGTCTATTTGTTTGATGGCGAAAGCGACCAATATTTACCAAACCCTAACCTTAAATTTGCCAAGGCAGAAGTTTGGCATGGCGTAATCAAGCCACCCCTTAAAGGCGAAGAAGGTAATAAGTTACTTGCTTCCTATTTTGATAAAAATCATCTTTATCACAATGGGAACCAGGATTACTCCGTTTTTGACAAGAAAATTTTATTTGCAGATTTGTTCAATGAATTCAAATCAATGAACAAAATGCAATTTAATAATTACCTGCGATATCTGGCGCATTGGGAAGATTTGGCGTATTTGCGCTTTAATAAGCATTTGGCTGATCAGTTGATGCAAGAAGTTTTGGGGAAATTGAAAGATGAAAAGATACCCACAAATGCAAAAGACGCTATAGCAGCAGCAAAAGATACACAGGCGCAATTAGACAAATATGGGATTGATTCTGTAGGGATGGCAGATGCTCCTTGTGATAGCGATTGTGAAAAAGCCAAAGCAGAAAATCCAAAATTGCAGCAAAATAATAACTCACAGGAGGCACCGAGCTCAACAAACGGCATGCCGGACATTCAAACTCAACCGCTGATAATGAATTTCTTAAGCAAATATTATCAGCTGTTTGATAAATTTTTGGGAACAATTAACGATTGGGCAAATTATACAGGCCGATATAAGGCAAGTTATGAAGATCCAAACGGCAATACCTTAAGTGATATTCATACAATTCCCGCTCTTATTGGCATTAAAGATGAGGATGTGCGTGTGTATTTAAGAAAAGTTAATTACAGCTTTGAAAAGGCAATTGATGAGCGCGCCAAAGCACTACAAAGCAATATTTTAATTCCACAAAGCGCGCATCTTTCTGGGACAATCACGTTAAGCAATAAACAGGGAACTTTTGACCTTCTACCTCAAGATTTTGTAAATTTTTCCGAGCAACAAGCTGATTGGGGTGCAACAACTCTTTATATTAACGGTATGCCTGCTTCATCCCTAAAAAGCGCAGCGGAATGCAGTGTTTATCGTGGATCTAAAACTGATGGCAAGAATTCCGTTTTAGTTGAGGCCACAAAAAGAACAGATCTTAATAAAGACAATGTTTCTGATCCAGAAGAGCAGGATCCATTAAAAAAACTCCTTAAAGACATTGTTTTAAATGGTGGATGTTTGGCAGATAACTATAATCACCCGGAAAGATGTTTTAAAACTCAGGCTAGATTACCGCTTTTTAATATAAAAGGTGCGCAAGAGCTAACTGATCCTAAAGATATCCCTCAACAAAGCCAAACCGATTATCGCGCGTGTTTGGAATTTAAAGAAAAAAATTTATTTGAAAAATTTCAGGATGATGTAAAAAAGTATTTAACGTTGTATAACCTTTTCCCAGCAGATCAAAAAGATGCTGCTGATGCCATGCTGCCAAATTATCAACCAAATGCTCCCGCAGATTTAATTATGCTGTTTGGAGACAAGGGCGTTTTTGTGAATTTGGCTCAAGTATTGGAAAAATTAAATATTCCAACAAATGATTGGAGACAAATTGGTGATCAATTTTTAAAAACATTTTCGCCAGTAAACCCAAATCCACTTATTAAAGAATATAATCTGCAAAACCCATTCCCTGGTGTTGATTCTCTATATATTAAAATAGAAACTGAACCAGCAAAGGATAAAAACAGCAGTGCTGTATATTTGCCGACAATTTCTTATCACAAAGAGCCAACTGAAGATATAAACAATACTCCGTATACAAGTATAACCGAGCAAATGAAGGCTGGAGGATATGCACAAAGCCTACCTATAGATAACCCCCGTTATGTTTCTTTCCAGAACTTCCAGGGCGGTTATGAAAAAATTGAATATCCCAATGTATTTGCGGCAAAAAGCTATAATGATTTTTTGGCTGCTCTTAATGAACCACAAAATTTAATCGTTGATTTGTTTGGTAAAATTGATATTCAAAAAGCAAAAGATAACCAGCAATTTTTAACAAAAATGATTGGCCAGGAAGAAAAGACTGATCCGAATAATCAAAATATTTACTCTAAAATCAATGCTGCAAAATTAGTTGATGCGCTAACCTGGCGCGATATGGATATAGATCAAAAACATAAATACGTTTTTGAAAAATACCTGGGCGCTGGGCAAGACCCGTACGTAGAAAAAATGAAAAGTGGTTATGAAGCCATGTATTTTGTAAGCCGTGGGGAAAGTGACAGTTTTCAAACGCAATTTAATGGTGATTATCCGGAAGAAGATAAAGACGCATCATTTGAAAATGCTTTAGTGGCTGATGATACTCCTCCAACGCCTGCTCCGGATGATGAAAACGGTGGTAAAAACAAGAAAAGTTTATTGGATGGAATAATTATTTTTGCCTGGTTTAAAGAAATCGTGTCATGGGTAAAAGAAACGACAAACAAATTAAGTGCGACTGTGCAAATGGAACCAATTTGTGCTGTAAAAGATCCAGCTGATTTAGAAGATGGTAGCAACGGTGAATATAGCCAAACTGCCAATACTTCCAAATTAATAATTTCGGCAGATAAGACAGCATTAAAAACAGGATCCGGCGATACCATGAAGTTAAAAGTTATTGGTACAGACAATAAAGATGTGCTCCAGGCTGGAGATAATAACACGATTGTGGATTTGGCGATTTCCAAAAACAATGGTGAAATTGTGCGCATTGCAAGTACTCATCCTATGCAATTAAATGCTGGCACAGCCACATTTATTTTGCAGTCGACTGATCTTGTTGGCAAAGTAACAGTAACTGCAATCGCCAAAAATAAAAATCTGACTTCCAATACTTTAACTATTAATTCCACTAAGGGCAGTTTAAGAATTCTTTCATATATAAAAAATACGGATACGGTTTATGCCAATAAAATTGCAAATGGCTTTATAATAAAAGATAAAAATGATCACATAATAGCAGAAGTTAATGGCATAACAGGTATGATCACCATTAAAGATGACGGCTACCAATTACTGACTCAAACTTCAGAAGCAAATAAGCCGGTGAGGCTTTCTGTACAGCAAAAATCGGGCGATGCAAATATTTTGGGAAAAGTGGTTGCTAGTGTTTTCTTTAAAGTTGATGGCAAAGATGCAGTTGTTATTGATAATGCCAATGCCGATTATTTAAAATCTTTTGCGAATTTGGACGGAACACACGTAAAAGACTTGTCTGAAAAAGATGAATACGTGGTAGAAAAAGCTACTGGCAACTACAACAAAAATGGAGTTTATTTATATGTAAAAAACGGTGAAAAGAAGCTAAAAATAGGCCTGATTGATGCAACAGGAAATATTTATTTGGCAGGCGATTATAGTTTGCAAATGAAGTCCCCCGCGCAAAGCACTGATCCGGTTATTTTTCAAATTTTAAGTTCAGATAAGCAGCCAAGATTTGAAATTTATATTGGAATTAAAGATCCGCAGGTTCAACTTTTAAAATCTGATGGCGATTATAAAGAATATAATTCTTTAAATCAGGCTGGCGCAGACTATAATGAAGTTTTATTGGAAGGAGCTTTCAAAACCAATAATGGCTCAAATGGGGCGGTTCAGAGCAGTGAATCTATTTGGAAAAAGAGCTCTACTTCTGGAATTTTGCTTGATAGCGATAATGATTCATTGACCGACTTACAAGAAGTCTTGATCGGCGCAGATCCACAAAATCCAGATACAAATGGTAATGGCGTCAAGGATGGAAGTGAGATAAATCAAAATCAGCATCCAATAAAAAAGAGTTTGCCGCTGTTTAATGATTTATCAATGCAGCATGAAGCCTTTGCCGATATTATAAGACTTTATAAGCGTGGCATTGTTTCTGGCTATGATGATGGAACATTTAAGCCGGATAAATTATTGACCCGTGAAGAATTCGTAAAACTTGATCTTGGCGCTATTTGCATTAACTGCACAAAGCTGGATGAAAAAGTTAAATCGTCAATTGATGCGGTTTATAATCAAAACCCTTTTCCAGATAAAAACTTTACGCAAAACCTTTTGTATTGTGTAAAAGAGGCAAAGAATCGCTCAATAGTTTCTGGATATAAGGGTGGTGCGGAATCTGGCTATTATTTGCCAACAAACTCTATTACCCGCGCGGAAGCAAGCAAGATTATTTTGGAAACGGCGCGTCAACAGGCAAATAGTAAAATTGATTTTGATATTAATATTCCAAACGGTAAACCATGGTATTACAATTATGTTTTAACGGCACAGAAAGAACATTTTTATCCAAAGGGCAGATTTAATGAACTTGATAATTTAAGTTCAGAGCAGTTTAAAACCTGGCTTGATGCGCAGTTACAAGCAGGCCAAAGCAGTAAATTTATTGCCTGGATTTCTGCTGGTATTACCCGTGCGGAGTTTGCCATTATGGTAAGCCGCTTGCTGGATAAAACTGACTGTTTTACCGATGATGCGGATAAAGAAGGTCTTCCAGATAATCTGGAAAAATATGTGTATGGCACAAATGCAAATAATCCTGATACAGACGCAGGCGGGGTTGATGACTTAATAGAAGTTACAAATCAACTTAATCCAATAAATCCAAAAGATGACAATGATTCTGACGGAGATGGAATGCCAAACTGGTTTGAAGTCAAATATGGCTTAAATCCTTTTGATGCTAGCGATGCAAGTCAGGATAAAGATAATGATGGTCTAACCAACCTGGATGAATTTAAATATGCGACTGAGCCGACAAATCCAGATACAGACGCTGGTGGCAAGAGTGATGGTGATGAGGTTTTACAAAAATTAAATCCATTAGATGCGACTGATGACAGCCTTAAATCTGGTACCAAGACAGGTTCGTATGTTGTTGGTGATAACATTTTTGAAAATTATATTTACGATCAACAGACACCTGCGGCAAATACTTCTTTAATTGATTTTCAAGATGAAGTTCCTGCAGATGGCAAGAGTAAGCTATTTATTAGAACAGAAATTTTAAATGATAACGGAGACATAGATACTAGTCAAAATGGCACGGTAAAAATTTACCGTAAAAAAGGTGTGGGAGATTTTGCAAAAATTTCACCAGAACAAGTTAAGTTAAAAAAAGGCGTTGCCGAAACTGAACTTACATCTTCTATCCATGCCGGAGAATATATTTTGCAAGCAGAATTAAACGGCTTAAATTTGCCGGTAGATGATAAGTCAATTTTTGTTACACCTCTTGATCCAGCTAAAATTGAAATCAAGACTGCTTCACCAATAATTAAAGCTGGCGGACTTTCTAAAACGGCTGTTCATATTTTGTTGGAGGATGAAAATGGAAATATTGTTAATAACGGTACAAATCAAATCACTGTAAGCGCCTCTGGTCCTGGAGTAATTGCAGCCGCCGATGAAGACCCTACCAAAGATGGAGCCCAAATTTCCAGCGTGAGTGGCGAGTTTGATTTAGACGTTGTTTCTCAAGCTGAAGCTGGCAAAATTATTTTGAATGCGACATATGATCCCGCGAACAGTCTGGATATTACAACAGATACACAGCCGGCTAATCAAAATCAAAAAAAGATTATCGCCCAGGCCACTATTGATTCTAGGGACGATTTGCATTTGGCGTTAAAGGCTTTACTACCTAGTATTACATCTGATTATAAATCGGTAACAACTCTAGAAGCAGACATTTTGGATAAAAATAATCAGATTGTAAAAGACTTTTCAGGTACAGCACAGTTTTTACTTTTACAACCAGAGCTTGGAAGTCTTGTTACAGAAAATGAGGTGAAAGTTAAAGATGGTAAAGCATATGTGAATTTTCAAGCTGCAAATAAAGCTGGCCAAGCTACAGTTTCTGTTACGCTTAATGGATTTGATCCAGCCAATGCTGTTGTTACCGTAACTCCAAAAGATACCAAGAAAATAGTTTTGGAAGCATTAAATAAAACGGTAGAAGGTGACCCGGCAAAGCCAACCGAAATTTTGGCTAAGCTTTATGATACAGACAATAACCTGGCTACAAATGATTCGACTACACAGGTGACTATTCGTCTAACTAACGACACTAAGCCTTATGGAACTTTTGACAATCCAACTGTTACTGCGCAAAACGGGGTAGCTAAGTTTACATTAAGAGGAACCGGCAAAACTGGACCTCTTAATGTGATTGCATCTGCAGCTTCGTTAAAGGAAAATGCTATTAAGCTGCAAGCTGTAAATACAATTAAAGCTGTTGATTTACTAAATCTAAATCCACAGGTTTTGTTTGCATCCATGCTTGGATCTGCTTTTGGTGATGTTACAAAAGAAAATTATTTGGCAGGTAATTTGCTATTTGCCGGTAAAACACAAAGTGTAGTTTCTTTACTTAGCAATCCAAAACCATATGCGGGATTAATACAAATTGATTATTCAGGACGCATTAAAACTTTAAGCAACGACAGGTTAAATGCAAATGTTATTCCAGGCAACAATCAAAATGCGCCAACCAGAATCGTATTTACAGACAACATTAGCCAAGAAAATTTGGCGGAGGTTTTTGCAGTTGGCAAGCCACAAACCACTTCCAAGGCTTTGGCAAAAGAAGCTGATATTAATAACCTGAATGAAGGAATTTATTTACAAAATATTGCAGAAACGGATGACTATACAACCGCGCAAAATGGTGAAGGCGTGAGTTTAATTAAACAGGGCAATGAAACAATTAAAATTTATAATAATGGCACAATCAAAGTTTTTGATAACTCTTTTGCGGTTAAATTTGAACCGGGACAAAATGATTCAAACTTGATTTTACAGGTATATGACAGCGGAATTGCCGTTGCGCAAATTATTTTTGTTTATAAATTTGGGGGCGATGTTAATAAATTACCAAGCGATTTTGTGTATTCCGCCCAGGCAAATTATGCACCCGGAGTTTATGTTCACATGCTTAATTCAAGCAAAAAATTTGAATTGATTTCTGTGTTTTCTGGAAATTCAACTGCTCTCCCACAAGGCGTGTTAATTGTTGATACCGATGAAGAAATGGCTAAATCACAGGCGCCAGGATTTAGCTATTCATCTCTTGAGGCTGCTATTGATAAACCAGGAATTGGTTTTGAAGGCGATAATAAATTTATGCTGCTCTTTACGAGTGGAAATTCCGTGGGTGAAGCTAACGTACCATTTGCAAGCGAGATTGGTGTTGTATTAGGTGATCCTACTGTAAGACTCAATAATAAAATTAATGTTTCCAAAACCGGATTCACCAAGGATTTGGGTGAAGAAATATATTTTGGAAATGACGTGGTGCAAGAAATGCAGCCAATAGATTACAACTCAGATGGCAAAAAAGACTTATTGGCAGCTTATGAAAATGGCAAGATGCGTATCCTGCAAAATAACGATGGATATCCAAAGTTTGAAGATAAAGGAGTCTTACTTGATTTCCCAAATGGAATTGTAAGCTTTGGTGTAGGAGATTTAGATAAAAACAGCCAAGAAGATATAGTTGTGGCCTCTAAAGACAGCTGCCGCAAGGGCGAGATTTGTGTTGATGCGTACCTTAATAACAACGGAAATTTTGTTCGCAATCATTTTAATTTGGAAGGTTTCACCAATACAAATCGCATAAGCATGATTAGGATTGGAGATGCAAATAATGATGGGTTTGCGGATATAGTAACTTCTGACGACGCGGGCACGATTAAAGTTTTTTATAATCGTAACGGAAAATTTGATAAAGGAAGCTTTGTTGGTTCACTTGGCGTACACATTGATCCTAAAGATAACCTAAAACAGGAACTTTTGGTGGCTTACGATAATATGCCTAAGCCAAAAGCTAATGATTCAACCAGCGAATCAAACTTCAGAGATTTACCAGTTGAGGTAAATACTTCTCAAGGTGAAATTGATGCTGCGAATCAAGCTACTGCAGATAAATATTTCCCTGGACAGGCCGGTGAAATATCCGATACAGCTGCGGCATTGCAAGAAATATTAAATACAAACGCCCCAGGACTAACCACATCTGCACCAGAGCTTACAACCCAAAAGCAAAAAACTTTTATCTTTGCGGATGCTGATCCTTATCTATTTGCTTCAGAAAAACGGGCCTTGGACTTAACACCACCAACTGACAATATCGCCCGTGGAGATAAGGTTTCTTATGCTATCAACTTGGTAAACAGTGGAAACAGTATTTTGAAAAATTTGATGATAAGCGATATTGCGCCGTCAATTATGGAAATTGAAAAAGAAAGTATTGTTTGTAATAACTGTATAAAGGGGGAAACAATAAAAATTAGCGAAACAGGCCAAAGCTTGCGTCCCTACATTGTAAGTGGCTTTTCGCTCCCTGCAAAAAGCAGCATAACAATTAGCTATAAGGCCAAAATTAAAGATACTCCAAAAGTAAAAATTTATCTTGGACAAAATTTAAGTGATGGTTATGCGCAGGATAATTTTATGGATATTGGCGCTTCTCCGGATGGAAATAATACCGGCAGAATGACTTATTTTTATTCGATTTCACAAAATCCGGTTAATAAAGAAATAAATTATGGAACTTATGTATCAGCGCCACCTGATCCTAAAAAGGCTGCAGTACCTGCTGTTGATCCACTCGGCGTTGGCACCCCAACTAAGGAATTGTTTGAAGACAAAGATGATGATGGTATTCCAAAGGTAATTAAAAAATATCAAGAAAAACAAACTGGTGGTCCAAATGTAGACCCAAAAGAATCCGATAATGATGGTGATGGATTAATGAATGCCTGGGATGATTTTAACCAGGGCCTGGAAGATGCAGATGCAGCAGTGAGCAATGCTGGTGATGCAGTACAGGCTGCAATTGCCGCTTTCACCTGCGCAGGAGGATGTATTCCAATGCCTCTTAATTTTGCCTTTCTGGCAACAGGTTCAATTAGCGCTATGGGCATTCCGGTGGGTTTTGACCCTGGACTTCCTGTATTCGGATGGGGCTCTCCTACTCCATGGTTTATGTGGCCTGGCGCTCCTTATCAAACTACACTTGGCGGAAGAATTTATCTTTCTCCAACAATGACGATGAGCCTTGGGACTGGCATCTGTATTGGACCTTATCCTGTGGGTGCATGTTGGGCTGTAACTATTCCACCAGCCTTACTCGGAATGGCCAAATTATGTGAATCAATCGCAGGTGGAATTGAAAAAGCTCTTGCTTCTGCCAATAATGCAATCAAATCTGTTAATGATAATTTAACAATTAGCGTTGGTGGTGAACCAGCTGGCGACGATGCAGATAGCGCAGGAAGAAAAGAAACAGGTGGAGTTAAGGGCAGCGCTACACTTGGCAGTTACCAATATAAAGCCAGCGTGGGCACTAATTTCCGTTTACCTGGATTCCCTTCATTTATTACTAAATGGCTAACTGATCAAACTTCAGAAATCATTAATAAATTAACCGATTTGCCGGATTTTTACTTTTTGTATCCGGACCCAACTTCAATCATTGGCGCAGTTACGCCAACAAAAGACAACAAGCAAAGTGGTAATTCCAAGCAATCACAATCGTTTACCTTGCCAACCTTTTCGGCATCCTCATTTAAAGATAAAAATGGAAATTACACTGTGGCAAATGCATTTAATCCAAGCAAGATCTTGTCCTTTATGAACAGCATTCCGCTGATTCAAATTGACGCCCAAGAGGTTGCCATTAAGATTCCAGCATTATCTGCAAAAGAAATAGAAAAGTTCAAAGCTGATGCTCAACAATGGGTAGAAGACGAAAGAAATGAAGTGAACCGTGTTTTGGCTCTGTGGGGTTGTGGCAAGAAACATTTGGATGAAAACTGGACATTGGTAACAGAAAAAGACGATTACGTATCGCCTTATCAAACAGCGTGTGACAAATTATTGTTGGAAGCAAGCGATTTGAAAGCGGCTGTGGAAAAAAATATTGCCGTTTTACAAGCGTATCAGGAGTTACCACGCCAAATTTTGGCCTGGAGAAATATCTATAAGAAATATTTGACCCAAATTATTTGTTATATTGATGCGATTATTCAGTTTACAGGTGGGTATATTAAAAAGCAGGAAGATAGAATCATGCTTTGGATAAAAATGATTAAGCAAATTAGGGAATTGATTGAAACTTGGAAGGCAATTCTGGATCTAATTATTAATTATCAAGCTTCGTGTGATAGATGTTCTACATCACGTTTTACATTGCTTGAACTTATTTTAAGACTATTTGCGGTCATTCCGGCGCCACCAGTCATTCCTTTTCCAAAGTGGCCGGATATTTATCTGGACTTATCGCAAATTAAAACTGGACTAAAAATTTTGTGGCCGGATGTAAGGTTCATTCCTGAAAGAATCATCATGCCAAAAATTCCAAGACTTATATTGCCGGATGTCCCGACTTTAACTTTGCAATTGCCGACTATTCCTGTGCTTCCTGGACCTCCTAAGATCAATTTAGAATTGCCGGATTTACCACCGCTACCTTTGCCTTCACTACCTGATATCCCGCCTCCACCAAAGGTTCCTGGACTTCCGGTGCAAATTAAAATCGTTATCAACATTATTAAAAATATTTTAAGAACATTGTGCTTAATCAAAAAAGGCATTCTGCCAGTTTCTGAACTCATGTTAAAAGCGCATATTGAACAGATGACCGAACGTCCTCTTTCTCCGTTGCTACCAATAGATTTAGGCATCAAGCTGCAGTTCCCGCCAATTAAATATGAATCTTTGGACCGCATTGAAATTGCGGGCAAATTAAATTTCCAATTGAATTTTACAGCCATCTATAAATTCGTGAATGGCATTGCTGAAAAATGGAATGGCCTGACCACAGACTTTGTAAACATTTTTAACAAGACAATTAAAGAAGCTTCCGAGGCTGCACAGTCCGCAGCGGACGCGGCAAATAACGCAGCTAAAGATGCGGTACCACAAGGCAATATTGATGTAGGCGCCGATGGCGCAAAACAAAGCGGCTTGATGCAATTAATTTCTTCATTGCCTAGCAAGAGCTCGGTAGATGCAGATACAGCTAAAGAAATTTCTGAAATCGAAGCTCTTTATAAAGAGCTTACTGGTTCAGAAATTCCAAAGAGCAATAATGTGGCAAATATAGACCAAGTTAATGCGCTTTCAATTCCTGTTGATCAAATGACACAAGACGATCTAGCGAGTATTTTAAAACAAATTGAAGACAAAGATCCTTATCTGGGGGCATCCATTAAGGACTTAAAACAAGCCTCAATTGACTTGGCAAAAGCCTCTAAGCAATATGAAAAATCGAACAAAGAATTTGAAAAGGATATCCATTTAAAGGCTACGCAACGTTATTTGGCTAAGGATGATGTGTTACTAAACCGCAATTTGGATGAAGTAAAAGCGGGAATTGCGCTACAGGACATGCCTAAGGTTGAAATACAAACAAAACTTATGGCAATGCGTAATGCCATGATTAGCTATTCTGATGATCATGATAGTGAAAATGATCGTATTAATAACCTCCAAGACCTGGAAAGCATTGGCCGTTATTTGGCTCAATCACGTACACTTAAAGAATATTTGAATGCTGGGCAAAATGGAGAAATCCGTGCTGTGGCAGCGGTTGGAAATGATATGACAAATTTGGGTAGTGCAAGCTTTACAACAAGTTTCAATCCAACAAAAGCAGCAAATGATAATTTCAAAGCGGCTTCAGATGAATTATCTACCGTAGAAACTTTCCGTAATTTTGCCGAAAATGCTCGTAAAGAATTTACAGAAAGCACAAGATATTTGGCTGATATAAGCGGTCCTTCACAAAGTGCGGGCAATTTTGCACCTCAAGTGGTTCCTAAGGGAATTTATATTTATAACTCAGTTGATAAGGTTAATGAGCGATTAATTGAATACACCGCGGAAGTGGATCAACCTGCTCAAATGGCATTTATTGATGTGGATAATGATGGAAACGAGGATTTCCTCTATGCCTATGGAAGCAACATTTATCTGAAGAAAAATTATAAAAAGCAGGATAACCCACTTTTCTATTCTGGTGATCCCCAAACGCATGTGCTTGCAGATTTAATGCCAGCCGCACCTACAGTCAACAATTTTGAAACCGTAGTTAATAATAATAAAAATGTCGAATTAACCTGGAATAAAGCTACATACGCTGACGTAGATGGTTATGAAATTGCTTATGGTTTAACCCCTGATGCAGTAAATAATTCATCATCCGGCAAGCATAAATTAGGTATAATTTTGGACAATGCGATCCAAAAAGACACAAATGAAGATCTGATCAAGGTTGTTAATAAAAAAGGCTCATATCAAATTAATGGTTCTCTTCCATCGGAAGATGGCCTAATTGAAGTTGACCAACCAATTCAAACTAGTGACAATAGCGAAATTGAAATTATCTATAGTTCAGGCGCAAAGATTGTTGTGCCAAGCAATGTTACATATAGAGCTCCTCGTTTTGATAAAGCCGATATGTTTGCTGACAACATCGAAGGTGATGTTTACTTCACAGGCGCTGAGCGTAGTATTTTGCTTTCTGGATCTAATAAATTTAAGCTAACAAACAGTTCCCTTGTTCATGCGATTGTTGAAAGTAATTTGAACTTCATGGTGAATGATCAGGTGGTCTCAACAATTAATATGCCAGCAAATTCTGTTTTCCAAATTTCAAAAAACTATACCGAACCTGTTTCACTACAGGTTAAAAAAGGTGGGATAGAAGTCATAAATCCGGATAAGGTGGTTCAACATCAAAAACTTGTTAATGGACTTTTGATTCAACCAAATAATCCAATCATTTCAGAAAACGGAGGAACCGCTAATATAAGATTTTTAAATGGATCATATCTTAGAGTGAACGCCAACGAAGATTTAACATTGAAAAAATTGGACACTCCGGAAAGTCCTGATTTGAAAGTAGAGTTACCAAATGGCTTTTATTACGCCCGCATTCGTTCGTTTGATCATTTAGGATCACTTGGCACTGCATCTTCAATTAATCTGTTAGCGCCAACAATTTGTGCCGACAAAGCTGAGCCAATGCCAAATGGCGGTGATAGTGAGCGCACAGTGCCGATCTATAAAACTTTAAAAATAGATGCTTCTAAATCTTTTGCGCCTCAAGGCAAAATAATTTCTTATTATCTAGATTTAGATTTAAACAAAGATGATGACAAAGATGGTGATCCGACCAACGATAAAAACTTTGGCCGTGACCAGGATACACGCGCAGATTCTGACGGAGACGGTGTTACCAATAATGACCTTGATGATCCGGTTTTTGAGGTTGGACCTTTTAACAAACTTGGCGACTTTGAAGTAATGCTTAATGTAATTGAAGAGGCCCTTAATAGTGCTCAACAAAAAATCACAATTCATGTAGTTGTACCAAAAATTACGCTAGATCAAGAAACGGCTTCTCAAGGTGAAGTTCAAGGCAGTATCGACATGGAAGAAAGTAATATGCCAATTGAACTGGTAAGAAACCGCGGTGGTGTAATTACCAAAATTACTAGCCCGTCTGCAAATAGTGAAGGTAATTATTTGACTGACGATAAAGGAAAATTCAAAGTTACAGACCTTAATTTAAAGGACACCGTAGTAATTAAAAATTCTCAGGGAAAAATAATTGGTGAAATTGACCCGAACACAGGAAAAATCATATTAAAAGACAATAATTATCATCTGGAAGTTTTGGCTGCACAAAGGCCTTTACTACCTACGCGTATTGTGGTGATTGAAAACAGTACAGGTAAAGTAATCAGCACTTTGCTTTTGATTCCGGATACAAATACAGATACAACTATCGATAAAGCTGACTTTGATTATAATGCAAATACTGTAGCTATTTTCCAAGGTGTGCATGTAAAAGACACAAATACTTTTGATGAATTCGCGTTCGAAAAAATTCCTGCGGACGATGCAAATTACCCAGGGGCAACCGAAATTATTGAAACTACAACTAAAAAGCGCGCGGCAATTTTGGACAGTGGCGGCAATTTTTACGCGTTGGATTCACGTTTAAGTTTGCGCTTAAAAGAAGCCAAAAACTTAGATGATCCGTTAATTATTCAAATTGTATTTAATGTTGGTGGCGAGAATCAAAGCAGTTCAAATGGTCAAATTATTGGTGAATTCTTTATTGCTGTTCAGAGCAAAAAAGGACTGCAAATACTGCCAATATCCAAATTCCAATCTTATGTTGATGAAGCTAATAATCGCGGCCCAGGATTCGACACAGATAAAGATGGCATGCCGGATCAATGGGAACTGATTTATTCTCTGAATCCAAAAGAAACAGCCGATGCCGGACAGGATATTGATAATGATGGCTTAACGAA
This sequence comes from uncultured Candidatus Peribacteria bacterium, assembly GCA_964582265.1. GTDB lineage: Bacteria > Patescibacteriota > Gracilibacteria > UBA1369 > UBA1369 > JBAZYK01. The sequence goes on from CAZOQT010000008.1 coordinate 23,182, forward strand.
TTTGGAAGAATTCAGGTCTGGCGCAAATCCATTTAACAGTGATTCAAATGGCGATGGAATTTCTGACGGTGATGAACTTAAGTATGGACGCACCCCAGGCAAAAAACTAACTTTGCCATATACTGACATTCCTCAGAATCATCCTTATTATGATGACATGTTTAAATTATGGATTCGCCGTATTTTTGAAGGAATTCCGGGTTGGGAAGAAAAATCTTTTGAGCCGGATTCGTATATTACCCGTGCAGAATTTGCAAATATCATGCTAAAGATTTTCTGTATTATTCCAAGAAAAGAAGCTTATGAAGGACCTTCTCCGTTTAGCGATGTTCCATATGTTCAAGGTAAATTACCTTGGTACTATGCGATTATTAAGGAAGCCCACTATCAGGGCTTTGTGACTGGTTACTTGGGAGATCAAACTAATATCCCATACAAACCTAATGCAACTATTACACGTGCAGAAGCAGTTAAAGTTATTTTAGAAGCTTTGCAGGCTCAAGAAGTAATAAATATGGGCAAAATTCCGCAAGCTCCAAATGATAAAGCTTACTATGCGCCTTATCTACAAATTGCCCAGGATTTAACGCCTTATTTAAAGAAAGCAGGTTCGGTTAAGAAACCATTTATTATCACCGCAGAAGAAGCGGCTCGTCCGGAAGATCCTGTTACCAGGGCGGGGTTCCTAGCGATGGCAGATCGTGTTTTAACAACTTCAGATTGTTCAGTTATAGATGATGATAATGATGGCATGCCAAGTTACTGGGAAAGATTAAATGGTTTGAATCCATATGACTCAAGTGATGCGCCAAAAGATCCAGACCGCGATAGTTTAACTAATCTTGAGGAATTTAAGCATGGCACAGATCCACGCAATCCGGATACAGACGCGGGCGGAATGAAAGACGGCGAAGAAGTAAAGAAAAACGGCACCTTCCCGCTTGATCCTGCGGATGACAATTCGCAAAATGTTTTGGCTGCACCAAATAATTTGCCTGATCCACGAAGTGATTTGACAGAAGGTTTTTATATAATTAAGGAAGAATGTTTGAGTTGCCCTTGTGTATCCGCAATCGACCACACTGCTGATTTGATTGTTGGTGATAAGGTTTTTGGCATAATTTCTGATCATAACAAAAATAAACCTATAATTTTCAGCAAGAGTAACGAAATCGAAATAACAGAAATTCCGCAGCCAGATGCGCCAACTTCGCATGTAGTAATTGAGAGTGGTAATATTAGCAATTAGCATAATATTTTATGCATCCGTCAACCCCGTTAGATCCCAAAATGGGCGTTTTTCTGCTATAATATAAAGATATTTTAGGTCTTATTTATGCAAGAAAAGAACGATTTAGAAACTCACGGGAATCAGTTGAAAAAATTATCTTTTAAAACCCATGCATTGATGGTGGTAATGGCTTGCCTGCTTTTTTTAGGCTTTGCCATAGATTCTACCCAAATCATTAAAGCTCAAGGTGGGGCAACCGGAGATAATTCAGTCCCTCTAAACATTTTTAGTGATTACCAAACAGACATAAATTATAAATGCGAACCTGCGATGAAGGAATTCTCTTCGCAAAAGCTAAAGGAATTTTATAATTTTTTGGAAACTCATTTTGAAAATAAAAGTTCAACAGCCTCTTTGTTAGATACAGCAATACAAAGTTACCGTGATCTTAGAAAAACTTTGATGACGGCTTATGGCCAATATTATCCGAATCAGGGGGCTTTTATTTTAAGCACTGGTGACCAACCAAATGGCTGTCTTAAAATAATTCAAACTACGTTAGATGACGCAAAAAATCTGCTCAGAAATCATGCAATTCGCACTTCTGGAGTAAAAAAATCGGCTGGTGTTTTGGAGAAATACAAATCAATCAACACACAGCTTTCAAGCCTTAATCAACAATTCATGAACATGAAGGCATTGCTTGATACTTTTTCGCAGAAATTGCCATGTTATGTAAAAAAGGGTGCTTGTTTAAAGTAAAATCTAAAGCTAACACGAAATGAAAACAAAAATTAAAAATATTATGTCCTTGTTGCCAAACCAAATAAAATTAGTAATTGGGCTGTTGCTTGCGATGGTTCTATTTTTGGTTTTCAATGTGATTAAATTGCGGGCTTTTGCGCCAGTTTATGGCTACTATGATGATCCAAACCGCTCAACTTCTACAGTGATTTCCGATTATCACAATTATGTGAATGGGGTTTTTAATGAGTACACTAAGGTAATGATTTCGGCTTCAATATCAGACAAAAGAGGCGACCCACCAGAAAAAGCAGAAAATTGTCCAAATGACCCCAGTTCAAATTTTAGTACATTTTGTTTAGCCGTTAATTTGCTTGGCGATGACGGCAAAAACGATCGTGGATACATAAACTATAAAAATGCATTACAAAAAAGACGCAATGATTTAGTGGATAAAGCGGAAAAGGATCCAACAAATCCATTTAGCCAAGCGGCCCTAAATATGATGGACTCAATGACAGCGGTTCGCAATTTTGCAATTAAAAAGACTAATCTGGATCATGAAATTGATGCTGCAAAAAAAGCACTTGATGTAAGCCTTGCCACTTATGATGAATTACGTGTGCTGTATCCAATGCACAAAGAATACTTAAAAATATTCGATGCGCTGGTAAATTACAGAGATAAAATTGTGGAAGTGCGTAAGCAAACTGATCAGTTTCCAGCTACATTCATTGATGTAACAACCTCTAAATGCACTTAAGCTTATGAAAAAACTGCTTTACATTTGGGGGGTAATAATGTTTAGTACGGCTCTATTAAGCCCATTTTTAAGCCATAGAGTTTTTGGAGCCGATAGCGAAAATCTGAATAATTGTGATAAAGCCGGAAGCTATTCCGAGGCGCAGGAGTGCGTGCCATTTAGTACGGCCAGCATTTTTAATAAATTAAATTTTGTAGAAAAAGATTGGACTAGCGTGTTTGGGATGGATAATCCGGAAGATCTTGGAAAAGATTTATACATGATGATATACGAGGAAGTTGATGTGCAACCAGAAGTTCAGGCAGCCAAAAATATTACGGGCAGATACGGCACTACCGAGGCCGAAATGGCAAAAATTTTATCTGGAAATATTGCGCCAATTTTAAATCGAGCCCCTGCGCTCCCTCAAGAACAAGCCATTAGAAAAGTAGCAGAAATTCAACAACAATTTCAGGATGAAAAAGACTTATTGGAGATAAAGGCCACAGTTGAAGCAACAGTTACACCAAGTGAAATTTTCACTAACGATACGTTGACTGATTCAGGATTCGATTTGGTTAGAGATTTAAGCAACATCGAAAAAATTCTATTCCTTAAGGCAGATCCAATTGACGTGGGCGGAGTGTGGGCTGGAAATGATGAAGGAAGTGGGGCTGGTGCAGGTGGTGCTGGAGGAAATGGAGAAGGCTCTAAAGAAAGCCAAAATGGTGGATCTAAAAACCAGGATTCTAAGTCGCAGGCACCAGATGGAAAAAACAAACAAGTAGGTAATAAAACGCCTATTGCCAATACAGATCCAGCCAGCAATCCCAATATATGTTTTGGCGAAAATGATTTACAAACTGCTGTGAATGCATATGATCAAAAATCTGGAATAGCTGATTCAAAAAGCCAAAAAAACAGTTTAGGGCAAAACAGTATAGCCGATGGGGGGAGCGGTTCCTCTGCTAATAGCGGAGATTCTTTTGATGTATTGCCTCAAATAAACGGCACAGATAAGCCTGTTGAACCCGCTAAAGCAGATCAATGGGTGCAAAATGATGATTGCGCGGATAAAGTATTCTGTCTAAAAGTAAACTTTATCAAAAAACCGGTAGTGCGCTTCCAAAATTCAGACAACTGCATTGCCTGCCATGTGGAAAAAATAAATGAAAAGCTTAAGGACACGCTAAATCATAGTTTGATTCCTGGAAAAGCTACTGGTAATTTGCTGGAACCGGAATTTTGTAAAAAGGCTGCGTCAACCAGTTTTTCTGCTATCACAATGAATTTTTACGCTGTTCCAAAGCCAGTGCAAACTCCAATCAACGATGATTTGATATATGGCGTGAACATTGGTGACGAATGGGATCGCTATTTAAGCACATATAAGCAATTTCCGTTTTACGAAAAAAATCCGCCAAAAGCTTCGGACAAAAAAGCAGACACTATCCCACCTTCAGAAACTGACCGTGCGGCCAAAGCGGCACTTTCAACTGCTGCACCCGACGCTAATTTTGACCAAATTCAGCAAGCAATTAATAAAGAACTTTCAATTAATAAACAAATGCGTGATAACCAAATTGCAATTGCAGAGCCAGCGCTGCAAAGTGATAACGATGTAGGTTTTTATCAGGCAATAAAAGGTGAATTGCAGCAGATGAATTTTTATTTTGAAAACTTTAAAAACATTATACATAGCCTGCATGAACCTGTGGACTCACTTCCTGGCAAGCAGGCCTGTACAGAATTAAAAAATAAAAAACAATGTGAATAACGTATGAAAAATAAAATTTTTACAATTAGTTTTATGCTGCTTGGCTTAATCATAGGCCAAATCGCGCCTGCATTTAATTATAAACCATTAATAACTGGGGCAAATGTAGCGAATGCTGCCGACCCAAATGCTGTAGCCGAAACTGGCAAAGAGTTGATTTGTAAAAATGGCAGTCGTGATTGGATCACTTTTCTTTCTGCAGTTATAAGTTATGACGATTTTGTCGAATATTGGAGAGATATCATCGGCATGCCTCCAGCTTTTATAAACAGCCGCTATTCTGCCAATTATTGTTTGTTTTTGGATGTGGATAATCTGTTAAGGCAAATCAAAAAGGCCAGAGAACAGGTTCGCAAAGCCTTTTACGCTTGCGATCCAAATGCGGAATCCTTTAAGAAGAATTATTATCGTCTAGAGGTTGAACTATTCTTTTTAAGAAAATATGTTGATGTAACAAGTGGGCAGTTAATCCCGCTAAATGAAAATAAATTGTATAACGACTTACAGGAATATTTTGTAATTGATAAGAGCTTTTTTAGCAAAGAAGAAATAAAAGTACTGTACGATAAGTTATTATTAAAATACAAACCCCGCATTGATACTTATGGCAATTGTTCTGATCCGGGATGGGAAGATCTAATCCTAAAATTAAAAGAGCTTAGAGATAACGTCAAAAGTGGATTTGGCATTAAAGATGCTGCAGAAAATATTAAAAAAAGCTTTAATAAGGTGATAAATGCGCCTTTGAAGCGTACCGGAAATTTCCTTGGTGGGCTTATGGACGCTAAAATTAATGGAATTGACCCTAAACTTGCTTTAAGCGATCTGATGGGTGAAATCAATAAAAACTTGCCGGATGGCTACACGTTTGATCAGCTAAATAAAGCCAATTTAGAAGATGTCTCCAGATATGATAATGCGGTTAGCAAGGCAACATATTTGGCACAATATGAAGGACTTTACAAAAATAGCAGTGCAGATATTTTTACAAATATAATGGGGCAGCTAACAACATTAGAAGGGATTGTAACTGGCACTTTCAACTATATCAACCAAACCACGCAGTGTACAAAAGGGCTTTTAGATAAGGCATGCTAATGTTTGCAATAAGCCAGCTTAGGCTGGAGGGTAGCTGGAGGATAGCTGGAGGGTTTAATTTGAAGCTAAGTTCACAAAGTTTTTCAGCGCGGCAAAACAAAAAGTAAAAAAACCCCTAAAGACTTAGGAGTTTTTTCAGGCTTTCTAGGGCTTACATAATTTAGGTTCTTTCTGCAGCTTATTGCGATCACTCTTATGTGGTCATTTTTTAGAGAACGGATTGTGAACCTTCCAAAAAATGATTCAGTTTTCCCTTCCTCCCATGACGTTTAAAGAGGATAAGTTGGAGCAACGTTTCAGCTACATAGTGCTTCAATGAAGCACATAGGAAAGTATTGTTCCTTTAAATTTTTCTTTCCAATTGATTTTTTCAGTTGTGGGGACAAGTTTTTGCTTTCCAGTCAAAGCGCCAATAATTTCGCTATTATCTGTTTTGCAATACGAACAACGTTCGCATTTTGTAGAGATAGAGACCCCGCAATTGAGACAATTAAAGATCATTCTTTAAGTGTTCGGTTAACTTAAATATTTATAAATGAAGACACGGTTGGATTTGCGTACCTTAATATTTGTGGCTTGAACGCGGATTTTTCCGGAGCGAGCTTTTAATCCAGAATATAATGGTCCAGTTCTAACATTTTATCTTCTGGGTCTGGATGTTTTTTAGGTACAACATTCCTGTCAGTATTCCTTTCGAAATCTGACTTTTGTGTTTTGCTTGATGGAATTTCGACCTTTGAGGTTGAATCGACAACCTTTGAGGTTGCTTTTTCCAAATTTACGGATTTTGTGAGATCATGACTTTTCAAAGCATCTTCATTAGTCTCGCCTACGAGGGGAAGGGAAACTTGGGAAGTCTCTTTTGAAGTCGAACTCTTTCTGGATTTAGCTACAGGCTCCTGAGCCTGCTCATCCAGGAAGCGAATGACATCACTTTCACGTATTCGGTATACCCGCCCCAACTTACTGGCTTTCAATTTACCTTGTTTTATAAACTTTAAGACAGTGAAGGGATGTACTTGTAATTTTTGGGCAACCTGATCTGGAGTAAAGATATTTTCTTCCATCTAGCTTAACTTTAATTAGAAATGGGATAACGAATTTTGTTTTAAAAGTTTTTAGAACTCTTTAAACAACTCGAATCAATCTAACTAAAGTTTAACATTATTTTAATGAACAAACAATGATATAAACCTTTGTTTACTTAACGTGAACATTTATACCACATTAAACATACTAATTCAATATTTTTAGCAAGTTAATTTAATTTCATTAAATTCTATTAAACTTTATTCAACAGTTTTTAAACGAGTTTTGCACACCTTATCTACATTGCAATGATTAAACTTTATTATATTTTATTAAATTCTATTAAAGTTTATTAAATTTAATTAAATCCGATCCCCCGACCTTTGAGGTCGGGGGATCGGTTAATGATTAATTTATATTTTGGTAATGTCCTCTTGTTAAAATGCGACCATGACTAATAGGAAGATCGCACCATTACAGCTTTATCATATTTATAATCGTTCTGTGCTCAAGATACCTTTATTTAAAGGTGCCGCGGATT
>CAZOQT010000008.1:30353-34150 GCA_964582265.1 uncultured Candidatus Peribacteria bacterium
GTATGATCGTTTTAAACTAAAAATTGTGCACTATAAAAAGCTATATGCAGTAAAGATTTTGGCTTACTGCCTAATGCCGAACCATTTTCATTTTTTAATTCGAGAACCGGAAAACCCATTAAGCGAAAAAATATCAAATAGTTCTAAATTTTTGCAAAACCTGCAAAATGCATATGCAAAATATTTTGCAATTAAATATAAACACTCTGGCAGGGTGTTCCAGGGCGTATTTAAGAGTAAGCGCATCGATAGTGACGCGTATTTAAATGAAATCGTTCGGTATATCCATGAAAACCCTGTTCGAAAAAAACTCGTGGCCACTCCAAAGGATTGGCCTTATTCAAGCGCTCGGTACCTCATCAACCTTTGAGGTCGACCTCAAAGGTTGAGTTTTTTGAGCCACTGGCCGGTGTAGGACGCCGCCACCTTGGCAACCTGTTCCGGCGTGCCTTTTGCGATGACCTCTCCCCCGTTTTCGCCGCCTTCGGGGCCTAAATCTAAAATATAGTCCACGGACTTAATGACATCCAGATTGTGTTCAATAGTCAGCACGGTATTGCCTTTATCTACCAGCTTTTGCAGCACATCTAATAGCTTGCGCACGTCGTCAAAGTGCAGACCGGTGGTCGGCTCATCCAAAACATACAAAGTTTGCCCTGTAGACTTCTTGGAAAGCTCCGTAGCCAGCTTAATGCGCTGTGCTTCACCTCCGGATAACGTTGTTGCAGACTGCCCCAAATGAATGTATGACAAGCCCACTTCATACAACGTCTCCAGCTTGGTTTTAATATTTGGAATGGCTTGGAAGAACTCCAAAGATTCGGCAACCGTCATATCTAAAACATCAGCAATATTTTTGCCACGATAAGTGACTTCCAGGGCTTCATGATTATAGCGTTTGCCCTTACAAACCTCACAAGGGACGTAAATATCTGGCAAAAAGTGCATTTCTATCTTCTTGATACCATCACCCGCGCAGGCTTCACATCGGCCACCCTTTACATTAAAGCTAAAACGGCCTGATTTGTAGCCGCGCAACTTGGCTTCTTGAGAAGCCGCAAAAAGGTCACGAATGTCTGTGAATACGCCTGTATAAGTAGCCGGGTTACTTCTTGGGGTCCTGCCAATTGGCGACTGATCAATATTGATAATCTTATCCAGATTTTCTATGCCCTCTATGCTCTCATGCTTCCCTACAGTGGTTTTGGTGCCGTAAACGACCTTTGATACCTCTTTCACCAAAATATCGTTTATAAGCGTCGATTTTCCAGATCCAGAAACTCCGGTAATGCCAATAAATGTGCCAAGTGGCAACTGCGCCGAGACATTTTTTAAATTGTGTTCGGTCGCGCCAACAATTTTTAAATAATTCCCATTGCCTTTGCGACGTGTTTTTGGCACCGGGATCTCCTTCTTTCCGCTCAAATATTGACCGGTAATGGAATTTGGATTTTTCATAACCTCCTCAGGTGTTCCAGCTGCAATAACCCGTCCTCCGTCTTTACCTGCTCCCGGGCCAATGTCCAAAACGTAATCAGAAGCAAGCATGGTATCTACGTCATGTTCAACCACAATTACAGTGTTTCCCAAATCGCGCAAAGAAATTAATGTATTTATGAGCTTAGCATTATCATTTTGATGAAGGCCGATTGAGGGCTCATCCAACACATAAACCACACCGGAAAGGCGTGAACCAATTTGCGTTGCCAGACGAATGCGCTGTGCTTCTCCACCCGAAAGCGTGTTTGCGGCACGATCAAGAGTTAAATAAGAAAGCCCCACATCCTGCAAAAATCTTAAACGATTAAGAATTTCCTTTAAAATAAGGCGAGAGATCTGCTCTTCCATTTGAGTAAGCTTCAAATTCTGGAAGAAGTTAATGGCTTTATTTACAGAAAGTTCAGTAGTTTCGATGATCGACTTATCCTCAAGTAAAACTGCCAATATCTCTGGTCTTAAGCGATTCCCATGACAATCAGGGCACTTAAGTATGCGCATGAATTTTTCGATCTTCTTGCGGATGTAGTCGGAATCGGTCTCAAGGTAGCGGCGTTCCAGATTTGGAATCACACCTTCAAAAGTGGTGCTGTATTCGCCCTTAAACGCAGACTGGCTGTTTGCGCCCATTTGCACGGTGTATTTTTTGCCGCTATCGCCATACAAAATGACGTTCATCTGTTCCGGACTTAATTTTTTGACCGGAAGATTCATGGAAAATTTATGAGTTTTGGCTACAGCTTCAAGAATGCGGTTGTACCAGGTTAAGTGCGAAGTAGTCGCGGACCAAGGCATAATAGCGCCTTCGGCTAACGTCAAGTTTTCATTAGGAATGACCAGTTTTGGGTCGATTTCCAGCTTGGTACCAAGGCCATGACAAGTAGGACAAGCTCCCTGGGGGCTGTTAAAAGAAAAGCTGCGAGGGCTGATTTCGGCGATATTGATGCCACAATCCAGGCAGGCAAAATGTTCGGAAAAAGTTTGCTCTTCATTGGTATCGTAATCAACGATGCGGATTACACCTTCACCGTGCTTTAAAGCGGTTTCAATGGAATCGGCAATACGAGTGCGATCCGGATTTGGAAGCTCGATTTCATCACCAGATGAGAGCTTCTGGGTGAGCTTTTTTAAATTTTTTACGACTAAACGATCGACCACAATTTCAATAGTGTGTTTTTTGGTATCTTCCAGCTCTGGAATGTCCAAAATGCTGAGCACTTCGCCGTCGACACGCACGCGAACAAAACCGGCTTTTTTGATTTTTTCAAAAACTTTGGCGTGACTCCCCTTGCGATCCCTGATTGCAGGGGAAAGCAGCAGAATTTTTTTCCCTTCCGGCATATTGGCCACAGTTTCTATAATTTGGCTCGCCGATTGACGCTTAATTGGCTTATTACACTTTGGACAATGTGGATGGCCGATTTTGGCGTATAAAAGACGTAAATAGTCATAAATTTCGGTCACGGTGCCAACGGTAGAACGCGGATTTCTGCTGGCAGTTTTTTGATCGATGGAAATGGCGGGGCTTAAGCCATCAATGGAATCGACATCCGGTTTTTCCATCAATTGCAAAAATTGGCGGGCGTAGGTGGAAAGGCTTTCCACATAGCGGCGTTGGCCCTCAGCGTAGATTGTGTCAAAAGCAAGCGACGATTTACCTGAACCGGAAAGGCCGGTCATAACGGTAAGTTTATCGCGCGGGATCTCCACATTGACGTTTTTTAGGTTGTGGATGCGGGCTCCTTTAACAATGATCTTGTCGTGCATCGATATAATTAGTAATTAATAATTGGTAATTAGGGGTGGTTTTGTGTGGCTCTAAAGGTTTGCTACACAATCGGACACGCCAAATAATTTAACCTGAGGTTAAATCTTGTTTAAATATAGCCAAAATAGGTTAGCACGGAAGTTTTAAAAGTGCAATAGCGGGTTTGGGGGGATCAGACAAAACTTACTTTATTTTCTTTTAGACGTTGGGCGCTTTGCTGCCGTTCGACCAACAACATGGAAGGCTTTTTCACCATTTGCGCTTACTTCAACATAAAAGATCTTTTGATTATTTTCTGATAATTCATACCATTTTGTTTCCGTTGCAGCTTGTATATCACTAGCTTTATTAATAATTGCAGTTGGTATGCTTGCAGGAGTAATAAGATATTTATTTGGCTTGCCACCTTCAAGTTGTTTTAATGCCACAAGAGGTGCCTTTTCAGCAGGCTTAGCTTTTTGAGGAACTTCCTTTGGCTCTCTTGCTTTAAGTAAAGTTACTTCTTCTTTCATCTGATCTACTTTTGTTTTAA
>CAZOQT010000008.1:34160-34485 GCA_964582265.1 uncultured Candidatus Peribacteria bacterium
CCCCCTGCTTCGCTAACACTGCTTGAATTTGTTCGCGGTCAGCTTCCAAAGTTGTCAAGGTCGCTTTAACTGAGTTCCAGCTAACAAGTGTCTCTTCGAGTTTATGAATTCTTTCACCCTTTTTCAAAGCCATCATGATTAATGCTGCCTGTTCAAGCGATTTTTTATCACCAAGTCCCGTTCTATCGGCAGAAAGATATAAACCACTCAAAAATCCAGTTACGCTACCCGCTGCAACCCCCCAAATTCCACCTACAGATCCTCTTCCTGCACCAAGGGCTGTAGTTGCACTTACAAGCTGAATTTCATCCAACCCATCAAACGT
>CAZOQT010000009.1:0-29086 GCA_964582265.1 uncultured Candidatus Peribacteria bacterium
CCACGTTATCGATCCAATCCTGACAGGCTTTGTATCCCAGATCAAGATATTCTTTGGCCTGAAAAGCTGTCTCCAGCATATCTGCATCGCGGGCTATTGTTGCTTCTTTTGAGCTTTTTTTTTCGTATTCCGTAAACAGACGAACGAAAACCTGGTTTAGCTCTTCAGGTAATCTTTCAGATTGTTCTATAAAGGCTTTCATTTCAGCTTCCTCAATATCTACATAGCGTCTTGCGCCCTTGTGTAGATCGCCAATTCTAGCTTCGGCATTATCATGACGCAGGCAACACATGGTAACTTTTTCCGCATTGGCATTTTCTGCTTTGGCTAAAATATAACCAATAATGGCTGCACGGTGCGCGTGTTCGGCAATAGTATCCGGGTTTTTAACGCCAGCTAATTTTGTACCGCAATGCTCAAATTTTTTAAGAGTTCCAAGTTCGTGAAGGTATTTGCAGAGATTTTCGTAATTTATTTTTTTCATGTTTTTTGGTTATTTAACTTGGAATTATTGCCTTATTGTAAGTTTTTTTAGGTGTCTGATTTGAAGCGGTCAAAGAAATTTTTCTTGTATTTAACGAATGTTCCTTCCGCAATTTCTTTTCTAATTTCGTGCATCAAGTTTAACAAAAAGTGCAGGTTGTGGATAGTTAGAAGTCGCGCGCCAAGCATTTCGTTTTCCATCATCAGGTGACGAATATAACTTTTGGAAAATTTTGAACATGCATAACAGGTACAATTTTCAAGTAATGGTGCTGGGTCTTCCTTATATCTGTTGTTTTTTAGGTGTTGGCGTCCTTCGAGATCATAAAAACAAGCGTGACGGGACATGCGCGTAACATGTACGCAGTCGAACATGTCTACACCTCTTTCAATGCCTTCAAAAAGGTCACGTGGGGTACCCACACCCATTAAGTAGCGGGGTTTGTTTTTTGGATAAAAAGGGTGGATGGTTTCTAAAATGTGATACATGACTTCACGTTCTTCACCTACGCTTAGCCCCCCAATTGCTATTCCAGGTAAATCTAATTCAGCAGCAAATTTAGCTGATTCAATGCGCAGATCATCATAAATAACACCTTGAATGATAGGAAAAAGTGCCTGTTTAACAGGGGAGTCTTTTTGAATCTTTTCGTGTTCTTTTTTACATTTCAGGGCCCAGTCATGAGTTCTTTCCATGGCTGTGCGGGCATATTTTTGGCTGGAGTCGGCAGGAGCGCATTCATCGAAGGCCATTATAATATCTGCACCAAGTGCATGTTCAATTTCCATAACTTTTTCTGGAGTTAGAAAATGCTTAGAGCCATCCAGATGTGACCTGAATTCCACTCCGTCCTCCTTGATTTTGATTAGACTTTTTGTGCCTTTTTCTGTTTTTTTTCCGCCAAGGGAAAAAACCTGAAAGCCACCCGAATCCGTTAATATTGGCTTATTGTAAGACATCCATTTATGAAGCCCACCCATTTTGGCAATAAGTTCGTGGCCAGGACGTAAGTACAAATGGTAAGTATTTGCCAAAATAATTTCTGCGCCTATTCCATCGCCTAAATTGTTAAGTTCATCCGGACTTAAGGTCTTTACGGTCGCCAAAGTGCCACACGGCATAAAGATCGGCGTTTGAATTAACCCATGAGGAGTTTCAAATACTCCGGTGCGAGCAAGGGAGTTGGTGTCCTCATGAGTTACAGTGAATTTGAACATGGTCTTGTTGGCCTGTGACTATTTCTTTGCTTTTTTAGCCTTCTTGGCTGTCTTCTTTTTTGGTTCGGAATCTTCTTTTGAAGCTCTTTCTTTTTGTTCTTCAGCCAATTTAACCTTCTTTTCTTTTAATTCCTGTGTCTTCTTGATCTTAGCCATGAATTTATCTACACGACCTGCTGTATCTACCAATTTTTGCTTACCAGTATAGAAAGGATGGCAAGCTGAACAAAGTTCAGTTTTAAGTTCTTTCTTTGTGGAACCAGCAATCATCACGTTTCCGCAAGCGCAGGTAATTTTCAAATTTTCGAAGTATTGAGGGTGGATTTTGGCTTTCATTGTATAAAATTAAGACTAATTAAATTATTTTTGGAAAAAAGCTCATGCACTATACTTTAATTTTTTGGGTGACGCAAGCTAATTTCTAAGCTTTTGGGGTTAGTAATTCAGGTTGATTGTCATTGACAGGTACTGGTTCATCCGATGTGTCGTCGTTTTCAATTACGCTGGTAGAAGCCACCGTATCGTTTTCATTCATGCGCATAAGATAAACGCCCTGAGTAGCTCTGCCTTGAGATGGAATGCTCTTAAGGTTTAAGCGAATAATTTGGCCCTGCTTAGAAACGATGATTAGATCTCCTTTTGAATTTTCATCAATCACTTTGGCACCAACAATCTTACCTGTTTTAGCTGTAACGTTAGCTGTTTTTACACCTGTTCCTCCACGAGTCTGGATGCGGTAATCCGCTACACCGGTGCATTTGCCTAGGCCGTTTTCCATAATTACCAATAGTTCAGCATGTTCAATGCTTTTAGCTTTAATCACATCCATATCTACTACTTCATCATCATCTTTGATTCGGATACCGCGGACACCCATGGAAGCGCGACCTGTAGCGTTAACATCCTCTTCTTTAAAGCGAATAGATTTGCCGTTTTTGTTCACGATGATAATTTCGTCACCTTTGCTAACTTCTCTGATCCATTCCAAATAGTCGCCGTCGCGAAGTTTTATTGCGATAAGGCCGCTCTTACGAACGTTCTTGAAGTCTGCAATTGCAGTTTTCTTTACAGTACCTTTGCTTGTAGCCATAAAGAGGTGTTCTCCAATTAAGTGTTCACCTGTTGGCAAAATTGCAGTTACATATTCTTTGTCTTGAAGTTGTAGCAAGTTAACAATTGCTTGTCCTTTTGCAACTCTAGATGCCAATGGAACTTCGTAAACAGGCAAGCGGAATACACGTCCAAGATTGGTAAAAAACATAATTTCATCATGATTCATGGCTGGGCGAAGAATCTTGATTTCATCTTCTTCTTTGGTCGTTGCTCCTAAAATGCCTTTACCTCCTCGGTGTTGAGCGCGGAAAGTTGATGGAGGCATTCTCTTTATGTAGTTTTCACGAGTAAGCATTACAATCATTGGCTCATTTGGGATGGTGTCCTTTAAGCCAATTTGGCCAAGTGCTTGTGGGTGAATCTCGGTGCGACGTTCATCAGCATATTTTTCTTTTATTTCGGCTAGTTCACTTTTGATAATTTTTTGAATCTTTTTTGGATCTTTCAAAATTGATTCAAGTTCTGCAATTAAAGCCAATTTTTCCTTATATTCATCTTCAATTTTTTGTCTTTCCAAACCTGCCAAAGTTTGGAGTCTCATTTCCAAGATGGCTTTTGTTTGTAGGTCGCTGAGTTTGAATTTCTTCATTAATGCAGCATGTGCTTCTTCTTTTGTAGCTGATTTGCGAATTGTTTCAATAATTGCGTCAATGTTATCTAGTGCAATCTTTAAACCTTCCAAGATATGAAGTCTTTCTTGTGCAATTCTGAGTTCATATTTAGTACGATTTGTAATTACTTCTTTGCGGTGAATAATGAAATATTCCAAGATCTGTTTAAGGTCTAAAAGTCTTGGTTGTAAGCCTTCAACAAGCGCAATCATATTCAAATTGAAAGTTGATTGCATTGGTGTCAGCTTAAAGAGCTGATTTAAGATCTTTTTTGGGTAAGCATCTTTTTTTAGTTCTATCACAACGCGAATACCTTCACGATTTGATTCATCACGGACATCGGTAATACCAATGATCTTTTTATCTCTTACAAGTTCGGCAATTTTTGTAACCAGGTTGGCTTTATTTACCTGATAAGGAATTTCGTGAATTAAAATTTCGTAACGACCACCTTTCTTTTCTTCAATTGAAGTCTTTGCACGCATTACAATACCACCGCGTCCTGTTAAATAAGCGTTTTTAATCGCGTTGATGTCATAAATCATGCCTCCGGTAGGGAAGTCAGGTCCCTTAATAAACTGCATTAAATCTTCTACGGTTGATTCTGGATTTTCGATTAAATGAACAAGCCCATCAATCACTTCTCCCAAATTGTGTGGAGGAATTGATGTGGCCATACCAACAGCAATACCTTGTGAGCCGTTAAGCAAAAGTTGAGGCACTTTGGTAGGCAGAACAACCGGTTCTTTTAAACGACCATCATAGTTTGGAGCCCATGGAATTGTTTCTTTTTCTATGTCAGCAAGCATTTCTTCAGTGATTTTTTCCATTTTGGCTTCGGTATAACGCATCGCCGCTGCGCTATCTCCATCAATAGAACCAAAGTTTCCCTGACCCCGAACTAGCGTATAACGAAGCGCGAATTCCTGTGCCATTCTCACCATAGATTCATAAACAGGAGCGTCACCGTGAGGATGATATTTACCAAGTACATCACCAACTACGGTTGCGGACTTACGGAATGAAGATGTAGAACGCAGACCAATATCATGCATGGCAAATAAAATGCGTCTATGTACCGGCTTTAAGCCATCTCTTACAGCTGGCAAAGCACGAGAAACAATTACGCTCATGGCGTAATCCAGGTAAGAGGTTTGCATTTCGTCAGAAATGTTTTTCAAGGTGTGATCAGAAAACATTTCTCCCTCATTCTTGGGATTTTGATCTTCTTGTCCTGAATTTTCTGCCTGAGGGTTTGTTTGTTTATTATCTGCCATAAATCTTCATTTGATAAGTGATCTTTTGTTGTAAAAACAGCCGTTTTTGGGCTGGCCTGCGTTAATTTAGCATATTTTTGGAAAAAATACAGTATTATTGGTGTTTTTTAGCTTTTATGAGGTTGAAGAAAATGGCTTTTTTTGGTATACTAATAAGAATTTTAGTATTTCTAAAGATATGGCAGAGGATAAACTTATAGTCACAGATCCAACTCAAGCGGCAACGTCTTCAAATAATGTTGTGCCTGAAAACAGCTTAAAGCCTGTTAGCGAAGCGCCAAAAAAGCATGATCTTTTTGCGGAATTTAAAAAGAACTGGATTGAACCTGTTTTTAACAAAGCAAAGAAAGCAGCTAATAATACCCAGGCGGCTTTGGAAAAGAACAAAACTGCAGGAGCTTCTGATTCTTTACAAAACAATACGGGAAGTAGTTTAGCAGTTGATGTTCCAAAAGGTGGGGAAACTACTCAAACTAAGAAAGAAATGGATAAAGCTTCAGCATTGGAGCGTCAAAAAATGCTTGATGCGGAAAAGATTTACCAGGAAGGTATTTCCACCATTCGTGATTTGATATCTCCTTCTTCCATGGAGATTCGTTACGATTTAATTCGTGTTGAAGGTTTTTACGCCCAGACATTTTTTGTTTATGCTTACCCACGTTATTTGGATACAAATTGGCTATCTCCAATTGTAAATTTTGACGTGACAATGGATGTGGCACAGTTTATCTATCCGATAGATTCTGCTGCGATTATGTCTATTTTAAAGAAAAAAGTAGCCCAGATGCAGTCGGCTATGCATATAGCTCAGGAAAAGGGCATGGTGCGTGATCCTGCGCTGGAAACGGCTTTGGAAGATGCGGAAGAATTGCGTACTCAAATTCAACGTGGACAAGAAAAGTTTTTCCAATTCGCATTATATTTTACTATCTATTCAGACGACGAGAAAAAATTAGCCAAGATTTCTAAACAGCTGGAAAGTTTATTGGGAGGCAAGCTTATTCTTACCAAAAAAGCTGAACTGCAAACAGAACATGGTCTTAATTCCTGTTTGCCAATGTGTTTGGATGAACTTGAGGTCACCAGAAACATGAATACTTCACCTTTATCTTCTACTTTCCCATTTAGCTCTGCGGATTTAACGTCTAATGATGGTATTTTGTATGGTTTAAATCGCCATAATGATAGTTTGATTATTTTTGACCGGTTTTCATTGGAAAATGCGAATTCGGTTGTTTTTGCCAAGTCTGGTGCGGGGAAATCCTATGCTGTTAAACTGGAAGTTTTAAGATCTTTAATGGTAGGCACAGATGTGATTATTATTGATCCGGAAAATGAATACGAAGCTCTTGCGCAGACTGTTGGAGGATCATATTTACGCGTGTCGCTTACTTCTGATCGTCGTATTAATCCATTTGATTTGCCAGCACCAATAAGAGACGAAGAGTTGCAGCCTGGAGATTTGTTGCGTTCAAATATCATCAATTTACATGGGTTACTTAAAATTATGTTGGGGGGGGTTACTCCTTCAGAAGAAGGAATTTTGGATAAAGCTTTGAATGATGTTTATGCTGTTAAAGGAATTACAATGGATATTGTTGATCCTTCACAGCTGGTTCCACCAACCATGGAAGATCTTTTTGATATTTTAAATACAATGGAAGGAGGACAAAGTTTGGCTCAACGTCTTCAAAAGTTTACATCTGGTACTTATGCAGGGATCTTTAATAAGCCAACTAACATTGATATGAACAGTGGCCTGATGGTCTTTAGTATAAGGGATTTGGAAGAATCTCTCCGTCCTATTGCCATGTATATAATTTTGAATTACATCTGGAATCGCGTTCGAAGCGAGCTTAAAAAGCGTTTGTTGGTTATTGATGAAGCCTGGACTTTAATGCAGTATGAGGATTCTGGTAAATTTTTATATGGACTCGTGAAACGAGCGCGCAAATATTATCTTGGCATTACTACAATTACACAGGATGTGGAAGACTTTGTGAAAAGTCCTTTTGGTAAGCCGGTTATTACAAACTCATCTTTGCAGTTACTACTTAAGCAGGCGCCATCTGCAATTGAAATTCTTGGTAAAGTTTTCAATTTGACCGAAGGGGAAAAGTACATGCTTTTAAATAGTGGAGTGGGGCAGGGGCTTTTCTTTGCCGGTCTTCGCCATGTGGCTATACAGATTATTGCTTCTTATACAGAGGATAAGATAGTCACTACTAATCCAGAAGAAATTTTGCAAAAACAACAGCAGGTCTAGTCTTTTATCTGTTTGCCAGTTCGCTGATAGCGCGATTTAGTTGAACATCAATGTTTTGAGTCAGGTTTTCTTTTGTGTTTTCAACTAAAATATCTGGAATAAGTCCAAAACCATGGACGTCTCTTTGAAGCGGGGTAAGCCAATGTGCGATGCTGATTTTTAATGTGGAAGTATCTGCATAATTGTAAATTTCTTGCACACTACCTTTGCCATAACTTTTTGTTCCAATCAGTTTTGCAAGCTTGTAATCCTGGAGAGCACCCGCAAAAATTTCTGCGGCGGAGGCAGTGCTTTCATCAATTAAAACTACAGTTGGATATTTAGCCAACTCACCTTTTTGTGTAGAGTTATATTTTTGCAGTTCATTTTGAGCCGTTTTGGTAAAAGTAACTGGTTTTCCCTCGGCTATAAAATGTCCGGAAATTTCTATGGCTGAATCCAGGTAACCGCCTGGATTACCACGTAGATCAATAATAAAGCCTTTAGGGTTGCTGGAGGATAAAGTATTTACAGCATTGGTGAATTCCTGGTGAGTTGAGTTAAGAAATTGCTGAATTTTGATATAGGCAATGTTGGTATTTACGATTTTGCTACTTACGGAGGTTAGATTGATTTTGGCTCTAATAATGTCAAAGTCATAGGTTTGACCATTCCTGTTTATTGTAAGGTGAACGCTGGTGCCTTTTGGTCCTTTTATTAAATTTAGAACACTTTCAAGAGTAAGTTTGTCTATGGCTTGGTTGTTTATTTTTATGATTTCATCTCCAGATTTTAGGCCAGCTTTTTCAGCAGGTGAATCTGTGAAAGGGTTTAGAATCACTATTTTATTATCAACCACGTCAAGTGAGGTTCCTATGCCTTCAAATTCTCCCTGTAAAAAGTTGGTTAACTCTTTTGCTTTAAGTGGCTCCTGAAAGGTTGTGAATTTGTCTCCTAGTTTATCGACAAGTCCTGTTATAGCGCCGTAAATTAAGTCATCTTTTTGGAGTTCGTTTTTGTAATAAAAATCGGTGTTTGCCTTTTTCCAAACATCTAACAAAATTGAAAACTTGGGATTATTTAAGAGATCAGATGTTACCTCGTCTATTCCTTCAATAGGGGAGGGTTGCATTGTAATGGTTAGTGATGCGCCTTTATCTTCAATAGTTCTGGTAAGCCGAGATTGATAAATGATCTCTGCGGCTTCTGCGCGAGTTATGATTTTTTCTGGATAAAATTGATTAGGGTTTTTGGAAGAAATTATGCCATTATCTTTTGCTGCTTTTGCTAAATAGCTGTACCAAGCATCATTTTTAACATCATCAAACAAATCTTCCTGTTTTATATTTGTGTAAAATGGGGTTGGAATGCCTTCAATCCCAAAAGCCATTTTAATAGCTTCAATTTTGGTTAAACGACTCTTTGGAAGCAGTTTTTGGTTAGATTTGCTATAGCGAATCACTCCCAGTTCCAGGGCTTTTTGAACATACGGCGCGAACCAGCTGTTTGCGGGGACATCCTTAAAGTCGCTTTTAACTGGTTTATTGCTTGGCTTATATCCTAAATCACTAAAAGCTAATTTTAAAAATTCGATTTTGTTTATGTATGAATCTGGTTTAAATGTCCCGTCACCATAACCTTGAATAATATTCTCGTCAGCAAGAGTTTTAATTGCTTCATATTGAGGGTGTTCCGCCGGAACATCGCTAAAGAAAGCCAATGATAGATTTGGCAAGGTGCTGAGTGTCAAAATAAATAGACTAATTATGATTACTTTCACGTAGCTGCTTTGTGGATTTTTCATATGCAAAATTTTAAAAAGCTGATCGGGGTGATTATAGAGTATAAATGGCTTAAGCCAGCCCAATTTGGATTGACTTAAGTCTTAAAAAAGGGTATACTATTAAGAACAATAAAAACCAAAAGTAGAAATGAAAATTTTAAATAAAATTCTTACCATTATTTTAGCTCTTGCAGTTTTTGGAGCTGGTTATATGTGGGAAGGAAAATTGACTCAGCAGTCGTTTTCCAAGGCTTTTGGTAAAAATCAGCTCATGCTGCAAATTCCTGATGGTGGAGAGGTTAAAGTCAAAACAAATAATGATATAAAGACGTTTTTAGGTCCCAAAAACGTTGGTTTGAATTTGGGTGATGAAGTCGAGACAAATCAAACTGCAAGTATTGTGTTTTCTAATTTTGGTATTTTGCGTCTTGGCAGTGAAACATCGCTTAAATTGGAATTGATTAATGAGTCAAAAGCCGAGGTTGAAGAAGTAAATAATTATGTATTTAAGTTAAATAAAGGTCGCATTTGGGCTAATAACCTGCTTACATCTTCTGAATTAAACATCTTGGTTGGTGGGGTTTATATTGTGCCACAAAGGTCAATTGTCGATATTAATTACGACGGCGAAAAAGTTTCTTTGTATGCAAATAAACACCATGCCTTAATTGGTTTGGTGCCTTTGGATTATAACGTTATTTCATTTGTTGGTTCTGGATCGAATACTAACTTTATAAACTCCTTTTTGCTGGTAGAAGGAAATCAGGTAAATATTTACGATGATCAGATTAACCAGAATAGCCAAACTTTAAGTCAGCTACTTTATTCAAAACTATTGAAGGAGTTTCAATATGGTCTAATTGATGAGCTTAATCTGGATGATTGGGTTAAAAATAATATTAGTTTGGATAATGCTTTTTTGCAAAGCACCATTCAGAACTTAACTAAAAAAATTAGCGAACGTGGTTTAACTGATGCAGGGTTAGACTCAATCAATTTTCAGCTTAAAAAAAATTACGAGAACTTCTCAAATTCACTAATTTTTGATGAATCAAAATTGATTACAAAAGTCTTAAACAACATTTTTGATCAAATTGAAAATGCGGAATATTTGTTGTTGTTTAATAGGCAAACTGAAGCTGATCAAAGGTTAACTTTATTTAAAAAAATGTTGCAGGAAAACAAGTTGGCCTTTAATGAAAAATTCAAAGCTGCATTTTTGCAAAGATTACAAACTGAATACGCTAAGTTGTTTTTTGTATTACCTTCAGACAATTTATTCAAAATCAAGTCGCTAATTTCTGATTTGCTTTTGCAGAATATGGAAAAAAATGATCTGGGGCTTGCTAAGAAGTTTTTGCTTGCTAGGGAATATCTAAATGGTGCGTACGATGTGGTTATGGTTAATCCTGCGGCAGCAAGAAGCTCAATGGAAAGCTACTATAAAAATTGGACAATGTTGTTGAAGCAAGAGCAGAGTCGTTTATTAAAGGTTGTAAATTTAATCGCCCAGGATAATCAGATTTTTGATAATCTACTTAGACGTTACAGTGCGTTTTACAGAGATGGTTACTTTGCTATGAAGAATAATTTGGAGCAAAGCTTATTGGATTTAATGCCGGATGGATATTTTAAAAATGAAGAAAAACAGACAGTAGTGAGTAATAAAATTGATTTTTTGAAGAGGCTGCAAGATTTCTTTTTAAATGATAAAGTGGCAGTAGCGGACGCGCGTTACATTGTCTTGAGGTTATTTAAGGAAACTGATGATTTGCAATTGCCAGCAGATGCTCAAGCCGCAATCGCAGATTTGTTTGCGCAAAGATTAAAAGATTTCGGGATATTTTATCGTTTTTTAAATTCGATGGAATATGTGGAAACTACTTTGCATGGAAATACCCATAGGCAGCAATTTGAAGAATTTATGAAAGTGCAGCAGGCAGTTAATATTGTTGACGTTAAGAATGAAATTTTGAATAAGGATCTTACCAACGTGCCTAAGGAATCCGAATCTTTAGCTCTTCCTTCTTCCAATACTCAAGAACGTGACGCTGGTGGTTTGGTAGACATGTTAGGTGGGCAAAGTACGCTTTCTCCAGCTACACAGGAGGTGTTAAGTAATAATACGCAAATTGAGACTCAAGTGGGGACTCAGGAGGTAGAACAAAAGTCCAAAACTAAATCAGGAGTTTGCCGTAGTTGCTCAGTTAAATAGTGGTTTTTTTATCTAGACCTGACAAAAAAATGGAGTTATGCTATCCTCTGGTGGCTTTGAATTGCTTATTTTTGTTATATTTATGGATACCGATAAAAAAACTAGTACGTACAGTGCAGAAAGTATTCAGGTTTTGGAAGGATTGGCTGCGGTGCGCAAGCGCCCAGGTATGTACATTGGTACAACTGATAAAGCTGGTCTTCATCATTTAATTTGGGAAGTTGTCGATAACGCGATCGATGAGGCGATGGCTGGTTTTTGTAAAAATGTTGAAGTAACAATTCACAAAGATGGAAGAGTTTCTGTCGATGATGATGGTCGTGGTATTCCGGTAGATACTCAAAAGCAAACCGGTAAATCTGCTTTGGAAACTGTACTTACGATCTTGCATGCCGGAGGTAAATTTGGAGGTGGGGGATACAAAGTATCCGGAGGCCTTCATGGTGTGGGTGTGTCTGTAGTAAACGCTTTATCTACTGAATTAACAGCTACTGTTTATCGTGATGGTAAGGTTTATGAACAAAATTACAAGATAGGTGAAGCTCAAGATGAAGTTCATGTAGTTGGAAAAATGGATAGAACTGGAACAAAAATCACTTTCAAGCCCGATCCAACAATTTTTGAAAGCACGACTTTTGATTTTCAGGTGATTTTAAATCGCATGCGCCAACAGGCGTATTTGACTAAGGGAATTTCAATTCGTGTGCTTGATGAACGTGAAGGAATGGAGCGAAAATACCAATTCCATTTTGAAGGTGGTATTAAGTCATACGTACAGCATTTGAACAAAAATAAGGAAGCAATTAGTGAAATTGTGTATTTGGAAAAAGATGCTCCAGAAGGTAATATTGAAGTTTCATTACAGTATACTCAAACTTTCCAGGAGACAATTTTTACTTTTGCAAACAACATTCATACTACTGAAGGTGGTATGCATTTAACTGGTTTCCGTTCAGCTTTAACCAGAACTATTAATAATTATGCTCGTAAGAGTGGTCTTTTAAAGGAAAAAGAAGACAATCTTACTTCTGATGATGTGCGTGAAGGTTTAACTGCCGTCATTTCTGTGAAATTGGGTAACCCTCAATTTGAAGGTCAGACTAAAAGCAAATTGGGAAACGCGGAAATGAGAACAGCTGTGGAAAATGTCTTTGGTGAGACTTTTACTACTTATATGGAAGAGCATCCAAGTGATGCTAAAAATATTTTCCTTAAGTGCGCTTTGGCTGCTCGTGCGCGTTTAGCTGCTCGTGCCGCGCGTGATACGGTTATCCGTAAAGGCGCTTTGGAAGGTATGACTTTGCCTGGTAAGTTGGCGGATTGTACTTCCAGAGATCCAAAAAGTTCAGAACTATTCTTGGTGGAGGGTGATTCTGCCGGTGGTTCTGCAAAGCAAGGCCGTAATCGTGAATTCCAGGCGATTTTGCCTTTAAGAGGTAAAATTTTGAATGTGGAGCAGGCGCGTATGGATAAAATTTTGGCTAATAATGAAATCAAAGCATTAATTATTGCGATTGGTATTGGTATTGGAGAAGTGATGGACATTTCTAAACTTCGTTATGATCGCATTGTTATTATGACTGATGCCGATGTGGATGGTGCCCATATTAGAACGCTTTTACTAACCATGTTTTATAGATATTTAAGACCTGTGATTGAAGAAGGTCATTTGTATGTTGCACAACCTCCACTTTATAAATTAGCTGCCGGTAAAAAAATTGAATATGTTTATGTCGAAGAGAAAAAAGAAGGTGCGCTCAAAAATTTCCCTGATCCAACTAAAGTAGGTATTCAACGCTATAAAGGTCTTGGTGAAATGAATCCAGAACAACTTTGGGAAACAACAATGGATCCTGAACGCCGCATGATGTACAAAATAACTATTGCTGATGCGGAAGAAGCGGATCGAGTATTTGAGACCTTAATGGGTGCGGAGGTTTTGCCTCGCAAGAAATTTATTCAGTCTCATGCTAAAAAAGTTAAGAATTTGGATATCTAGCTTTTGACAAGATTGTTTGCAAATATCGTTAAATTGTGATTAAAATAGATCGTATGAAAAATTGGACATTATATTTTAGCTACTTTTTTAAAAACCTTGCCACGAGGTCTTGTTTCTAAATGTATTAATAAAATAAATTAAACAAGAACCTCGGAAGGGGTTCTTTTTTTTGGCCACGTGCTAAGTAAAGCAAAGTGCTCAATATCACAAAAGTTATGATTTTAAAGGTAAATAATACAACCAGGCTGATTGGAAAAGTGACGATTCCAAGTTCAAAGTCACAGTGTGTGCGGGCGCTTTTGATAGGGACTTTGGCAAAAGGGGAGTCAGTTTTGCATAACGTTTTGGAAGCTGATGATACTAATGTGGCAATTCAAGTCTGTAACGATTTAGGTGCCAGAATCCAGGTGATTGAGCCTGGGTGTCACGGACTTTGTATTAAGGTTAAAAGTGATGGGGCTCCATTAAAAACGCAGACAGCAAAAATTTTTACGGGTAATTCGGGGATTACAACTCGTTTTGTTTTGCCAATTCTTGGGCTTAGAGCGAATAGTGAAAGTCCGGTTTTAGTAGATTGTGATGAGCAAATGAGAAGTCGTCCTATTATGCCACTTACTAATTCGCTTGGGGATTTGGGAATGGAAGTTGCTCTGAGTGGACCTGCTAAATCGTCATTGCCTGCAATGGTAAAAGGAAAGCTGGTTGGTGGAAAAACGATTACCGGTGGGGTAACTTCTCAATATTTATCTTCGCTACTTTTGACCTGTGGTTTGGCTAATAATGACACTGTAATTGGCGTGAAAAAGCTGCACGAGAGGCCATATGTAGAGATGACTTTAAATTGGCTTAAAGAGCAAAATATTGAATTTTTGCATATTCATAACAGCGAATTTGATGAGGATCTTTTCAAGATTAAAGGCGGGCAAAAATTTACGCCATTTGAAAAAATTATTGCCGGTGATTTTTCTTCCGCCTCTTACTTTATGGCTATAGGGGCCTTAATTCCTGGTGAAATTGTAGTTGATGGTTTGGATCTAAATGATCCCCAAGGCGATAAACGTTTGATTGATATTTTGCTGGAGATGGGGGCTGAACTTGAAATCTTAACTGAGGAGTCAAAAAAAAGCAGCTTTATTAGGATTAAGGGTGGTAGACCATTAAAGGGAATTAAAATTGATGCCAACGATATTCCTGATTTATTACCTACGTTAGCTGTTTTGGGTACTCGGGCATTAGGAAAAACCGAAATTGTGAATGTGGCTCAAGCCAGGATTAAAGAGACAGACCGTATTCATTCCATGGCAGAGGGGCTAAAAAAAATGGGTGCAAAAGTAGAAGAAACTCATGATAGTTTAACTGTTTATGAAAGTAAGTTGTACCGTGCCCGGGCGCACGGATATTCTGATCATAGAACCATTATGGCTCTATCTTTAGCGGGTATGCTCGCTGATGGTGAGTGCCAAATCGATACCGCAGAAGGTATCAATAAAACTTTTCCTAACTTTGTTACCTTGATGAATTCACTTGGAGCAAAGATGGAACTTACTTCATAATGCAAATTGCAAATGACTAACTTACAAATTATTTCTACAAAACATATTATTTTAGTGGGCTTTAAGAACGTTGGAAAATCTTCAATTGGGGCGGTTTTGGCAACGCGTTTAAAGCGACCATTTATTGATCTGGATGACCAAATTGTGGCTTTTAACCTGGAACGGACGGGTGAAAAATTGAGTTGTCGTGAAATCATGAAAATTCATGGTGAAGATTTTTTTAGGCAAATTGAAAGACAAGTGTTGGATAAAATTCTTAGTTTAAATGAGGGAACGGTTTTGGCTTTGGGTGGTGGTACTCCTATGCTTTCCGCAAACCGAGAGTTGATGAAAGATCATTTAATTGTTCATGTTTGTGCTCCAAAAAGTATTGTTTTTGAGCGCATAATGATTAATGGTAAACCGGCTTTTTTCCCAAAGAATCAAGAGTCTTTTGATTCTTTCCAAAAACTTTGGACACAGAGACAACCTATTTTTGAGCAGATGGCTGATCTTACGGTTAGTAATACAGGGTCTATTGATGAAGCGGTTGAAAATATTAAAAAGGCGCTTGTTCCTAAAGAAAATTCATAATTTACTATGTACTGATTTTGATATGAAAAAAATTCTACTTATTCATGGCCCAAATCTAAACTTTTTGGGAAAGCGTGATCCTGCTCATTATGGGCAAATAACGTTGCCAGAGCTAGTGAAAAAAGTGGTTGAATATGCTGCGAAATTGGATTTAGATGTAATGGATTTTCAATCAAATCATGAAGGCGATTTGATTGATTTTATCCAGGAAAATGCATCAGATTCCGTAGGAATAATTATTAATCCTGGTGCTTTGACCCATTATAGTTATGCCTTGCATGATGCTTTAGTGGATGGCGGAGTTTCTTGTGTAGAGGTGCATCTTTCGGACATCCAACACCGCGAGGAGTGGAGGCGTAAATCCGTAATTGCTCCGGCGTGCGTGCAGTCCATAAGCGGAAAAAAAGAAGTTGGCTATTTTGAGGCAGTGGATTTGTTAATTAGTAATTAGAAATTAGTAATTAAGGCTGTGAATTAATTATTTTATGGAAAATATTACCGACATTCAGAGAATTAGAGAGCGTTTGGGGCGGAATACTGTTTTGAATGCAGTAATTGGCTTCCCTCTAGATCATACTTTGAGTCCAAGTTTACATAATGCTTTGTATGCTGCGGCAGGGATAGATGCTCATTTAGTGCCTTTATCAAAAGAAAATCTGAATGAACTTGTGGAGTCGATTCGCTTTAATGATATACAGCTTACAGCTGTTACAATGCCTTTTAAGCAGTCCATTATCCCTTTTTTGGATTTGGTTGATGATGAGGCTGTAAAGCTTGGTGCTGTGAATACAGTTATTAAAAAAGAAGGAAGATTGATCGGCTATAATACTGATATTGTTGGCATAAGAAGCGCACTTGAAGACGTAGCTATCAAAAATAAAAATGTGCTACTTTTAGGTGTTGGAGGTGCAGCTTTACCCGTAACGCATGTAATAAAGCAAGCAGGTGGAAGATTATTAGTTTGGAATCGCAGTCAGGACGCCGCACAAAAATTTGCACACAAATTTGGTGGAATTGTTGTTAATTTTGAGCAGATAAAAGCCAAAAATATTGATATGATAATCAACGCAACTCCGGTAGGTATGTATCCAAATGTGAATGAAAGCCCTTTGCCTATTGATTTACTATCGGCTCATCAAATTGTTTTTGATTTGGTTTATAGGCCGATGCAAACTAAATTGTTAAAAGATGCACAATCTAAAGGTATCAAAACTATTTTTGGTATGAAGATGTTTATTGCTCAAGCTTTGGAGCAAATTCGACTGTGGTCGGGTAGTGATCTAACTAAATTTGTATCTGAATCTGAACTTATTTCCTTATTATCTGGATCTTTATGAATTTCACTGTAATAAAAAAATTGCCCAGTACTGAAGAGATTATTCAAGCTTTTCCTCTTTCTGATGCAGGTTATGAAAGTGTTGCCCGTCACAAGCAAGAAGTGAAAGACGTGTTAGCAGGTAAAGATAATCGCTTGCTTATTATTGTTGGCCCGTGTTCGGCGTGGCCACATGATGCTGTTTTGGAATATGCAGAAAAATTGGCAAAGTTGGAACCAAAGCTTCGTGAACAATTAAAAATTGTAATGAGAGTCTACATTCAAAAGCCGCGAACAACAAAAGG
The DNA here is from genome assembly GCA_964582265.1 of uncultured Candidatus Peribacteria bacterium. GTDB lineage: Bacteria > Patescibacteriota > Gracilibacteria > UBA1369 > UBA1369 > JBAZYK01. Next base: position 16,691 of record CAZOQT010000009.1, read on the forward strand.
TTGGACAGGACCGGTCAATCAGCCTGATCCTTTTTCTGCACCTAATATTGAGGAGGGAATTCGTTATGCAAGAAGTTTGATGGTTAAAATTATTGAAATGGGGCTAGCTATTTCAGATGAAGCTTTGTTTACACACAATGCTAAAGGATTTATTGAGCTTTTAAGTTGGGTGGCGATTGGGGCTAGAAGTACAGAAGATCAAGAACATCGCATTTTTGCTTCCGCGATTGAATGTCCTGTTGGAATGAAAAATCCCACGAGTGGTCAAATTGATTTAGGTGTAAATAGTATATTGGCAGCGCAACATGGGCATACGGCTGTTTTTAATGGATATCAGGTTGAAACTCATGGTAATCCATTTGCTCACTTGGTTTTGCGTGGTGGCCTCGATCGTCCAAATTACCATGTAGAAGATCTTTATAAAGCAAAAAAGTATTTGGAAAAGCATCAGGTTTTAAACCCTGCAGTTATAATTGATGCTAGTCACGATAATTGTAAGATCGATGGAGTCAAGGATCCGATCCAGCAAATTAATGTTGCGCATGAAGTTATGGCAGCTTTAAAGCTTTATCCTGATCTTAGAAAACTTATGAAGGGTTTTATGTTTGAAAGTTTTTTAAAGTCTGGAAGCCAAAAAATAGAAAGTTTAACTGCTGAAACGGTTGATAAATGCGGCCTTTCAATTACAGACCCTTGTCTTAGTTTTGATCAGACTGAAACATTGTTAAAGGAAATCGCGGGGCAATGGAAAAACTTTTAATATTTATTTAAATTTAAATGAAAACGACAGAATTGAAAATTGATTTAAGATCTAAACAAGCTGCTAATTTGCCTTTGTACTCAATTTTTATTGGTGCCGGTTTGACTTCAAATTTGTCTAAATTCTTGAAGAATTTTCCTGATATTCATCGTTTTGTGATTATAACGGATAAATCAGTGGAAAAAATTTGTGGAAAAAAAATCCAACAAAATTTAAAAAAATCTGGTTTTAATGTTGATCTTATATCGTTTCCGGCCGGAGAGCATTCTAAAAATGAAAAGACCAAGATGATGCTTGACCATTCCATGTTAAAAAGAAAGTGCGGTCGCGATACTATGATTTTGGCATTAGGCGGCGGTGTGGTCGGTGATATGGCTGGATATGTGGCAGCTACTTATATGCGAGGAATCCCATTTATCCAGATTCCAACAACATTTTTGGGGATGGTGGATAGTTCAATTGGCGGAAAAGTGGGGATTGATACACCTTATGGGAAAAATTTACTTGGTGCTTTTTGGCATCCTAAGGCGGTTATTTCTGACTTGGAACTTTTAAAAGAATTGCCAGAAATGCAGCGTGTAAATGGCTTGATCGAAGCTTTGAAAATATTTCTGACTTATGATCAGCAAAGTTTTAGTTTATTTGAAAAAAATTGGCAGAAACTTGTAAAGGGTGATCTGAAACTGCTACAGCCGGTGGTTTCCAGAGCAGTTGAGCTCAAAATTGGTGTTGTGCAAAGGGACGAATTTGACGCAAATGAGCGGATGGTTGTTAATTTTGGACATACTATTGGCCACAGCCTGGAATATTTGAGTGGGTATAAATTATTACATGGTTTTGGTGTTGCTTTGGGTATTTTAGTAGAAAGTAAAATTTCACAGTTAATGGGCATTTTGTCTGAAAATGATTTAATGCGTATAGAGCAAATTTTGGCTAATTTGGGTATTAAAAAAGATATGCTCAAAAAATATAAAGTAGCGGATGTTTTGCGCGTGATGCAGATTGATAAGAAAAATGTTGCTGGTAAAACTAAATTTGTTTTACTAAAGGGAATTGGCGAAGTCTATGTGAACAAAGGGCAATTTGGGCATCTGGTTGAGCAAAAAATAGTAAAATTGGCGTTGGAATATTTTAATCAAAACATTACTAATTAAATTAATATGGCTGGAAATTCATTTGGACATTTATTTAAAATTACTACCTTTGGAGAATCTCATGGCAAAGCCAACGGTGTTGTTATAGATGGTTGTCCTGCTGGACTTGAAATTAGTTTGGAAGAAATTCAAAAAGAGCTGGATGCGCGGCGTCCGGGGACTTCGCATTTAACTACAACTCGTCAAGAAAAAGACCGTGTTCAAATTTTGTCTGGAGTTTTTGAAAATAAAACTTTAGGTACGCCAATTGCTTTAATAATCCCAAATGAAGATCAGATTTCTAAAGTATATGAACCGATTAAAGATTTATATAGACCAGGGCATGCCGATTATACCTACGATGCCAAGTTCGGAATTCGTGATTACCGTGGGGGTGGAAGGGCTTCAGCAAGAGAAACTGTCGCACGTGTGGCAGCTTCCGCTATTGCTAAAAAATTATTAAAACAAGTTGGAGTTGATATTTTTGGTTATGTTACTCAAATTGGTAAAGTTAAAATTAATAAGTTTGACAAAAGTTTTATTGGCCAAAATTTACTTCATTGTCCAGATCAGGATGTTTTGGAGGCAATGACTGAAGAAATCGAAACTGCTCGAAAAGAGTTGGATTCTGTGGGGGGGATTGTAGAAGTTGTTGCCATGGGGGTTCCTGCTGGTTTAGGAGAGCCGGTTTTTAATAAACTTTCCGCGGATTTGGCACAGGCTTTTATGAGTATTCCCGCAGTAAAGGGGTTTGAAATCGGGGACGGTTTTGAGGTTGCTACAAGAAAAGGGTCAGAAAATAATGATATCTGGGTTAATAAAAATGGAAAAATTGGTACAAAAACCAATAGAGCGGGAGGCATTATAGGCGGAATTTCTAATGGTGAAGATATTGTTGTTAGGATAGCTTTAAAGCCAGCTTCCAGCATTGCGAAAAATCAAAAAACTATTGATAAAAAAGGTAATGAAGCTGAAATACAAGTTTTGGGTAGACATGATCCGTGTGTGTGCGTTAGGGCAGTGCCGATTGCTGAAGCAATGATGGCTATTACTTTGGCAGATCATTATTTACTTACTAAGACGAATCGGATATGAAAAATGGCTTAATTAAACCTGGATTGAATAAGGTAAGAGTGGGCGTTTCTGGAGATGCCGGTTCGTTTTCTGAAGAAGCTGGACTTTTGTATGCCCACAGAACTGGATTTGAACCTGAAATATTTTATTTAACAGATATGGAAGGCGTTTTAAGGGCTTTAGATAAAGGCGAAATCGAGCTTGGTATTTTCCCGGTAGTGAACTCCAGGGGAGGTCTTGTGCAAACTGCTTTTGCGGCGATGGGTAGGCATTTGTTTGAATTTATTGAGGAACTTTGGATGGAGGTGTATCAGTGTTTACTGGTTAAGCCTGGGGTGAAAAAGGAAGGAATAAAGAGGATCGCAAGTCATCCACAAGGGATATCACAATGTGAGCGATATATAAGAAAAGAGTATCCAAAGGCTGAATTAGTTGAATGGAGTGATACAGCTGGAGCCGCGAGGGATTTAAGTGAAGGCGTTTTGGGCTCAGATACTGCTGTAATTGCTTCGGCGCGTACAGCTGAAATTTACAATCTGGAAATCTTAGAAAGAGGTATTCATGACAATCATCCCAATTTAACGACTTTCATTATTGTAAGAAAATCATTATGAAATTTGGAATCATTGGATATGGTAAATTTGGAAAACTTTGGGAAAAGTGTTTAATGCCTTTTGGGCAGGTTTTTGTTTACGATAAGTTTGATAATAGCAGAAATAGCAAAGCACGTTATAAGCAGGTCATGAATGTTGATTTTTTATTTTTATTAGTGCCAATTTCCAGTTTAAAGGAGTGTTGTTTACAGATTAGAGACGATTTAAAACCTGAAACTTTAGTTGTAGATGCTTGTTCGGTTAAAATCCAGCCAATTGCGATTTTAAAGAGATATTTACGTAAGACCCAAGCCGTTTTGCCAACTCATCCACTTTTTGGGCCTGATACATATAAATGTGTTGGTTTAAAAGCGCAAAAGATTGTGATTTGTCCTGCCATAAATAATTTTGCAAGGAATAAGTTTTCAAATCAGCAAAATCAATTAATTGATGTTTTTAAAAAAATGGGGTTGAAGGTGATTTTTTCATCCGCTAGGGAACATGACAAAATGATGGCTTATTCACAGGCTTTAGTTCATTTTGTAGCACGTGGACTTAAGCCTTTGAAGCTGGAAAATTTTGAAATTTCCACTAGAAACTACAGTTTACTTTATGAGCTCACAAAAATTGTTCAAAATGATACTGAGCAACTTTTTTTTGATATGGAGCGCCTTAATCCATTTGCAAAGAAGCTTAGAAATGAATTTTTGACGTCTATTTACGATTTGGAGCAAAAAATAGCTGTTCCAGCGGAGGCTAATTTGTCTTATTTAAGAAAAGAAATAGAGATTTTAGATGCACAGATTATAAAAAACATTGCATTAAGGTTTGAATTAGTAAAACGCATTGGCAGGCTGAAAAATGTTCAAAATCTTGATATTAAAGATTCTTCGCGCGAGCTTTCTCTTTCTAAAATTCATAAGGCAGCAAGCCAAAGAATGTCCATAGATCCTGAGCTTATATTGGCTATTTTTGACCTGATCATTGCTGAATCCAGAAAAATCCAGCACAAAAATTGACTTTTTTGCTCTTTTCAATATAATTAGCTGGCTTTTTAGCAAATTTATAATCCATTGAGAGGGGGTGAAAATATATGGCTCTAACTATTCGTCGCAATCCAAAGGAATCGGTAGATCGTTTAATTTCTCGCTTTAATAAAAAGGTACAGGCGAGCCGCGTAATTTTAGTAGCAAAGGAACGTCGTTACTTCAAAAAGAAGCCAAATAGAAGTTATTTAAGACAGGCTGCTATTATGAGAGATCATTATCGCTCTCAACGTGAAAAGATGAAATATTACTAGGAGTTTAAAAGCGGATTCGAATGGATCCGCTTTTTGTTTTACTTATGAACATTCAATCTCTAATTTCAGAAATTAAAATGAAGGTGGGGCAGGAGGGCGATGTAAGCAATTTCATCGCAGCCGAAGCCCTGCTTTGCTTTGTTTTAGGAAAGAATAAAAGCTTTTTGATTAGTCATGCTGAATTTGTTTTATCAGAAAAGCAGGAAAAGATTTTTTTTGAATTATTTTCTCGCTTGTTAAAAGGTGAGCCTTTGGCCTATTTAATAAATAAAAAAGAATTCTATGGCTTGGAATTTTTTGTGGATAAAAGAGTTTTAATTCCACGTCCGGAAACGGAATTATTGGTTGATACAGCTATTAAATGCGTTAAGGATTATAATAAGCCACGCATTTTAGATTTGGGAACAGGAAGTGGATGTATTGCTGTTGCTATTGCGGTTAATTTATTGAATGCAAAAATAACTGCTGTTGATTTGCATAAAGAAGCTTTGCAGGTGGCAGCAATTAATGCCTATGCTCAAGGGGTTGGAGCCCGTGTCACTTTTGTGCAAAGTGATTTATTGCAAAATTTAAATGAAGACTTTGATTTAATTGTAGCTAATTTGCCATATATTGGGACTAAAAGATTTGCTTTTGTTAACCGGGAATCAACTGAATATGAGCCACATTCAGCTCTGTTTGGAGGTGAGGATGGCTTGAGGCTTTATGAAGAGCTATTCAAGCAGATTAATCAAAGGGGAAAATTGCCTAAATTTTTATTGGGAGAATTTGGTTTTTTGCAAGGACAGGAGGTAAGGGCCTTAATAAAAAGATATTTCCCAGCGAATCAGTTGGAAATTCTTGAGGATTACGCTAAGATTGAACGGATTTTTATGGTTAAATTCTAAATATTTATTTAAAAGATATGGAAGAAAAACTGGCACAACTAGAGACTGAATTTATGGAAATCGAGCAGAAATTGATGGATCCTAATATTGTAAATAATCAAAATGAATACAGGGGATTAATGAGAAAGCACAAAGAGCTTTCTAAGGTAGTTGGTTTGTATAGAGAATTGAAATTAGCTATTAAAGACAGTAAGGATGCTGAGGATATTTTGGGAACAGAAAAAGATGAAGATATGCGTGAATTGGCTAAAGACCAACTAAAATCTTCTAAAGAAAAAATTGAAAAATTACATGAAGAGATAAAAGTTGAGCTGCTACCCAAGGATCCAGATGATTTTAAGAATGCTATTTTTGAAATTCGTGCCGGTGCCGGAGGTGAAGAAGCCGCGCTTTTTGCTTCACAACTTGCCAGAATGTACATGCGTTATGCGGAAAAAATTGGCTTTAAAACTGAATTGATGAGCAAAAGTGAAGCTACAGCGGGTGGTTTAAAAGAAATTATTTTCAAAGTAGTAGGGGATGATGCATATGGTAAATTGCGCTACGAAAGTGGTGTTCATCGTGTTCAACGTGTTCCTGCCACAGAAGCTCAGGGGCGCATTCACACTTCTACCATAACTTGTGCTGTATTGCCGGAAGCTGAGGAAATTGATATTGAAATTAAAGATTCAGATCTAAGAATTGATGTGTTTAGAGCTGGCGGGCCAGGAGGTCAAAGTGTTAATACAACTGATTCTGCAGTGCGTATTACTCATATTCCGACTGGGCTTGTTGTTAGTCAACAAGATGAAAAATCACAGTTAAAAAACAAAGCTAAAGGGTTGGAAGTTTTAAGAACCAGGCTTTATGCAATGGAGCGAGAAAAACGCATGAAGGAAATTGGTGAACAAAGGCTTGGTCAAATTGGTTCTGGAGATCGTTCAGAAAAGATCAGAACTTATAATTTTCCTCAAGATCGTGTTACTGACCATAGAATTAAAGAAAGCTGGAATAACCTGCCATCAATTATGGAAGGAAATATTGAAGAAATTGTGGAATCTTTGGTTTTGGCGCGTCAAGCTGAGCTTTTGGCTGGAAATAAGTAGGATTGGTGAAAATGGGAACTAGTTTATCCGGAAATGAGTCCCCAAGCTTTTTTTACGTTTTAGTGCTGCTTCGATTATTTTTAAGCTTACCTCAAGCATATTTAAGGTTTCATATCCTTCCTGGTTTAAATTTTTAGGAAGTTTTTTGAGTAATTTATTTATTTTTATTCTGGATTTTTCGAGCTTGGATTTTTCTTTAATTATAGCTACATTTTTCCACATTGTGTCTTGAAGTTCCTGTTTAATTTTATGATAAAGTTTTTTGTTTGCGACGTTTGAATTGATTTTAATTATCTGCTTGTTAAAATCCGGAAACTGTTTGTTTTTTTTAGGTTTGGTTTTTATGATTTCGTTACTCATCACAACCGCTTCCAGTAGCGAATTTGAAGCTAAACGGTTTGCGCCATGTAGTCCTGTGCAGGCTACTTCTCCAAAGGCATACAAATTTTTGATTGAGGTTTCTCCTTTTAAATTGGTAAAAATTCCTCCACAGCTGAAGTGAGCTGCAGGTGTGATGGGAATTAGATCTTTCTCCAGGTTATATCCAATTTTTTTTAAATAATTAGAAATTTGAGGGAATTCTTTGTTGCTACCTTTGGTCTTTAATTCAAGGTAAATTGGGCCCTTTTGTGATTCAGAGAAAATCGCTCTGCTGACAATATCTCTTGGCGCTAATTCTTGCATCGGATGATAATTTTTCATAAATCTTTCTCTTTTAGCGTTCAGTAGGGTAGCGCCATGACCTCTTAAGGCTTCCGATAAAAGAAAAAGTGGATTTCTTCCTTCGTTTAAAGCTGTAGGGTGAAATTGGATAAATTCCAGATCTTTAAGTTTACACTTTGCCCTTATTGCCATAGCTAGCCCATCTCCGGTGGCGACCAATGGATTAGTCGTTTTTTTATAAAGCTGGCCTATTCCTCCGGTTGCCAGCACTGTTTTTTTTGCGTAAAAACAGGTAATTCTTTTTTTTATAATCACTTCAACGCCATAACAAATCCGATTTTTTATTATTAAGTCTTTGACAAAGGAGTTTTCCAAAATGAATATGTTTTTGTTTTTTTTGATATGTTTTATGAGAGCTTCTTCAATTGCTTTACCTGTGTAATCGCCACTATGAATAATCCTTTTTTCCTGATGCCCTCCCTCACGATGAAGTGCCAAGTCTCCATCAATGTTTTTGGTGAATTTAACACCTAAATTAATCAGTCGTTTAATTGCTTTTGGACCTTCTTTAATGATGAATTCAACGGCCTTTTTGTCGTTATGGAAGGCTCCTGCCACAAATGTATCCTGGATGTGTTTTTTAAAGGTATCTTTCTGATTAAGCTCTTTAAGTACAGTGGCTATGCCGCCTTGCGCATAAAAAGTATTGCTGTCTTCAAGGTTTTTTTTAGTGACAATCAGAACCTTACCGGTTTTTGCAGCTTTAATGGCTGCGTTAAGGCCGGCAAGGCCTGAGCCGACTATGATGGTGTCAAAGGTTTTTAGTTTCATCAATGGATTCTTATATTTTACTTTTAAATGAAATTTTTTCTTATGTCAAAAATGCATTATAATGTAGCTAATTTTTTAATGTTTTTATGTTTACAGACACGCATTCCCATATTCATTTTGTTAGCGAGTTTCCGGATATTGACGAAATAATCTCGAGAGCATTCGTTGCTGGGGTATCAAGACAAATTATTGTTGGCTGTACACCTTCTGATTCATTTATAGCATTAGAATTCGTTAAAAAGCATGCGGATAAAAATTTTTGGTCTACACTTGGAGTACACCCGCATAATGCTGATGAATGCACAGAGGATGTTCTTATTCAGTTTGAAGAAGCCGTTAAAATAAATTCTAAAATTGTGGCTTTGGGAGAGATAGGGTTAGATTACTTTAGGAATTTGCAACCAAAGGAGTTGCAGCAATTTGCATTTAAAAAACAGTTACAATTAGCAAAAAAGCTTGATTTACCAGTTGTTGTGCATATTCGTGATGCCTGGGAAGACGCTTTTGAAATTATGAATGAAACCGGAAATGAAAAAGTGATTTTGCATTGTTTTACTGGGCAGCTGCAGCAGGCAGAGGTCGCCTGGAAGCGAGGGTATTATCTCTCATTTTCTGGAATTTTGACTTATCCTAAAAATGAATATTTAAGAGAAATTGCCGCAAGATCGCCTAAAAAGAATGTATTAATAGAAACTGATTGCCCTTATTTACCGCCGCAGCCTTTTAGAGGGAAAAGAAATGAGCCATCTTTTGTTGTGGAGACGGCCAAAACTTTGGCTAAGGTCTGGGGGCTTACTTTGGAGGAAACTGGGCTAATTACAACTGAAAATGCAATTAGGCTATTTCGAGTTTCATAAGATCTTTTAAACTTTCTGCCATAATAATTTCAGCTTTGTTTGAAGACGAGTTGGAAGTCTTGAATGGCTTTGAAGTTTTGGGTATTACAATGCGGCTAAATCCCATCTTTTCTGCTTCCTGGATCCGTTTTTCCAGATCTGTTACAGTTCTAAGTTCTCCGGATAGTCCTACTTCACCAATGTAAATTGTGGTCGGGTGTAATGCTGTTTTTTTGAATGATGAAATAATCGCCATGATAACTGCAAGATCGGCTGCTGGTTCGTGCAGTTTGAAACCACTAACCACGTTAATATAAACGTCTTGATTACTTAGATTTAAATTTAGATATTTTTGGATAACAGCAATTAATAGTTGCATTCTATTTAAATCAAATCCGCTGCCCGCGCGTTTTGGATAGCCAAAATGGGTTACATTGGTTAAGGCCTGCACTTCAACTAAAAGCGGGCGCGTTCCCTCCAGGGTAGCTGTTATGGCAGAACCGATAGTGCCTTCTTTTCTGCCATCAAGAAATAATTTTGAGGCATTTGTGACCTCGGTTAGGCCTTCTTCTGACATCTCAAAAATGCCAATTTCGTGAGTAGGTCCAAAACGATTCTTAAGACTTCGTAGCACCCGATAATTTTGATATCTTTCTCCTTCCAAAAATAGGACTGTATCAACAAGATGTTCAAGTACCCGTGGTCCAGCCAAGTTGCCATCTTTGGTAACGTGGCCAATCAGCAAAACTGGAGTAGCAGTTTTTTTGGCAAAATTCATGATTGATTCAGTGCAGAATCTTACCTGGGTAATGCTACCCGCCATGGATGGAATTTCGCTTGAGTAGATGACTTGAATGGAATCAAGGATGATAAAGTCGGGCTTTGTGTTTTCAATTGTGGCCAGGATGTTTTCAAAATTTGTTTCTGCCAAAAAATGTAGATTCTGGTTTTTTATGCCAAGTCTTTGCGCTCGCATTGAAACCTGATGGTGTGATTCTTCTCCGGAAATGTATAAAACTTTAGAGTTGTTTTTGGCAATATTATGGCTAATTTGAAGGGTTAAAGTGGATTTGCCAATGCCGGGTTCTCCGCTTAACAAAACCATACTTCCTTTTACCAAGCCACTTCCGAGTACTCGATTTAATTCTGCGATGTTTGTATTTATGCGAATTTCTGGCTCGCTTTCATGGGAAAGGGGAGTTGTGCTAAGGCTTGTGCCTTGGGTTTTTGAGGATTTATTTTTTTCGATTATGTCTTCGTAAAATGAATTCCAGGCCTCGCATTCTGGACAGCGGCCAAGCCATTTTTGACTTTGATATCCACATTTTTCGCAGTTAAATACAGTTTTTAATTTCATGATTATAAATTATGGCGCTTTTATACTTTGTATATCATTATTAACACTTTGAGATGAAATATTCTTAAACAAATTATGATAAATATTTAAAGTTTCAAGTGCCGCTTTTTTCCAGGAATATTGTTCAATTAGTTTTGCACCAATTGTAACGTGATACTGTCTGGTTGATTTGCGATCCAACATTTGCAGGATTTTATCTGCCAAGTCTTCTGAGTTTTTTGGCTCAAAATAAAGTCCGGCATTTTTAACAATTTCTGGATGGCAAGATGTATTTGAAACAATGATTGGTAAATGGGTTGCCATGGCTTGAACTAAGCCAATTCCAAATCCTTCTTTAATGCTGGTATGTAAATATATTTCAGCGAGCTTATAAATAATGGGTAGATCTGTGTAATCAACATATCCTAAAAGTTGAACTTTATTTTTTAATTTTAACTTGTGAATAAGGTCGGTTACTTTTTTGTATTCATTTTGCCAACCTTTGGATCCAACAATAATCAAACTGAATTCCTTTTTTATTTCTTCCGGAAGTAAATTGTAGGCTTCAATTAGCGTTGTATAGTCCTTTCTAGGCTCAATTGTGCTTACTGATAAAAAGAATTTTTGCGGGAGTTTGTATTTTTTTTGTACATTTGCAATTTCGTCCGCTTCTGATGGGATTAAAAAAATCGGGTCTACTCCATTGTAAATAACGGAAATTCTTTCTAAGGGTACATTAAAGTACCTATGCAAATCGGCTTTAGTATCTTCAGAAACGGCGATGATATGTGAGGCCTGTTTAATGCTCCAGGGCATAATTTTTTCCAGGAATACTAAATTGCCTGCTTCAATCATTTCCGGGTGTTCAATATAGGTTAAATCGTGAACAGTTAATACGTTTACTGGATAGGAATGGGGAATAGCTGTGCCGTTCATAAAATGGACCACATCTTGTTTACCTGCTAAATGATCTAGCTTTGGCCAATAAATTCGCTTCCAAAGGCCCTGATAAACCTTTTTTTTTATGATTGAAAGTGGTATTCGTGGTAATTGTTGAGGGAGGTTCTTACTTTCTCCTCCCAGTAAAGTGAATTCGTCAGTTGAAATTTTAGAAAACTGATGAGCCAGTTCGCTAATATACCAGCCAACTCCGGTCGGTTTTCTTTTTAGCCATCTTGTATCTAGCAGAATTTTCATATTTTCCTTATATCACTAATCATAAAAAATATCTGCTTGAATCTTGAGCGTTTAAATGCTAATTTATGCTTCGCAGTTTTTGCTGCAGTTGTTCGATTGAAATTGGGTGTGGGTCAGTAGCTCAGCTGGTAGAGCGGCTCCCTCTTAAGGAGATGGTCCCCGGTTCGATCCCGGGCTGGCCCACCAAAAAATATTAGACTTTTAAAAGAGCCAAACTTTTGAAGCTAGGCTCTTTATTTTGTGAAGCTGTAAGTGATCCAGTTTATTGATTATTTTTGGCAAGGTTCCGGGCTGCAGGTTATAGTTTGTTTATTAGATGTTGTGGTTGTCTTGCTTGATTGTTGAGTCTGAGTCCTATTTTCAGTAGTGGTTGAGTTGCTTTTCGGACTACTAATTTTTGTTGAAGTAGTTTGTTTTGCAGGAATAGTTTCTGGTTGTGCCTTGGTTGTTATATTTGGACTTGTTTTGGGCAATGATGTTGCTGTTTGGGCGGAAATTTTACCTGTAGAAGCTTTGTTGATAATTTCCTTTGTAGGAACTTTGTTGTTTGCAGTCGGAGTTTGTGCGGAAGCTGGAGTTGTGCCGGTTTTAATTGCTGTATTAGCCTTGGGAATTGTGTTTACATTTGTTGCAGCTTTTGGGCTGGCAGCTGGAATATTTTTAGTTGATGGTTTTTGCTGGTTGGCTTGAGTGGCTGGTTG
>CAZOQT010000009.1:29186-31606 GCA_964582265.1 uncultured Candidatus Peribacteria bacterium
GTGGCTGGTTGAGTTTGCGTGGATTCATTTGCAGTTTGACTTGGTTGAGTAGTAGTTGGGGGAGTTGGCTGAGTAGCAGGTTGTGTTGTTGATTGTGTGGTTGGAGGGGTTATATTTTGAGATTGAGTCGGCAATGTTAAATTAGGTGATTCTGTTGGGGTCGGCAGTTTTTGCTCGGTGATTTTGGGAGCTGTGATTTGAGTTGTATTTTCGTCCTTAGATGTTAACGCTTGTTGATCGGAATTAAGTAATCTATAAATTATTTGGGCTAGTTTTCCTCTAGTTAATCCCTGTCCTGGGTTAACCTTATTACTTGCATCTGCATCAATTAAATTTCTCTGTTTTGCATAGCCAATAAATTTGGCGTACCAATTATCCTTTGGAGTGTCAGCATAGGCATCTTGGGAGGTGCCGACATCATCTAAATTTGTACCGCGGGCGTTAAGAAGCATTTTTAAGGCTTCAACCAGGTTTACTGTTTGTTCTGGTCTAAATTTGCCATCTGGGTAACCTTGTATAATTCCTGTATTTTTTGCTTTAGAGACATATTTTAAATACCAAGCGTTTTCGCCAAGATCAGGAAATGCTTTATCTTGTGTGTCTGGAGTGGCAATGTTGGAAGCAATGAGCATCATTTTAAGTGCTTCTGCTCTATTCACTATTTGATCAGGCTTAAAGGTTCCATCAGGGTATCCATTAATAATATTGCGATTTTTGATATAAACAATTGCCTGATAATTTGGATCTGTATTGTTTACATCACTAAAAGGACTGGTGTTGTCTTGTGCCCATACTACCAAGGAAAAGCTAAATATGCTCAGCCCAAGCACTATGGAAAGTATTTTTTTCACTTTCATAAGTGTTGCGGGGTTAAATGCTATATATTTCAGTACGCTTGATCTTGGTAAATTGTTTTTGATAAAACCAAAATATCTTGCTAATCTGCAGTTTGTGTTTATTTATTGTGTTTATTTATGCCGGAATTGCCGGAAGTTGAAACAATTTGTCGCGAATTAAGGTTAAATTTGCTTAATAAGAAATTTTCTAAACTGGAAGTAAAACTTCCCAAAATTTTCATGCCTTCGGCAGAGTTTGTGAGTTCCCAAATTAAAAGTTTGAAAGTTTTGGATGTACAAAGACGGGGTAAATTTATTGTCTTTGTTTTAGACAAAAACATGCGGCTAGTGATCCATTTGCGCATGACCGGAAGGTTGATGTGGCAAAAAGTGAAAGGCCGTGAAAAATATATTTGTGGGATTTTTACGTTTACTGATGGCACTGAGCTGATTTTTTCTGATGTTCGTAAATTTGCTCGAATTTGGTTTTATTCCGAGCAACAATATGAAAAAATAAGTGGTATAAAAAAGCTTGGAATTGAGCCATTTGCTCAAGAATTCACAAAGGATTTTTTTGTTAATTTGTTTAAAAACAAGAAGGGGATTTTAAAAAATAATCTTTTAAGACAGGATTTGATTACGGGCATCGGTAATATCTATGCCGATGAGTCTTGTTTTAAAAGTAAATTGCATCCCCAAAAACGTATCGAGAAATTAAATAAGAAAGATTTGGAGCGACTTTATGAAGCTATTATTTTTTGTTTAAAAGAGGGGATTTCTCATAATGGTACTTCAGTTTCAGATTTTGTGGGTACTAACGGCAATTTAGGAAAGCACCAGCATTATTTGCAGGTATATGGTCGCAAAGGCGATCCTTGTTATGTATGCAAAGGAACTATTAAAAAAACAGTAGCCGCTGGTCGGGGGACTTTTTACTGTGAAAATTGCCAAAAATTAAAGTAGTTTACGCTGCGTGCGCGTGACCATCTCCATGTGCAGCTTTGTCGTTTGCAGCGTGTCCGGCTCCGTGTGCATCGTGTCCACCACCATGTGCATCGTGTCCACCACCATGTGCGTCGTGACCGCCTCCATGAGCGTCATGACCACCTTCGTGTGCATCGTGACCGCCTCCATGAGCGTCGTGTCCACCGCCATGCGCATCATGACCACCTCCATGTGCATCGTGTCCGTGTCCATGGCCATTTGTAGGTCTTTTGCCCGTAATTATACTCATGATTGCTTTACCAAATCCAGATATTATACTGTCAACTACACCAAAGCTTTCTTTTATAATTCCCCAAAGATGACCTTTTGCCTCATTAAGGTGATCTCCAAGAGTGACTGGTTCTTCATGATGTCCGCCGTGTCCTGACATAATTTTAAAAATTAAAATTCGGTTTTACATTTTAGACTATTTGCTAAAATAGTCAATCCTCATTAGATGAGGTTTGGCTTAAGTTAGTTTCCCATTCAGAAATATATGCTTCAGGGAAGATGGTGCCGGGGGCGGGAATCGAACCCGCACGGTATTGCTACCACGGGATTTTAAGTCCCGCGTGTCTACCAATTCCACCACCTCGGCAT
>CAZOQT010000010.1:0-28835 GCA_964582265.1 uncultured Candidatus Peribacteria bacterium
TTATTTAGTGTGAATAACGTACGTCTTGGCAATTTTATCGTGCCAGCCTTGTTTTTTTGCGTCGAATCCAATCCAAATTACCCCTAAAAGAATCACCCCAAAGCTAATAAAGTAAGATAAATAACGCAGGATTGCGGCTTTTGCATCAAGGTTTTGGCCGTTCTCTTGAATAACTTTTAGACCCAAAGCCATTTTCCCAGGTGTTGTTGAGAGCCAAAGCCAAAAAGCGATTATATAGATAGCTCCCGCTAAACCTTGGCCTGGTGCAAAATGGAAGGTTTTATCTATTTGAGGTGGGAACAACATTGAGCCAATTGCCCCAATGATTATTCCATCCAGTATTGCAGCCAAAAATCTGATCCAGAAACCCGCATAGCGATGATTTGTGTTCATAAAAAAAATTAGAAAGCAATCGGATTATAGCTTCTGGAAGGTAAATCGGCAATTAGGTAAAAACTATGGACTTAACCTGTAAATTGTACGTGGGAATGGAATTGATTCACGGACGTGTTCAAGCCCGCAAATCCAGGTGACAAGGCGTTCCAAACCGTATCCAAAGCCGCTGTGTGGCACAGAGCCAAATTTACGTAGATCCAGGTACCATTTGAAGGCGTCTACCGGTAATTTGTGTTCCTCAATTTTTTTAAGGAGTTTATCGTAATCGTCTTCACGCTGACTGCCACCAATAATTTCGCCGTAGCCTTCTGGCGCAAGTAGATCGGCACAAAGGGCGCGTGATGGATCTAATGGATCCGGTTTCATATAAAACGCTTTAACTGCT
Source organism: uncultured Candidatus Peribacteria bacterium (assembly GCA_964582265.1). GTDB lineage: Bacteria > Patescibacteriota > Gracilibacteria > UBA1369 > UBA1369 > JBAZYK01. The sequence continues at coordinate 782 of CAZOQT010000010.1, forward strand.
GATGGGTATTTTTCAACAAAAATCGGCTTATCATATTTTTTGGTGAGCATGGTTTCATCATCACCGCCAAGATCGTCCATATCGCCAATGTCTGAGCCCATTTCTCGTAATTCTGCCACTACTTCCGCGTGAGTTTTGCGGATAAATGGAGCTTCAATTTTTTTGAGCGGTTCGGTGTCGCGTTCCAAAATCTTAAGTTCTTGCGCGTTTTTGGCAAGTACGGATTTTACAATGTGGGTAATCAACTGTTCCTGAATGCGCATGTTCTCCTCGTGTTCTACGAATGCCGCTTCTGCATCGAGCATCCAGAATTCAGTCAAATGGCGGCGTGTCTTGGATTTTTCGGCGCGGAATACTGGTCCAAAATCAAAACATCGACCAACAGAAGCAATCGCAGCTTCAATATAAAGCTGTCCGGATTGGCTTAAATAAGCTTGTCCAAGTTCAAAGTAATCAAGGCCAAAAAGTTCGGTTGTTCCTTCGCAGGCGTTTGGTGTCAAAATAGGTGCGTCAATTTTGATGTAACCGTTATTATTAAGCCATTCAAAGCTGGCGTTAATAATGGTGTTGCGGATCTTTTGGATAGCCCACTGACGGCTGGAGCGAAGCCATAGATGGCGTTGGTCCATTAAAAACTCAATGCCATGTTCTTTTTTGGAAATTGGATATTCTTCTGTAACCAACTGAACAATTTCAATGTTTTTAACCTGAAGTTCATAAGTGTCGGCCTGACGCGGGTGTTTGGTAACAAGTCCGGTGACTTTCACAGATGATTCCGCAGTGAGTTTTTCCGCTGCCTGGATGGTTTCTGGGCTTACACTTGAAGCTTCCACAATTCCCTGAATAATCCCGCTGCCATCACGCAGTTGCAGAAAATAAATTTTTCCGCTGCCGCGTTTGTTGAACATCCATCCTTGAATAGTGGCTTCCTGGTCAACAAAATCTTTAATTTTGGAAATGGTGGTTATCATCTGTAATTGGTAATAATACGAATCGGGAACAAGATACCCAATAAGGATTAGGCGTGCAAGTGGGGGAAGGGTTTACTTTGTGCTAATTTCCCCATGGATCAACGACGTCGCCACCTTTTGGTTTGTCGGTAGATTCTTTTGGGTTGGTTGGATTTGGCGCTTGTGGTTTGCGGGGAGGAGTCGGATTTTTTTTGGCAGAACCAGTGGCGTTTGCGCCAGCATCAGGATCGTTTGGGGATGAAGTGGAAGTGGGTGATTCTATACTTGGTTGAGGTTTTGGATTAGATGGTGGAGCAGTTACAGTAATGGGGTCGGGTTCTTTGGATCCTTTGATGGCTATTTGGGTAACGACTCCTACCGTTAAAACAGTCCCCACGAGCCCAGCGATGATGAGTTGCGTCTTGGAAGGTGTTGCGGGAAGTCCGGGGATGCTTTCATCTGGGGCCGCTTGTGTGCTGGAAGTTGTGATGGTGCGACTGTTTGGGGAAGCGGCACCTTGTTCGGCTGCAGCTTTGGCGGCTTTTACTCTTTCTTGAAGTGATTCATTCCCAGGTGCTTGTGCAAGAAGTGCCTGGATAAACTTTTCATGTTCACCTGGCATGATTGTTCCGCTTGGTCCAACCTTGTCTCCTTCTTTTAATTGGCCAAAACTAATCCTGACTGTACCTTGTTGAGTTTTTGGGATATTTTCTTGAGTTTTAGCAGACGTTGAGTCTTCAGATCCTGTTAAAGGTTTTAGTTCACGTAGGTCTTTGGTTTCCATATCTTTAATTAAAAATTACTTGATGGGCCAGGGTTTTCTAACATCATCATAAACATAAGGTGTTTTTTGTGTGTCTGCCGAGGCTGTGTCTGAGGTCTGGGGCACTTTTTTCACAGAGCTTGGTTTAACTCTTTGTGAAGTTCCAGCGTCTGGGGGACTATTTAAAGTTGTTAGTTCATTTTCTAGCATTTGTTCAGTTCCTGCATCAAGGGGAGGAGTTTGTTTTAAAGCTGATTCGATCGTGCTGGAAGCGTCCTGCAAAATAGCCTGTGGGCCGGCATCTGCTGTCGTTGTATGAGTTGCAGTATCGGGGTTATTATTTCCAAATTTTATGGGAGATGCTGCTATAAGGACTCCAAGGCAGCCTAAAATTCCAATTATCGATAATTTATTTTCTGATATTAAATTACCAATTGTTTGAAGAATTTCTTCAAGTTTGCCAGGTGTTCGTGATTCACTTTCTGCGTCTGTAGTGGTCCTTAGTGACTCATCTGCTGAGTCTTGTTGTTCATCCCTCATTATTGGTGGATCGCCTGGACGTCTAAATCTTACGGTTGGCCTATTTCGTAAGTCATTGTTGCTTGATGTAGTTGGCGCGCCTAAGCCGAGTAGGGTTGGCTTATCTGATCTTTGACCTGGCTGATCTGGGCTTTTGCTCATATTAGAGATTTAATTGGGTTGCAATGTACCAAAAATGGTGTGATTTGGGCAACTTATTAATGTAAAATGGTTGCAGAAAACATTGACAGTTTGGCTGCAATCTTATATAAATAGGTTTCGTATATATTTAGATTATCGCATGAATTTACACGATGCCCCAGAAATAGAAGAAGCTATATCTCAATCTAAACGTGGTTTGGGTTTTCCAAGTTATGTAAGGCCAGATAGTAATTTTAGCTTTCGTGCGCTGCCTTCTGAACAAATGGCTGAAGTAGTTAGGATGTTAACTTCTAAAAAGGAAGGAATCCTTTCTACTACGGAGGGAATATTTAAATATGCCAATGAAATTGAGCAGGATGAAAATGTAGGTAGATTGTTGGTTTATATGGAAAGAATAATGAGTGTGTATGGAGAGATTCGCAAATTATCTTTGCAGATGTTGGATTGTAGCAAGGCTTTATATGATGGTGACGCGACTCATTTTTTTATGAAATCATCGTCAAATGAAGCAGAAGGTGTTTCGTCGACTGATTTAAAAAAAATAAAAACTGGCATTCGTGAAGCGGAAAGAAAATTAAATGCCATAGGTGCTGCGCTGGGACCTGATTCAGGTGTGACTGATCCTCAAAAGATTTTGTTAAATATGTTAATTTCAACACTTAGTAACATTGGTGATTGTTACCAATATTTTGTAGATTGGAGTACTAATAATAGGCCACGTTTGAATATTCCAGATGAGCGTCAGCAGGTAGTTAAAAATTGGGCTTATTTGAAAACAAACGTGTTTGAGCCAGTTGATGACAATGCGCAACAGCTTGCCGGTGCGATAGCAGGTTGTTTGAAAAATTTTGGATTAAATAAAGTTGATCAGGGCGGGGAAAATGAACTTACACCTCAGCCTATGTCTGTTCCTGTGGGTCCTGTAGATATTTCAGATGCTGCATATAGCCAAACTATGCCAGTTCAAAGTGTTATAAGCGTCCAGCGTGCCCCAGAAACTTTGCGGTCTGGTGTTGCAATTAGGGAAGATTTTGACATCGTGGATTCTGGATCAGGTAAAATTGGTGTTGCAAGTGGTGAAATCAGGAAAAAGTTGTTTAAAATTTTGGGAGGGGCTGTTTTTGTAGGAGGTATCGCGGCGGCCGCTGCTGCTATGTATTCTCATTTTGGACCTTTTGGATCCAAAGAGACAACCGGGGTAGTTCAAGGTGCGTCTTTAAATCCAAATGTCTTAGAACATGGGGAATCATCCAGTAAAATTGAAGTTACTCCTGGTACCCCTGTGGTTGAAGCCAATATAACTGTTCCAGCTACATCTGCTTCCGCTAAACCAATTTCAGCTGGAAGTGCGGCTTCTGCATCAATGGGATTAAAGGGTACTAAGTTGGATTTGCCAAAAGATGGCTTACCTGCGGCTGGTTTGTCTGCGGCAGCTGTTTCTTCCGGAGTGCCGGTTGCGCCTGCTGGATCAGGTGATTTAGTTGATCCTTGGGCAGACAGTAGTGCCGGTGTTCCAGAAGTTAAAGGTGCCAAGTTCGGCCGGAAACCTGCTGCTTTACCAACAAAGCCTTCCACGGAAGAAGAAGATTAGTTACGGGCTATTTTTTTGATTTAGCCGAAGACTTTGGGTGTGGAGGGGTATGACTGGAACTGCTTGGAATAGCTTGTGGTTGTTCGGATGCCGTTGATTTTGGTGGTGTTGTTGTTTGAGCTGAAGAAGTTGAAGTTGCTGGTGGTACTTTTGCTAAAGCTGTTGCGGTTGGTTTTGAAGTTAAAATGGATTTATTAGGCTCATTATTTTCAATAAGTTCGGGTAAATATTTGGATGCGTATGCTGCCGATACAGCAGTCGCAATCAGAGCAATTGTTCTGATTACTCCTTTAGCTAGTGGTGTCATGGGAACATCTTTTGCTGTTGCTGGTTCTTCCCTCCAACGTATGGCATAGGGGGCCGGGGTGTGGGGTGATGGGGCAACTGTCGCGGTGTCCAGGCTTTTATTTGGGAGTGTATGGGTGATTGCTGGAAATCTTATTACTTGTCCCAGAGGTCTTGGTCTTTTAATTTTTTCTTTTGGTGGGGATGATTTTTTTATTGATGAAGAGGGGGTACCAATTTTATTGGTTGGTTCTTTATCAGAATCGGCTGGTGGCGGCAGAGGAGCGGCAGAAGGTTTGGTGGTCGAGGCGATGGGGCTTTCGCTACTGATTTGAACCGCTTTGGCCGGATAAGTAGATTCTAATTCCGGATCTATTTGTATTTTTGCTGCGGGATCGGTGATTATTTTCACGCCTTCTTCTGCGATTTCTGCCATTAAACCACGCAGTTTTGTTTCTATAGTAATGGCCTCTCCTGAATCTGGACTTGCTGTCGATTTGTCATCTAAAATTTTTTTTGAGTAGTCAAGCGTATGTGGAGGCAGATCGTTTTTTTTCAAATTTTCTTCTTCCGAATTATGCCCAAAGGGCAAAGTACTTAACCAGCGTCTAATCATAATGTGGTTGGGTAAAAAAAATTAAAAAATGCCCCCCAAAAAAATTAATATTTGGAGAGAAAATAAATGTGTATAGTCCTTTATCTCATTTTTTAAAATGCGGGTCAATCTTTTGTGAAGCTTTTGCTAGATATGCCGCATAATTTCTTTGACCCTAAAAATCGGCAGGCCAATCACGTTATCGTAATCACCATCGATTTCTTCGACCATTTTCCCGCCACGACCTTCAATTGAAAACGCGCCAGAAATTTTAAGAGCTTCTGGGGCATGGGCTAAATTATTAATTTCTAGCTGTGTCATTTTTTTGATTTTGAGTTTGGTTAAAACGCAGGTAGTTTTTTGTTTGAGTATTTTGCCATTTGGTTCAGTTTTTAGAATAGCAAGACCTGTGTAAACCCGGATCGTTTTGCCGCTCATAGAGCCTATGATCGCTTTGGCTTCTTTGATATTTTTTGGTTTGCCGATTTTTTTTGTGCCAACCATAATGAAGGTATCTGCACCAATAATGATTGCGCTTTGCCATTTTGTGGTGCTTACTTTTTTTATTGTGTTGTTGGTTAGCTCAAGTGCAATCGTATTAGCTTTACCAAGCGCCAGGTGAGTCGCAAGTTTGCGAGGGTGTCCATGGGCCTTCATATCCTCATCAAAATTGCTCACGCATGTAATGAATGGTTGGCGCAATTTTTTCATTAATTTTTTGCGGGCAGGGGACGCGGACGCCAGAATGATCAGGAACTTTGACATGTTTATAAGTTTCAGTTATTAATTAAATCTACACTAGCGTGAAGGCACGGCGTTTACGCAAAAAAATAATTGAGTCGATGATGAGACCTATTAAATCTTATCTGAAATATACGTTCGGTCTGATTTGGCGTCAAAAAAATAAAGTGCTTTTTTTGATTCTTTTGGTGCTGTTTGCAACCATGGTCAGATTAGCGCAGCCTTATTTTTATAAAATTTTGGTTGATACTTTAACTGCCGCAAATAGTAAGGGTTTTTTTAGCGATGAACAAACTCAATTGATGCTTAGAATAGTAATTATCTGGTTCATTTTTGCAGTGGCAAGTAATTTGCTTAATGCTTATGTTAATTACATTGTTTGGACTGTTGGTAATAAAAACTCGCAAATAGTGCATGTGGATGGTTTTAGAAAATTATTGCGCATGGATTACTCCAAGCACACGCTAAAACATTCCAGCAAATATGCCAAAATTGTGGATGAAGGTGATACTTCCATGTGGGAAATGACTAACTGGTGGCTGGGAAGGTTTTTTCCGGGGATCGTTGGGTTTACGGCGATGTTGTTTATCGCATTTTCGGCAAGTGTTGAAATGACACTTATTTCTCTTTCGGTAGTTCCGTTTGGGTTGGGAATTATTTTCTTTATGTTGAACAAGTACGATGAAGAGCAGCGTCAAGTAAACAAAATGTGGAATTTAAAACATGAACATTTAAGTGATCAGATCTCTAATATAATTACTTATAAACTTAACGAAAACGAAAAACTTTTTGTGGATGTGCAAAAGGGATATAGCGATCGAGCTACAAAAGCCCAGCATGCCCTTAACCAGAAATGGCGCAAAGTTGATATGCTTAATCCGGATACAATTGCTAGATTTTTGGTGATGGGGGTGGGTGTGTTTTTTGTGAAAAACGGCAAAATTCAACTTGGAACTTTGTTTATGTTTATGGGACTTTTAAACGAGATTTTGGCGCCGCTACATTTTTTGGGTGATATTTTGCCACAGTATAGTAGGCGCGCACGGCATATTGACCGCTATCTACAGCTTTTGAATGAAAAAGATGAAATCAAGGACGCAGAAAATCCGATTCCTTTAAAAGATGTTAAAGGCAAAATTGAATTCAAAAATGTAAGTTTTGCGTACCCAAGAAAAAAGCAGGAAGAAGGTTTTGTAATCAAGGATTTGTCTTTTGTGATTGAGCCGGGACAGCATATGGCTATAGTAGGTCATTCTGGCGCCGGCAAGTCTACAATCATGGCATTATTAACGCGCCTGGTAGACCCAATTGAAGGGCAAGTTTTGCTTGATGATATTGATATTCGCAATTTTAAATTAGAAGAATATCATCATATTATTGGCACAGTTTTGCAGGAACATTCGCTTTATGATGAAAGCATTGCGCAAAATATTGCTTATGGAAAGCCAGGCGCAGAGCGTGAGGAAATTATTCAGTCGTGTAAAAAAGCGGCAGCGCATGACTTTATTAAGGTTTTGCCGGATCAGTATGACACCATGATTGGTGAAAAAGGAGTGCGTCTTTCTGGTGGAGAAAAACAAAGAATTTCCATTGCCCGAGCAATTTTAAAAGATCCAAAAATTGTGATTTTGGATGAGCCAACAAGCGCGCTTGATAGCATAACAGAGGCTAAAGTTCAGAAAGGGCTGGAGGCATTGTTAAAAGCCAGGACTGCAGTGATCATTGCGCATCGCCTTTCTACGGTGCGGGAGTCAGATAAAATTTTAGTACTAGAAAAAGGGCAGATGATTGCGCTTGGTTCACATGCCGCACTTATGAGAAGCTGCAAAGATTATCAAGAAATGGTTAAGCTTCAAACTAGCGGCTTTTTGGCTGATGAGAATCCGGAGCAGCCGGCTTAATGTTAGCGCGTACTTCCAAAATAGCTTCAAGTATTGGTTTATATGTTTGGGCAAGCTTTTTCTCTTCCTTAATTTGTTGATACAGTTTCTCATCGGCAGGTTTAAGAATTACAGCGGTCGGTGTTGTAAACCTTTCTGAAGAGTAGTTTGGAACTACGATACAATCTGGATTCATTTTTAAATAATCCTGATAAATATTTTTTAATTCGATGGCCGATTTGTTTGTGCTTACAGAAGCATGTACCTGATATAATTTGCCTTTTACATTTACAAATTCATGAACTGATCCGGTTAACAAATTTTTATTCTGGTTGGAGGGTTCAGCCCAAGCCTCTTTAGAATTTTCAAGGGCGTATCCTTCTATGCCGGTGATTTGGTCATTTGTGATTTCTTTCATATGAAATTGAGTAAAAAAACAAAAATTTTCCGGTTTAAAAATCGGAAAAGAGTGATGATCTTTATAAGAATACTTAATGGAAATTATTACAATTCTAGTTTTTTTCTTAATTCATCTATGACAGCTTTCTGCCAGTATTTCATGGAATACCAACCAATTAACGGTTTTGCAATTAAGCGAAGCCAGCGTTTATGGATTGTAACTTGATAAGTATAATTTATTATGGTTCCTTCTGGGCTTTTTGAAAGCAAAAATTCTTCATGGCCAGATGTGCCAAATTTAGGGCTTTTATTGTCCGAAATAAAGCCTTTTCCAGGTATAATGTGTGTTTTCATTTCTACGGGAAATTTTTGACCGAAAGATTTGGCAATTGCGACCATTTCTAAATAATTTCCTTTTTGTTTTTTAATCTTAATAGAATGAGCAACCTTTGGAAAATGTGCAGGGAACTTTTTGAAGTCGGTTGCCATTTTGAATACGTCTGCAACAGGTGCGTTAATAGTCCATTTGCCATGAAGGATGATTTTTTCGTTCATGTTATTTAAAAAATTTGGCGGAGAGAGAGGGATTCGAACCCTCGAAGAGGTTGCCCCCTTACTACTTTTCGAGAGTAGCGCCTTCAACCGCTCGGCCATCTCTCCTTTTTTTGTACGCTCACTGTGCTCGGGTTGTACACTATCGACTAAAAACCTGGCTTACTATAAAGCGTATGATAATTATGAGCAATCTTTTTATATAACTAATTTTGGCTTATTTCTGTTTCAATTTCCAGTGCTGGTTGTAGCTGGGTATTTGTTTTTTTTATTACTGGTTGGCCGTTTTTATCGTAATGAAATTTTAAAGCAATGAGTAAAGAGGAAGAAATCAAATTAACTCCATCACTTAATACCAAGGGATATGAACCAACGTGAAATCCGTATGCTACCCAGATAATACTACTGCTGCAAATAAGACTTAACATCATCAGGGACACATCTTTCAAGTGATGTGTGTGAAGTGCCTTTTTTACTTCTGGAATAAGTGAAATCGAGCTCAGGCTAGCCGCAATGTAACCAATAATTTCAGGATTCATATTCAGGAATTGCTAGTGAATTGCTGGGTTGTTTTGATGTGTCTTTTAGTTCGTATTTCTTCTTTAAAACCATCAGTGTTATTTCCATGGTCATATTAATGGAAGGACTGATTAAAAGGGGCGTATGGTGTGCCAGAATGCCGTATGTAAACCAACATGCTGAAGCTCCAAATAACAAAAAAAGCATGCTCCAGGCAACGTCATCCAAGTGTTTTGTCTGAAGAGCATTTTTTACTTCTGGTATTAAGGCGATTGAACTTATGGCAGATGCCACAAAGCCAATAATTTCCCATGCGTCCATAATTTTTGTTTTTATTTCATATTATTTTAGCACAAAAAGGACTTTTGGTAAAGTCCTAAGGCGGGACGGTTTTGGTATTCTTTAAGCCAAATTTATAAGATTTAAGCCGGTTTCTGTATCAGGTGATCTTGAAATTTCATCTTCAATTGGGTCAATGAAAATTTCGCATGCGGCGCTAATTGTGGCTTTGTTTAAATGTCCACCAAATATTTGGTAGCTGTTATCAGCAATATTTATATGAATGTGAATTACCGGCTCGTTTTTGAAAGTGCTGATGTTGCCAATTAGTGAAGTAATTTCATAGTTTTTATCGCTAAATGTTTTAGGGTGAAATTTTTTTTCAACAAGGTTGAAATATCCTATGGTTACATCATCGGTTGCCCCAATGCCCTGGATAGATCCAGCTTTTATTCCTGTTTCACCACAGAATTTTTTTAAACATTCAATGATTTCTTCACCTTTTTGGATTGATAAAACAAAACGAGAATCGAATTTTTTGTAATGCATGGGTTATCTGTACATAAGATTTTGTGCAAATCTTACAGCTCTATAGATTAGATAAGCAAGCCCTCCTAAAATTAGAAGAGGAGAAAGCCAAATACCCAAAAGAATAATCAAGCCGGTTAAAGACACATCTTTTCTGTTTCTTAGGTCCACTTTATGTTCTATGTAATCTTGAGCTCTTGGAATAAAATTTTTTAGTGCCATATAAATTATATTATAAAATAGAAAGCAACGGGACTTAATCACGTTGATTTCTTATGATAACACGTGGGCTTTATTTTGGCTATAGGTTAAGCGATTCTGCCTTTCGTATGTTTTGTGATTAAAAGCCGTTTTAATAAATAATAGCCGGAAAATATCGCAAAAAATAAATTCAATAAAAAGAAGATAGTATTACCTTCCAGGTAGCTAAAGGCACTAATCAAACTGCTGCCAGCGGTTAAAGCAGTGTCGCGGCGGATTGTGCCCATGTCAAAAGCGTAGCCAAGACTTACTGCCAAAAGTCCGAGAATAAAGATAATGGTTGAATAGTCTTTAAAAAGAAAAAGCGACCATGTCACAAAAGCAGCGGCAAATATGCTTAAAATTAACGCGTCTATCCGGTCGTCCACCTTTAGCATCATTAAAATAGTGGAGATAAAAACCAAAATTTCCAAAAGTACAAAAAAGAATGTTCCACCAATTAAGTAATTTTCAATTCCATAAACCAGCATAAAAATCCCACCAATTGCGAATAGCCAATTCTTGAGTGATTTAGTGGGGTGTTTGATTTTTTTGGGCTCAGGCCAAGCGGCTCCAAGTACTAAAATTAGTGATCCAATGAGACCGGTAAGAAATGTAAAATCCATGGTGTATTTTATAAGTAATCCGGTGATTTTTATTTCTGCATTTTTTCTATCTCTTCAAGGATATTAATCCAATAGGTGTGCGGAACAAATTTATCTGCGTTAATTGTAAGATCTTTTTTTAGATTCGCGATATTAAAAAATTTTGCATCCTGTACTTCTTCTTTTTGTAAAATTAGTTCCTGGGCTTTTCCATTATAGTTTAGCAGATATATGTAGCAGAATTCGTTTTCTGAAAGTCCATTATAAGCCTTTTCTTCTTTGATTATTTCTTTAAAAACTAATTCTACCGGATTGATTTTAAGGCCCAGCTCTTCCTCTAATTCTCTTAAGGCGGAAGCCTTGGGATCTTCGTTTAAATCGACATGCCCAGCGCAGGAAATATCCCAAAGATCAGGGAAAGTAAATTTTTCTTTTGATCTTAGTTGCAATAACACCTCTCCGTTTTCATTGTAAATCCAAATATGGACTGACCGATGGATCAGTGCTTTTTTATGCACATTACCCCAGGTTTCTTGCGCGCCGGTTAGTTCATTTTTTTCGTTGACGATATTAATAAGGTCGCTTTGCATGTTACTTTTTATTTTCTAAAAGGGTGCCGATTAGTAATTCAATTAATTTTGCGTACTTTTCAATAAATTCATTTTCGAAAAGGGCTAGTTTCTTTTCTGGGCTGACATATAAGGAAATCGTGCCAGCTATATTGTTTTTGAATTGTAGAGGTATAAGTAATAACGAAGACATATTATTCTTTTTGGCCAGGTAAGGGGAGTTGTAACGCGTTTCGGAAGCAATATCAATAATTTTGAATGGTCTTTTTTCTTCAAAAGCTTTTTGGCCAAGACTGTTTTGATAATTGATGCGAGCTTTACCTTTCCAGTCCTGAAGCCCAAAATTGGATATTAAATCCAAAGTATCTTTTTCTTTGTTGTAAATTCTAAGCACGCAAGTGTCCACACGTGTTAACATAATTAAAGACGTCACCACAAAGTCGGCCAGATTTTTAATATCGTTAAAGCCATTATATATTTCCAGCATTTCAAAAATATAATCCATTTGTCTTTTGATAATGCCGAATTTATTATATGCCTCTTGTATTTTTTGATATTTTAAAGTGAGTTCTTCCTCAAATTTGGTCTGATTGGTTATGTCTCTGGCAATAAGTAAAAAGAAAGCGGGGATCTTTTTGTTATCTGTATATATGGGCGTAAGGTTGGCGGCGATTTTGACCGATTTTTTGTGCTTATTAATGCCAAATATTTCCAGATGCGAAATCTTTTTATTTTTAAAAAAAGGTTGAAGCTGTTTTTCTGGAAATAATTTTTCAATATTGAGTCCGATGATTTCTTCTTTTTTATAGCCAAAAACTGTTTTGGCACCCTTATTCCAGGAAGTAATTTCACCTTTATCGTTAAAGATAATAATTGTGTCACTGGCATGCTGTATGGCCCGACTTAACATTTTTTCATTTTGTTCTTTTTTCTTGAATTCACTTAAGTCAGTCATAATACCAATGGTGCCTCCATCAGGTAGAGGGGTTCCATTTAAAAGTACAGGAATTTTGTTGCCGTTTTTGGTAACAATAACGCCTTCATAACTTGAACTAATACCTTTTTTACGCTCGTGGATGTTGATGCGTCGCACTGTTTTTATGCTATCTCTATCCCAAAATTCATATGATTCGCGACCTAGCAATTCTTCCAGTGTTGATTCCATCATTTTGCAAAATTTGGGATTGGCATAGATGGTTCTTTCATCTTTATCGCCCATCCAAACTGCTTCATTCATATTCTCCACCATTTTTTTGTAAAGAATGTCGGAATGAACTGTGATCTTAAGATTAAGGCCCTGTGCCGGTTTATCTGAGATTGTTTGCAGATTAGGTTTCATGGTTTTTTAAATATTCAATGATTTTTTTGGAAGCGACTTTACTTGTAACGTATTTAAGCCATTTCTCTTTCACTTGATCTGTTTCTGCCTTTAAAATTTTAATGTTGTCGCCTTCTTTAATTTTATACCAAAGAGGCTTTTTTTTGCCGTTAACAAGTGCTGCAGTGGCTTTGTTTCCCAGTTCTGAGTGAATATGATAGGCAAAATCAAGAGCGGTATACTCATTTTCTATTTTGGAAATATCTCCTTTATAGGAAAAACAAAAAATGCCTTTATCTTTTTTGCCACTAGCAATGTCAGAAAAATAATTGATAAGTTTTTTTTCTTTGTCATTTAGCAATTTTGATTTTTTTTCTTGTGAATAAAGCCAGTGTGCCGCTAGCCCGTTTTCTGCGAATTCATTCATTTCTTTCGTGCGAATCTGCACTTCTATGGGGATATCCAATTTTGGAATAACATTGCTTAAACCCGTGTGTAAGCTTTGGTATCCATTAATTTTTGGAATGGTGATGTAATCCTTAAAAAAATCAGGTAGTGGTTGAAACGTGTTATGAAGCAAACTAAGTACTTCAAAACATTTTTCAATAGAGTTTTCTAATAAAATAATTCGAAAGGCAAAAATGTCATTCAGTTCCAAAACGTGTATTGTTGGAAACTTTTTCATTTTTTTATAAATACTATATATGCTCTTGTATCTTCCTTTAATTAAATGGGGATAATTTTTTTCCTGTAATAATTTATCAAGGTTTTTTATAATATTTTTAATATGATTTTTGGCCTTTTTTTTATAATTTAAAAGTAAAATATTTAGTTGTTCAAATTTGTTTGGGTCGCTTATTTTAAAGCAAAGGTCGTTTAATTTCGAATTTTCTTCAAAAAAGTTGAAGCGATTGCATAGTGGCGCCAAAAATTCCAGATACTGAGACGCAAGTTTCTTTTTAATTTCCTGATTTTTTACAGAGCTTAAGTGTTTTTTATAATATCCTAAAAAGGCATAAAATTTTTCTGGATGTGATGCAAAATTATTGAAAAAATATTGAGTCAAAAACTCTTTATTTTCCGGTTTTTGATTGATAAATATCAATAAGGAAAGCCAATGTTGAAATTGCTTTCTATTTTCAAAATTACTTGAGCCGATTGGTTTTGTTAAAACAGATGTCTCCTTCATAATCGGGGACTTTTTCAAGCTTAGTATATGGACTTTAACAAAGAATGGCCATCCGGCGCAATAGAATGTTTAGGGTAAAGCTTGATGTTTGAGGTAGAAGTTAGGCTTCCAGATTTGGATTATTTTTTAGAAGTTCGCGAATTTTGGTTTGGTTTGCAGCTTTAATGCGCGGATCCCATTTTTCTACAAAAGGGTGAATGGCAATTCCGCCGCGGCTGTGGAATTTGCCGTAAATCTGAAGATAATGCGGTCGCATTAACGCAGTCAGGTCTTTGGCCATTCTGTTGATAACATCTTCATGAAATTCGCCGTGATTGCGAAAACTGAACAGGTATAATTTAAGGCTTTTGCTTTCAACGCATAGCTTGTTTGGAACGTATCTTATTGTGATTGTTGCCCAGTCCGGTTGGCCGGTAATTGGGCAAAGGGACGTGAATTCGTTGCAAAGTAAATTGATTACGTAAAGGCTGTCCGGATGTTGATTATTGAAGCTTTCCAGAATCTTTGCGTCTGGCTGCGTGAAGTTGTAGCCGGTTTTGGCTGTGGCGTGGCCGAGGTGTTTGAATTTTGGGGAAGGCATATGGTTGTATTAAGCGGTTTTATTGTGCGTAAGAATTAATTGTGGGGCTGATCTTAACATGATTTTTTGCAACTTGCTACGCCGGTGAAGTGTTGAGCGGATCTTGTAATCCATTGATTTTAAACGCTTCTTTGCGCTCTATGCAGCTACCGCATTTGCCGCACGGCTTTTGGCCGCCTTCGTAGCAGGTCCAGGTAAGCTCAAATGGCACGCCTAATTTTTGGCCCAATTTAACGATTTCTGCTTTGTTTTTGTTGATAAAAGGTGTGAAAAGTTTGAAATCGCATTCGTTAGCTAAACTTAAAGTTTTGGCTTGGGCTTTAATAAATTCCGGTCTGCAATCGGCGTAAATGTAATGATCGCCGGCGTGTACACCAAGGCCGAGTGCCTGGATTTTTTTTGAAATGGCATAACCGGCTGCAATGTTGATCATGATGGCGTTGCGGTTTGGCACAACCGTTTTTTTCATGGTCGATTTTTGGTAGTGCCCATGCGGAGTTTTGATGTTTTTACTGGTTAATGAGCTTCCTTGCAGTAATTCGTTAAAATTTTTGATGTTGATGATTTTGTGGGGTATTTTAAGCAGTTTGCTGATTGCTTTGGCCGATTTGATTTCTTTACGATGGCGTTGGCCATAATCAAAGGTTAAAGTTTCGGTGATTTGGTACTTTTGCTTTAAGAGATAGAGTGCGGTAGTGGAATCCAGGCCGCCGGACAGGATAAAAAGGATTTTCATGGGTGTTGACTTGGGGATGTGAAAAGATTGTATGCTGGGCTTATTAAGTCGCGCGTTTGTTGCCAAAAAGATAAATGTGCAAACGTGGTGAATAAAAAAAGCCGTTCTTAAAGCAGAAGATCAGTGCGTCTTTTTGCTTTTCCTCCATGTTTTTAACAGATGTGCCTTCTGGCATTATATAAGTGACTGGCGCTGACATTTTTTTTGAAAATTGAATTTTTAGGAAATCTAAAATCAATTTTTCGCTCGATTTATCAACATAAACAAATTTATAAACCGAATTTGGATAGACTTGTACTGCATACTTTTTATTGCCGCTGTCTTTTAATTTGGGTGAAATGTTAAAAGAAATTTTTTCTTGCTGTAGCTCTTTTTTGAAGGTCTTAGTAAAGGCAGGTAAAAGCGGCATGCTGCCGTTGGTTTCAAACTCAATGGTGAAATCTTTAAAAGAATTATCTTTAAAAAATTGTTGAAGAAAGGGGATTAGCGAGTTTTGTTGTAATAAAGGTTCTCCTCCGGTGATTACCAAATTCCGAATTTTTTTTGATGGAGAAAAAAGAGAAAATATTTTTTTACGAGGGATTTTGGGGAGAGGTTTTTTAAGTAGAATTTTGAACTGTTTGATAATTTCTGCCGTACTCATTTTTTTGTAATCGGTGTGACCTTTTTTCCAGGTGTACGGAGTATCGCACCAGCTGCACTGTAAATTGCATATGCCTAAGCGCAAAAAAAGTGATGGTTTGCCTGAAAATTTTCCTTCACCCTGGTATGAAGAAAAAATATCGGCTACAAAAATTGAATCGGGTGCAGCAGTTTTTGTTGATGATGAAATCTGGTGATTCATGTGTTACTTCAAGTACTGCCTTAAATTAGCGGCTGATTTAGCCAAACTTTTTTGCTCGGCTTTGTTTAGAGGGATTTTTATGACATCAGAAATTCCGCTGCTGTCTAAAACACAAGGCACGCTTAAGGCGACATTACTTTCACCATAATAGTCCTTTAATTTAACGGAAAGTGGTAGGACAATGCGTGAATTTTCAAAAATGTATTTCATGATTTCACGGATTACCACGCCGATTGAATAGCAAGTATAACCCATATCGTGAATAATGCGATAAGCGGCGTTTTTTGTGTCTTGGTAGCATTTTTCCGCGACTTTATCTGTAAATCCTGAAATGTTTTTTAAAGGTAATCCCGCGACATTTGCAGAACTATAGACTGGAAATGAACTGTCTCCATGTTCGCCCAAGATGTAAGCTTCAATACTTTTGGGGTTTAATTTGAGTTTATCGCCTATATGAAAACGTAATCTTGCTGTATCCAACATAGTTCCTGACCCAAAAACACGATTTGGTGGGAAGCCAGAAAGTTTAATGGCTTCATAGGTTAAAATATCGACCGGGTTACTGACAATTAATAAAATGCTATTAGGAGCAACTTTGGCAAGAGCAGGAATAATTTGTTTAAAAATTGAACGATTTTTGTTGATTAATTGTAAACGGGTTTCTCCTTCCTGTTGTTTTGCTCCTGCGGTAATAACAATCAAATTTGAGTCTTTACACGCTGCATAGTCGTTTGACGCTGTGATGCGGGTATATGGTAGGAATGAAAGTGAATGTTCAAAGTCCAATAATAGTCCTTCGGCTTTGTCTTTATTTTGATCTATTAAAACCAGTTCACTGGGACTACCATCCAGTAGCATGGCATAGGCGGCTGTTGCGCCAACATTTCCGCAGCCAATAACTGAAACTTTAAAGTTACATTGAAGAGAGTTTTTTTTATTAAAAACTTTAAACATTTTTATTTTGTTAAATAAGGTTTTAACGCATTTAAAAGGTTATCGTAACTAAGGCCGCCATCATATTTTTGACCGTTGATAAAGATACTTGGAGTAGCGTTAAGCTGAAGACTTTCGCTGTCGTTTTCATCCCGCTTTATTTTTTGTGCAAATTTCTGGTCTTGAACAGCCTTTTGAAATTTGACTGTATCTAGTCCTAATTCCTGGGCGTATGTGGTGAATTTATTGATGGCGTTGTTGTCTTCACTCCATTCGCTTTGTGTATCGTATAATTTATCATACATTTGCCAAAATTTACCTTGTTCGCCGGCAGCCTCTGCCGCATTCGCAGCCATTAAAGCGTTTTGATGTTGTGGCAATGGAAAGTGACGGAAAACAAAATCAATCTGATTTGGATTATCCTGAATGATTTTACTTAAAATGGCATGAAAAACACCACACGCAGGGCATTGAAAATCTTCAAAAGCAACAACAGTGACTTTTGGTGTGACCGGTTTGCCTTGAAGTAATGCGTAGCTGTCACTGCGAACTAAAATATTTTGGTCAATGGGACCAGAATTGTTGATTGATAAGATAATTCCAACAACCACGACCAGGCTTGCAAAACCAATTGTAAGAAGATTTTTTAATTCTTTTTTCATAATTATTTTGATGATTTTTTATAAATTAAAATACAAATTCCAATCGCGATAAAAGATAATAGTGAAAGTAGTGGAATGCTGATAAATCCAAACGTAAAATAATTTGTGATGCACGAAACTCCAAATGAACATGGCGCTAAGCTTTCTGGGATAAATCCATATTGAAGTAAATTGTGATAAATTGCGAAGATTGTACCCAATGTTAATAACGGCAGGGCGTGAAGATGAAGTATCTTATCTTTTTTGAGGATGCCGATAAATAAAATTACTACAAGTGGATACATAAAAATCCTTTGCCACCAGCAAAGAGTGCATGGAGGATATTTAAGAACTTCACTGAATATTAAACTGCCTACGGTTGCAGTTAAAGCAATAATCCAAGCAATATAAAGTATGTTTTCAGAAATCCATTTTTTAGTTGCTTTTATCATCTTGTTTATTGTTATTGTTATTCAAGAATTGGGAATTTTTTAACTAATGTGGTGTTGCTCCACCATTTTCCGAGTCCCCAGGTTTGCCCGGCTTTAACTTGTGTGAAAGCCAAAAAACAGACTAAGTAAAGTATGTGCTGATCTAAAATTGGATTTTGCTTAGGTGGCAAATTCGCGCTCCACATCATTATTGTTAAAAGTGCTCCGGAGTAACCTGCGATTTTCATACCTATCCCTAAAATCAATGCTAAACCAATTAGCAATAATCCAAGCATAAAAAGGGTATCTATAAATACGTTTCCGGCCATGGTTTGGTAAATGCCCGCAAGTGGACCGGATGAGCCCATTTTTAAAAAGCTGAAAGTGGGGGATACACCGTTAATCCAAGCCTTACCTGGTGCGGTTGCAAAGCCTAAGCCAAATAATTTATCAATAAACGCCCATAAAAACATCCACCCTAAAACAAAGCGGATTAAGCTCCAGAAATATTTGTTTTTTGAATCGGACATAAATTAGAAAAGATAATGACTTGGCATATTCTAAGCTATTTGCGAAGTTTTCGCAAAATTGTGCCAACTCCAATATCCTCGCCTACTCCATTCAGGTCTAAAAGCACATGGTCTTTTTGTCCGGGATGAATTATAGAAACTGGTTTGCCGTCCATAGAAAATAAATTTTGGATGGTAGTTTCGTAAATGTTTTTTGGAGTGACTATTTCCACTTTTTCAGGTGTATCAACACGTCCTTTTACCTCCATTTCGTAAAACCGGTTTTGTCCTTTTTGATGAATATTGCGGATCACACCTATAAATTCATGAGTTTGGTGAGTAACATTTTTTTCATAGTCCTGGGCTTTTTCTGATGGATTGTTCATTAAGAATCCTGGAATAAAACCACGGTTAGAAGTTTTCGCCAATTCTTTTAGGTAGTCCGGATTATATGGTTTTCCGGCTTCCATATCATCAATCGCCTGACGGTAAATGCGTGCAACTGAAGCAACATAATATAAAGTTTTGTTGCGGCCTTCTACTTTAAAACTGCATACGCCTGCGTCTTTAAGCTCTTTTAAATATTCAATCAAGCAAAGATCGCGAGCGTTCATGATGTATGTGCCGTGTTCATCTTCGTCAATTTGAAAGAATTTCCCTGGGCGCTCAAGCTCTTCCAAATAATAATCCCCATCCAATTTTTTGTAATTGGAAGCGATGGTTTTGCTGGAAGCTGAATTTTTTTGCTCTTCTGCTACTGATGAAAGGTGCTCTTCTACTGCGCTGTTATGAGTAGTGCAGATTTTTTCTGCTATCTCGTTTTTATCATGCGCTTTATATACTTTATATTCCCAGCGGCAAGAATGGGCGCAAGTGCCTTGATTTGCATCTCGATAAGAAAAATAATTGGAGAGCAGGCATCGACCAGAATAAGCCATGCAAATGGAGCCATGTACAAAGAATTCCAGTTCTAAAGTTGGATTTTTTTCATGAATTTCTTTAATTTCTGCTAAAGAAATTTCACGCGATAAAATCACACGCTCAACACCATTTTTGTGCCAGAATTTGGCGGATGCCCAGTTAACGTTATTGGCTTGAACGGAAAGGTGAATTGGAACTTGCGGAGCCAGTTCTTTGCAGAGCATGATTACGCCCGGATCTGCCACAATAAAAGCGTCCGGTTTAAGTTCAGCAAGTGATTTTAAGGCTTTCTGTAGTACCGGAATTTTGTAATTATGAGGAAAAATATTCAAAGTTAAGTAGATTTTTTTGCCTAGTGATCTGGTGTAATCTACGGCTTCTTTTACGCTATCTATCTTGAATTTGTTTTCGCGCGCGCGAAGTGAAAACACAGGTACACCTGCATAAACAGCATCCGCGCCGTACATAAAAGCAAATTTTAGTTTTTCCATGTCTCCTGCGGGGAGGAGTAGTTCTGGCTTCATATTTATTTCTTGATTGGACCTGAGCTTCTTTTTTAAATGATTTTTTGCTTAAAGGCAAGCTTTATTGTAGAATTTAGTGGCTTTTTTAGCGCTATGAGCAAGCTTTTATGCAATTTCCTGGTTCCATAAAATTTAAAGAAAATTTTGGTCACAAATTCCAGTTTGGAATTTTGATGATGTTGGTGATTTTTTTTGGCGTTTTGATTGATATAAATTTTTCCATGATCAAGGAAACAAAAGAGTACATTTTTGCTGCTGTTGAAAATGTTCCGTCCAAAACTGTGGCGTTGATTTTGGGAGCTAGAGTCTATTCTGATGAAAGAATGAGCAGTATTTTATTTGATAGGGTACAAACAGGATTAGAACTTTATAAATCAGGTAGAGTTAAAAAATTGTTGTTAAGTGGTGATCATGGCACTAAAAATTACGATGAAGTTAATACGATGAAAGAATATCTTTTGGATAAGGGTGTTCCGGCTGAAGATATTTTTTTGGATCACGCGGGATTTGATACTTATGACAGTTTTTACAGAGCAAAAGAAATTTTTGGGGTTTATGATGTGACTGTAGTAACTCAGGCTTTTCATTTACCCAGGGCTGTTTATATTGGGCGCGCTCTGGGTATGGAAGTTATAGGAGTTGTGGCAGATAAACAAAAATATCTTTCTGAATTTACTAATAATGCACGTGAAATTTTGGCACGTGTTAAGGCTTTTGGGGTTGTTCATCTTAATTTGAGGCCAAAATTTTTAGGACAAAAAATTCCTATTACCGGTGATTCCAAATTAAGTTGGGATTAACTATCGCCAAAATTAAGCTCTTCCGGTTAGCAGCCTGTAAATTAAGACAACTAGAGCTATGACTAGCAAGAAATGAATTAAACTGCCGCCAATTCGTAAGCTGAATCCTCCTATCCAGGCTAAAACAAGGATGATGATGATGATATCCAGTGTGCTCATAAAGAAAAATAAAGAAATAGACGCGTTTTTTACAAAGAACGCGAGTTAGGTGATCTTTTATTGTAGCAGTTTAGAAGGGTACTATCAATTGGAAGCGGCGGCTTTTATCGCAAATTACTGGTAGAATAACCAAGTTGCCATTAAGGATTTGTTGCGCGCTTGGTTCTCTCCAGTCGTATAGAATTTTTACTTTTTCCCGCAGGTTTAATAAAGCTTCAGAAAAAGTTACGCCAATAGTGATGTCTGGATTGTTTTCTGCTATAAGGCGTAAAAATTCGCGATCTGATAAGGTAAGCCATTCAGCTTTTTTTAGGCAATCCCAATTGATTCTTTGCATTTTTTCCCAGCGGCCTTCATGCATTGGTACTTTAAATATTTCTTTTACTACGGCTACAACTGGGGAAGCGGCATAATCTTCTTTGCTTTTATAATAAGAAGGTAGGGCAAGTGTTTTGACTCGATTAGCTCTGACAATTCCGGAAGCAAACACAACATTGCGCGCCAGACTTACAAAGTCAGCATCGTATACTCTAAAACCCATTTTAGAAAATGGGCTGTAATCACGACTTGTAACGGATACAAAAGATTCTTCGTGATGCGGAAATTTATTCGCGCAAAAGCCACTTAATGAATTGGCTAAAATTAAAACCGCGCGCATCTTTAGTTCATTTTTGTCCTTAATCTTTTTGCCGTATGAAGATTTTATTTTTTTTATTATTCTGGGCAAAATGGTTTTTTCCATGGAGGCCAGTGTTTGCCAGAATTGAAGCGCAGTTTCTTTATAGGCATTAATCCAGTCGGGCTTGGGATTAAATTTGGAAACTTTGTCCTTAAATATGCTTTTGAATTCCTCGGCGATTTTCTGGGTTGATATGATTTTGCCTTTTTCTACTAATTTATTTAATGTTTCCTGTGTAAAGCCGTGGTGTTTTTGCGCATATTCGAGCGCGAATTCGCTTTCCAATCCTGTATAAGAAAAACCTGTTTGAGGGTCATATGATCCTTGGATTATGACAGCTTTTTTCCCGGGATAATTTTTTTTAACATGTCGTTTTAATGCTTCTCCTACGGCTTTTTTTCTTAATACATCCTGTAATACGCCATCATCTTTGGTGTAGTGTCCCAATCCTATTTCACTGGCTTTTTTTGCGGCACAGCCGGTGTGGCTATCAAGAATTTCGGCAATATCGCCATTCATTTTAATGACTTTGTGGATTTGTTTAGCAATATTAGAATTTTCCACAAGGCTCAATTCTCCATTTTCTGATCTGATAAATTCCAGTGGGTCGCCAGCAGGCAACTGGATCGCGCCACCCTTCATTCCACCAAAAATTCCAAATTTTGAAGTCAAAGTTACGCGTCCATCAATACAAAGTAAGCCATAAGGCGGATAGGGAAGCAGATTGTTGGCGAGCATGGCTGCTCTTAAAATTTCCGGTGACTCTATATCGTTGCCGCGGGCGTTACGTTCAGCAATCAGTTCTGGCACGAACTCTTTTAGATATTTAAGATCTTTTGTGGATATTATTTTTTTGGAATTAAGTTTTTCAAAAAACTTTTCCAGTTGAAACCTAAGGGAATCAGGAATGTGTCTTTTCATATTTTAAGATGAAAAAGTTACTTTCGGAACTTGGTTGTTGTTCCTGGATTATTTTTAATCCGCATTTTTGGAATATTTCTTTTAGGATTTTAGAATCAATGCGGGTACGGCGAATGCCGCTTTTTTGCGCTTTGGGTAAAATAAAATCCGGCAAATTACTTTTAATTTTATACTTCCAATTTTTGGGTCTGGTATCAAATTGAATGTAAGCATAGCCTCGCAAAATTTTGGCCATTTTATGCAGAATTCTTTGAATTTCATTGGGATCTTCTATGTGTTGAAATACGTTTACAGAATAAATAAAATCAATGCTTGGGGATTCATCGGGAAGATCAAAAAAATTCTCATTTTGCATGAATTGAGTTTTTTGGATGTTTCTTTCTTTGGCATATTGGCGAGCTTTTTCCAGCATGTTGTTTGAAATATCTACGCCAATTACTTTGTGAAAATACGAGCAAAGTGGAAAAGTGTATCTGCCTATTCCACACCCAAAATCCAAAGCGGTCTCACCTGTAACCTGGTATTTTTCCAGAATCGGTAAAATGTATGTATTGAAATTGTCTTTGCCTTTTCGCCAAAACTGATCAGGGTTTTTTAGGCTTGTATCAATGTAATATTTAGCATTTTTTTCTGCAAAATTTTCCCAGTGTTTTTGATTTTCGTTTTGTTTGGGCATATTAGCTTTCTAATTTTCTGATCCAATAAATTCTGTTGCCATGATCTTTGGTTTTATCATTGTGAAGTTGAGGGATTTTTTGTCCTAAGTCCATATAATTTAATTGCGCGATTTTATCGCTTTCTTCTGCTGTTTCTACCGGTACGAATGTACAATAGATAGAGTCTTCGCTATCTGCCCAATCAACTTCTTCATGAAATTCGTAAAGATAAAGTTGGCCACATTCTTTACACTTAAGAAGATAACGCCAATCATGGTTTTCTTCAGAATAGGTTTTTAGCTGATCAAAATTTTCTTTAAGAATCAGGTCCTCTGAAGTTAGGGGCTCTTTTTGCCAAAGTTTGCACTGAAAGGGGATGTTCATGAATGTAGGTTATTTCGCGGAATATTTTGCCTTAAAAACAAAAAACATGCCAGCATGAGGCATGTTAAAAATTATGTCCACTTTTTAAAGGCGCAAATTCTGGCGGAGAGAGAGGGATTCGAACCCTCGAGGCCCTTTCGAACCTACCCGCCTTCCAAGCGGGCGCACTCGACCACTATGCGATCTCTCCTTTTCTTAATGTTTTAAAAATCCCGCAACGGGGCGGGATTTTGTTTATTATGTTGTACGCTTATTTCTGAGCCTGTCTTGCTGTTTTCTTTTCAACGATTTTAGCCAATTCTTTGCGGAATTTAGCTGGGTTCTTTAAAAGTGTTCTTTGAGCGCGAACTGTCATCTTTACCTTGATTGTCTTTTTTGTAACTGGATCTACAATCTTTTTTGTAACCAGGTTTGGGTTGTAGCGGCGCAATGTTTTGCGGTTTGAGTGGCTCACATTGTGACCTGTAGTTGGTCTTACGCCTGTTAATTGGCAAACTTTAGACATAATTTGTAAATAAGTTAATTGTATGATGATTCACTCAGATTATTATGGCTTCAAATCGCCATTATTAGGCATATTCTTGTGGGTTTTATGCCGAGTGCTTCGTAAGTTTAACATGATTTATTCATTTTTCAAGCTTAAATGCGGGTTTTTATGATATGATGAAGAGGTAATTGCTTATATAGAGTTATGTTTGATCCTTTCGTAATAATTGCGCTTATAATTGCGGTGACGGTCCATGAGTGTTCTCACGCCTTGGCTTCTTACTATTTAGGTGATCCCACAGCTAAATTCGCAGGACGCATCTCGATGAATCCGCTCGCGCATTTGGATCCACTTGGGACTTTGATGCTTTTTTTGATTCATATTGGCTGGGGAAAGCCGGTTCCGGTGAATCCGGGATATTTTAAGAATCCTGTGCGCGATTCGTCTCTTACGGCATTGGCAGGGCCCCTTTCTAATCTGGTTTTGGCCTTCGCGTTGGCTCTACCGTTGAAATATATTGGTAATTATATGCCTGATTGGCTTTTTAATGGTCTTTTAATTATTTTGGATGTTAATGTTTTTTTATGTGCTTTTAATCTTTTTCCATTTCCGCCTTTGGATGGGTCCAAAATTATTGGGGTATTCATTCCGCGGCGCTTTCAATTTGCATACCAACGTTATTTGCAAAAGGGCATGTTGATTTTCGTGATTGTTTTGCTTTTTGATCAATTTGTGGTTTCACGGTATTTGGGGTATTCAATATTGCAGTATGCAATTAGTAAAATGGCATTTTTTATTAAATCATTCATTTTTTTAGGTACCTAGTGCTAGGGGTATTGTTTGATTTTGAAATACAAGGGCTAGCTATTCCTTTTTTAAAGCCGAAAAGTCCTTGAAATCGGTAGTTTTTTTTGCTAGATTTTGATTACTCTATTTTGTGCGTCAAGAACCTCATATACTCTCTCTTCACATTGCTTAAGGGAGTCCAATATATTCAACTGTGTGCAGTTGATTTGCGGGCACCCAATATGGATACTGGGGGTTTAGTATCCATGAGGTTCAGCGGCAGGATGGAGTTTTTTTGATATTTGATGTCGATAATGTTATAGTGATAAATCAGCTAAAGGAAGTGAGGACAAAATCCTCAACTTATTTTTTAATTTATTAATATGACAAAGTCAGTACTTTCAATATTTGGTTTTTTGCTGTTGGCATTGGGAATTATTGGTTTCTTTAATAATCCAATTTTTGGACTTTTTGCGGTCGATACAACCCATAACATAGTTCATATTGTTACTGGTGTGTTGTCTTTAATTGGGACTTCGGGTGATCTTGAATCATCTAAAATGTATGCGAAAAGTTTGGGGATTTTTTATGTTTTGTTGGTCATAATGGGAATTTTTATGCCGGATAAAGTATTGGGCGTGATGACAATTAATACGGCAGATATTTTCCTACACTTGTTTTTTGCGGCTGGCTTTTTGTATGTGGGATTCACGTCGGCGCGCGCAGAGATTGTTAAAATTCGAAGTTAGGTCTAAAATTGTGTCATGTTAAAATTTCTAAACGAATTCAAAAAATTTGCCATTAAAGGCAATGTTATAGACATGGCCATTGGTATAATGATTGGTACTGCGTTTAATAGCATTGTAACTTCACTGGTTAACGACATAATCATGCCTCCAATTGGTTATTTAAGTGGGGGCTTAAAGTTTGATGATTATAAATTTATTTTGAAGCCTGCGAGCTTTGATGCTTCTGGAAAAGTTGCCGCTCAAGCGGTTTCGATTAATTATGGAAGCTTTATTCAGGTACTTATAAATTTTGTTTTGATCGCGCTTTCTATGTTTGTTGCCGTTAAAGTTATAAACACCATGAAGGACATGCAGGAACGCAAAGAAAAAAAGGCAACGGTGTCTTCTGGGGTTCAGCAAACGGAAGAGACGGGACCTTTGCTTAAGATGGAAACTAAAGAAGTACAGTTATTGACGGAAATACGAGATTTGTTGAAAAGGACCAATAAATAATAGTTGTAATTAATTGCTGGGACTTGCTTGACATTAAGCCAAAAACGGCTAAGCTTTGTTGAACATGGGTATTGTTAAAAAAATATAATAATGAAGGGCGTTAATCCATCAACAAAAGCAAAGCAACCAAATATTTTTGCCATATTAAAACCATATAAAGGAGTAATTTTTTTACTTCTAATTTTTGCGCTACTCAGCAATGGTATAAATCTGCTACTGCCAAAAATGCTTTCGTGGGGGATTGATGCTTATCAGAATGGTAATTTTGTGCTTAATACCACTTTGGTAACTTTTTCTGTAGCGATTGTGGCGATTTTTATTTTTGCCTATCTGCAGAGCATTGTACAAACATATGCTTCTGAAAAAGTTGCGCGTGATCTAAGAAAACAGTTATCAGACAAAATTTCCAGGCAAAGTTATTTATACATTCAGCAAGCAAATCCGGCTAAATTGCTTACCAATTTAACTTCGGATATTGATTCCATCAAAATGTTTGTGTCGATGGCGATTGTGGCGATTGTTTCTTCTCTTGTGATGATTTTTGGCGCAAGTATTCTTTTGATAAGTATTAACTGGAAGCTTGCTTTGGCCGTTTTAACAATTATCCCGATTATTGCGGTATCTTTTGCGATAGTGATGAAAAATGTGCGTGTTTTATTTAAGCAAACCAGAGAAAATATCGACTGGCTTAATAAAGTTATAAATGAAAGTATTTTGGGCGCTGCCCTGATTAGGGTTTTAAATTCGCAGCAGCAGGAATTTGAAAAGTTTTTAGCTGCTAATACTAGCGCAAAAAATATTGGATTGCAGATTTTGCGTCTATTTGCGAGTTTAATTCCGATTGTTAATTTTGTGGCGAATTTTGCAACGCTAATAATTTTGGTATTGGGGGGCCATTTTGTGATTGGAGGGAGTATGACGCTTGGTGAGTATGCTGCCTTTAGTAATTACATTATGATGCTGATTTTCCCAATCATGGTAATTGGCTTTATGAGTAATATTTTGGCGCAGGCTACTGCGTCTTATGTGCGCATTGATGAAGTCTTAAAAGCACCAGAAACGATCAAAGAGGGTACATTGAAAAAGGATTTAAGTGGTGCGATTGCTTTTAAGCAGGTTAATTTGGTTTATGGAGAAAAGCCTGTATTGAAGGATGTATCTTTTGAAATTAAACCTAAAACCAGAACTGCAATTATTGGTCCAACTGCGGCTGGAAAAACGCAGCTACTATATTTGCTGACCGGTTTAATAAATCCAAAAGAGGGGAAGGTTGAGTTTGATGGCCAAGCGGTTGATGATTATAATAAGGAGAATTTTCATCATCAAATTGGATTTGTGTTTCAGGACAGTATTATTTTTAATATGTCTTTACTGGAAAATATTGCATTTAACACATCTGTCACCGAAAAAGATTTAAAAAGGGCGATTGAAACTGCGGAATTGAATGATTTTATTGGCAGTTTGCCGGAGGGGCTAAAAACTGTTGTTTCGGAAAGGGGGGCTAGTTTGTCTGGTGGGCAAAAGCAACGCATTATGTTGGCCAGGGCTTTGGCGCTTAATCCTAAAATTTTATTACTTGATGATTTTACAGCGCGTGTTGATAACAAAACCGAGCAGAAAATCTTAAATAATATTCAAAAAAATTATCCGGACATTACTCTTATTTCTGTGACACAAAAAGTTGCGGCAGCTAAAGAATATGACCAGATTTTGGTTTTGATGGAAGGTGAACTTTTGGCTCAGGGTAGGCATGAAGAGTTAATGCACTCCAGTCCGGAATACGTTCAAATCTATAATTCGCAACAGAGTACTCAACATTATGAAGAATTACACGCTTAATAAAATTCAGGCCAAAGGTCCAGATGCAGCAAATGCTAAAGATGCTCAAAAAGGTGTTTTAGCTCCTGTAAAAAAGTTGTGGCCACTTTTAAAAGAAGAAAGGCTCAATCTGTTTTTTGCTTTTGTGGCTATTATTATTAATTCTTCTGTGAATTTAAGTTCACCGTTGATTGTGGCTCATGTGATTGATACTTATGTTCCTAACAAGGATTATAGAGGTATTCTTTTATTTGCGGGAATATTGCTTGTGATGTTTTTGATGGGGTTGGTGGCGAGTTATTTGCAGACCCAATGGATGG
>CAZOQT010000010.1:28845-30302 GCA_964582265.1 uncultured Candidatus Peribacteria bacterium
TATTCGCTTATGCTCGCGGGAATATTTATCCTCGGTGCAATCGCAAATTATTTGCAGACACAATGGATGGGCGGAATTGGTCAAAGGATGCTTTTTAAATTAAGGAATCTGGTTTTTAACAAATTGCAGCAACTGCCGGTGGCTTTCTTTAATCAAAATAAAGCGGGTGATCTTATTTCTCGCATTAATAATGACACAGATAAACTGAATCAATTCTTCTCGCAGTATTTGATGCAGTTTATAATGAGCATTGTGGTGATGATTGGTGCTGGTATTTTTCTTTTGAGTATTAATTTTGAACTTGGCGCGATTACACTTTTGCCAGCTTTAATTCTGGTTATTTTTACGAGAGCTGTATCTGGATGGGTGAAGCGCAAAAATGCCGTAAATATGCAGGCTTTAGGCGGTATGAGTTCAGAAATTCAAGAAAGCCTGGAACATTTTAAGGTGATCGTGGCTTTTAATCGCCGGGATTATTTTAGGGAACGTTTCCAGAAATCCAATCAGGAAAATTATAATTCCGCGGTTAGCGCCGGTCTTGCGAATAATGTTTTTACACCAATTTATCAGTTGTCTTCTAATATTGCGCAGTTAGTTGTTTTGGTTTTTGGTATTTATATGATTGCTGCTGGAAATTTTACGGTTGGCTTGTTAATAAGTTTTTTCTCCTATGTTAGCAGCTTTTATAATCCGCTAAGGCAGTTGGCGGCTTTGTGGGCGAGTTTTCAGATGGCGATGGCGGGGTGGGATCGTATTGCGCAGATTTTAGCGATGGAATCTGATCTGGTTAAAATTCCGGCGAAAGAGCCTGCGGTGGGTGATGCGGTTTTGGAATTCAGGAATGTGCGATTTGGGTATCAGGAAGATGATTCTGATACTAGTAAGGATGTTTTATCGAACATTAACTTTAGGTTGGAAGCGGGGAAGACCTATGCGCTGGTTGGTCCAACTGGTGGTGGAAAAACAACTACCGCTTCTTTAATGGCCAGGCTTTATGATCCAACTCATGGGCGAATTTATTTAAGGGGTAAAGATATAAGATCTTATGATGACGCCCAGAGAACTGCCAAGATCGGTTTTATTTTGCAGGAGCCGATTTTGTTTACAGGTACTGTTCGCGAAAATATTTTGTATGGGAATGAAAAATATATGGGTTATTCCAATGAAGAACTTGAAAAAGTTTTGAAGCAGGATAATTTGGAAGGTCTACTTTCCAGATTTGAGCAAGGCTTGGAAACGAAAATTGCCAGCACCGGCGATGGAATAAGTTTGGGGCAAAAGCAGTTGATAGCTTTTATGCGAGCGGTTTTGCGTCATCCGGAGTTGTTGATTTTGGATGAAGCTACGGCCAATATTGATACAATTACAGAAAAAATGCTGGAGGATATTTTGGCTAAATTGCCAGCGTCGACCGCGCGCGTAATTATTGCGCATCGGTTAAATACAATTCAAAACGC
>CAZOQT010000011.1:0-7816 GCA_964582265.1 uncultured Candidatus Peribacteria bacterium
GGTGGTTGGTAGGCTCATCCAAAAAAATCACGTCGGGCTTGTTAGTAAGCATAATCGCCAGTTCCAGTCTTCTTTGCTGGCCATAACTTAAATTGCCGATTTTTTCTTCCATGAATTCCGCCGGAAAAAGATAAGAAGCCAAAATATTGCGACGTTGGGTATAATCTATTTCCGTGCGCTTTCCAAACTCATCCAAAACCGTATTTTCTATATCCAGATCAGAAAATTGACGCAAATAACCAAGTTTAATTTCACTTCTTTGAACTATTTGTCCATCAAAATCTTTATCATGTCCGGCCATAATATTTAAAAGCGTAGTCTTGCCCGTGCCGTTTGCACCACGAATCAAAACGCGCTCTCCGCTTGCGACTTTTACCTCTAAATTTTTCAAAATCTGGCGGTCATCAAATTTTTTGGCAGCAATTTTTGCCGAAACCACAGTCCCCTTTTGCGGAGTACCCAAATTATGCATTCTTATGCGCGGATCAGCCACCGGTTCCGGAGGAGCTTTTTTTTCCATACGTTCCAGCGCCTTCTTTTTTTGAGCAACTGTTGCCGTAAATTTATATTTTGGATGATTAGCATTTTCCCGAAGCCATGCCTCTAATTCGTTCACTTCACGCTGACTGAATTCATGCAGCTGCAATTTTTTTTGATATCGATTATAACGTTCAATCAAAAATTCATCATACTTACATCCATAAACTTCAATTTTATGATCAGCGGTAATTTCCCAAATTTGATTGGCGACTTTATTGATGAAGTAACGATCATGAGAAACAAATGCCACCGATCCATTAAAGTTTTCCAAAAAACTGATCAACCAATCAATTGTGGCATGATCAAGATGATTCGTTGGCTCATCCAAGAGCAAGATGGTTGGCTCTTCCAATAATAATTCTGCAATCGCAATCCTGACTCTTTGCCCACCACTTAAGGTTGAAAGTGACATCAAAGTTATATCCATCGGGAGCCCAACTTCATCCATCACCATTTCAATTTTATAACTCATCCATTCTTCTTCAAGCTTGCTTTCCAAATATGCTCCTACCAACACATTTTCATCCGGAAATTTAATATCCTGGCGCAAATAACCAATCACCTCATGCGAACAGCTTACAGTGCCAGACCCAGGTTCCAGTTCGCCCTTTAAAAGTTTCAGTAAGGTCGATTTTCCACAACCGTTTTTACCCACAACGGCAGCACGCTTGTTGGCAGAGCTATCCAACGAAAAATCCACATCCGCAAAAAGTGTCCCATCAGAAGAATCAAAAGAAAGATTTTTAGCGATTAACATTATAATTGGCTTAAAATAGCAGAAGGATTTTAGACTAAGAAAATTATTTTGACAATCCAACAATCTCGAGTACAATTAAAAACTAATCTCATATAAAAAAGATTTGCGAACTCCTTTTTCAAGGAATGAGACTTTTGAAGATAACAACTTCGAAGGGTCAATTCCCGATATTTGTGCAATTTCCGCACAAACTCCACAAAACTATAACCTGAGTCCCCCTATTGTAGGAGACTGCATCACCGCGGCCAGAAATTCATTTGCCGTAAGCTGTTTTATTGATTCAAAAGTTAAATATAACGGATCAGCAGGCAAAAAAGACAACTCCCTAAAATATTACGAAAATCCAGACGCGCAAAAACAGGACTGGAACCAAAACATTCCCAATTTACGCGAACTGGTTTTAGAAATTTCTGAATTAAAAATCCATTTAAACAAATTAAAAGAACGACTTAATGCACCTCCCATCACGGTTTATCAATTCGATTGTTTTACAGACGACTTATTGTTTTCTACTTTAAAACTGATTTTTGGTGAAGAATTATCAAGTTTTGTTGATTTTAAAGGTGTAAATTTACAAGACAAAGACCAAGTCGATTTAAAATCAAAAGGCATAATTATAATTAGCGGAAGCACATACGATACCTATGATGAATATGGGAAGTTTTTTACCGAAAACAGTGTAAGACCGGCCGTAAAAAGAGTTTTGAATGATGAGGAAATACGCATCCTGGCGATCTGTTTTGGTCATCAAAGTGTTGTTCAAGCTTTAACCAATGAACTCCTACATACAAACGGCAACATCATCACAACTGAAAAAGGGCGCTTTCAGTGTGGTTATTACCCATTAAATTTTACAAACGAGAAAGTTGCGGCAAACCTGCATTTACAAAATGAACAGGCTGCCGCCATTATGACCAGAACAGGGTACGCCAAAATCGACCCAAAAGTTGCTGAATACACCAGAGTTATAGCCACACAACCGGGTATTTTATATTACGAACAGGACCTTGTTGCCATGGCTTCATTTTGTGATGACAGGATTGTAACCAGTCAGGCCCATTTTGAAGCATTAAACAGACCAGAACACCTTCAAAGAATTGAAAAATTTTGGAAGGAATCAATCCCTGGAATTCAGCGATCATATCATAATCGTTTAATTGAAGCGCAAAATCCACATTTACCCAGAATCGACCGAGCTCGAAGTCGTGGGAACGGCATTCTTTCCAAAAAAATTAAAGGCGACACCGGTCCTGCGTTTATCATTCCAGTCCTAACCGCATTTGCCAGGGATTTATGCACGAATTGACATTTTCCCTTTAGCCGCTATACTTTTCCAGCGAAACGCGAAAGAAGCGAGCATTACTGAAATTCAAGGCGCCATCGTCTAGTGGTTAGGACAACGGATTTTCAATCCGTCAACAGGGGTTCAATTCCCCTTGGCGCTACCAATTTTGAACCATACCAACTTCAAATCGAGGGAGGCTTTTTATATTTTCTTAGGGAAAATTAATGAAAGCACGATCGACGCGACCAACGCAAACATAATTACCCCAAAAGAAACAATCGAGCTAATATGCATTCCAAATATCCCAATAAGCATTTTCACCCCAACAAATAGCAAAATAAAAGCCAAGCCTTTTTGCAAATGGTGAAATCGATGCAGCACATTTTCGATTAGGAAAAATAAAGCCCTCAACCCCATTATGGCAAAAATATTAGAAGTGAAAACAATAAATAAATTCTGAGAAATAGCAAAAACCGCCGGAATCGAATCAACTGCAAAAACCACATCAGTGGCTTCAATTAACATCAAAACCAAAAACAACGAGGTAAAGTAAAATTTTCCATTTTCCATTAAAAAAAACTTTCCATTATGATGATTGGCCGTAAATGGCAAATATTTTCTGGCAACTCTAATAATTTTATTTTTATTAAAATCAATGTGCTCCTCTTTTTTATCTCTTAGAAGCTTGATACCGGTATAGACCAAAAATGCTCCAAAAATATACAAAACCCAATTAAATTGATGGATAATGTATGCTCCTGCCGAAATAAAAATACCCCTAAATAATACCGCGCCCATAATGCCCCAAAACAAAACACGGTGATGATATTTTTCTTCCAATTTGAAATAGCTAAAAATCAGCATTATCACAAATAAATTATCCACCGATAACATTTTTTCAGTTAAATAAGCGCTAAAAAACTCACTGGCCAGGGTTTTATCCATAAAACTAAAAATCAACACTCCAAAAACAAGTGCAATCCCAATCCAAAATAACGACTGATAAAGTGCCGGCTTAAATGCAATTCTGTGATTTTGTCTGTTCAAAAAACCCAAATCAACCACAAGGAATCCAATAATAATTAGAATAAACAAAATCAATAAATATGTCTGAGCGTTCATGGAAAAATATAAAAAATTAGAGAGTCAATAATTTAAATTACAGGCTCACCTTTCCTTTTTCAGCTAATTCTACCCAAATAACTCCTCTGTTCAATTGGATCTTTTGACCTTTATCAACACCATCCGCGTAATAATATTGAGTGTGATCGCCACTCTTGTCTTTCTTCCAGGTAATTGCAATGGCTTTGCCATCTTGAAAAAGCATACCTTCACCTGACCCGGTTAGATCCAGTTTTAAAGCGCTATCATCCCCTTTTTGTTGATTCAAAATTGGAGTCATTTTTACATATTGCACAATAATGTTTTTAGCCAATAATTGCTGCCCATTTTGCGCATCTTTGTGAGTAGCTCCACCTGTATAACGCACATAGTTATTTTGTTCAGGATCATATTTCCAAAGCGCATCAAAACCAGGAAAGGAAAATTTAATAGTGATATTTTGAGTCTGTTTTTTGTCCGAATCGCTCTTTTGAGTGACTTCATCTTTAAAACTCCACCCATCAAAATTATTAAGCTCAGCAAATCCTTGAATATTTTTTCTTAAATCAAAAGTGTTTGTGTACATGCTATGTTCAAGACCTCGCGTTTTTAAGCGAGTTGGATCACGCCAATAAGGTTTATCTACAAAAAAAGCATCCAAATCATGCAAAGCATATTGTTTAATAAATTTTATGCCATCTACGCTCCCCCCAACGTGAGAAAACCAAGCGTTATATTCACGCACTACTTCCGCAAAATAAGTTCTGGCACTACGAACCGGCCCTACAACATCCGCATCCTGGCTTTGAAAAATCGCCATAAAACGGGTAATTCCTCCCTCAGCTAAAGTTTCATAAACAATATCCGCTTTATTTAAACCACTTTGCCACCTTGCCTGCGGTGAATTTTCAATCATTACCGCCAAAACCGGCAACTGCGCACGTTCTTGCGCGATCATCACGCCATTCAATGAACTAGCCACTAAATTTGCTTGCGACTGACTTTCCCCCATCATCTGAGAACCATTTTGATACGTTTGCTGACTTGTAGTTTGATTTGCCGCATTTGGATCAATATCCAGCTTTTTTAAGCCACTGTTTTGATTCCAAAGCTTATTAACATCGGAGATTTTAAAACTTCCAACCTGAAAATGATACACATTAAAATAATCAAGGCCATAAAGCACACCACCGGCTATCAAAATCAAAATCAGCAGCCACAAAATTAATTTTAAAAATTTTTTCATATATTAAAACTATTTTTTCTTTGTAGTGCATTCACCTTTGCATCCGCCACAAACCAGACGATGAAAACCAGCAACAACTATAACCAGTGGCCAATATTTCATAAAAGTAAACTCTGGCCAAACACCAAGAGTACCCAAAAAGAAAAGTACGCCAAATACAAGCATAACCAGGCCACTACACATTCTGTGACACCCACATGAACCACCCATCATCATAGTTGAAAAGTTAGAGGATAAACGGCTGGATTATACATCACTAAAATGAGATAATCCAGCTTGGCAAATCCACTACTGCGTTTTATTTGGACAAAGCTGGTTTTTTCCGGGAATCTTTTTTTCCTGCAGCTCGAAATTGTTTTTTGAGTCACCAACTGCTCGCCGTGCGTCCAATTTTTGCTTGATCTTTTCCTCCAGTCCACGATCCGTGGGTTCGTAATAAATTCGACCTTTGAGGTTGTCTGGCAAATGCTGCTGATCCACCTGCGCGTCTTCAAAATTATGGGCGTATTTATAACCTTTGCCATAACCCCATTCTTTCATTAATTTGGTTGGAGCATTGCGGATATGAAACGGCACCTCCAAATTACCAAATTTATTAATATCATCTTTAATGCTGCCATAAGCTCTGTAAAGCGCGTTACTCTTTGGAGCCATGCTTAAATGCACTACCGCCTGTGCCAGATTCACACTGCATTCCGGCATGCCAATAAAGTGACACGCGTCTTTGGCCGCAACAGCCACAAGTAAAGCATGAGGATCAGCCATGCCCACATCTTCACTTGCAAATCTGATTAGCCTGCGTGCTATGTAAAGGGGATCTTCGCCACCTTCAAGCATTCGGGACATCCAGTATAATGCACCGTCCGGATCACTATCACGCATGCTCTTATGCAATGCCGAAATAATGTTGTAGTGCTCCTCCCCTTTTTTGTCATAACGCAAATTTTTTCTTTGCAGCACACGTTGAATTTCTTCCAAAGTAATATTGTCTCCGGTAGCCACTTTTTTGCTGAGTTTGATGACGATTTCCAGATTATTTAAAAGCGCCCTCGCATCTCCATTTGCAAATTTAGCTAAATAATCTTTACCATCTTCCTCCATTTTTAGATCATCCAACTGCTTCATTTCTGCCACCTTCTTAAGCGCACGCTCCAAAATTTTCTTAAGCGAATCTTCAGAAAGAGCCTTAAACACAAAAACCTGCGAACGGCTTAACAAAGCAGAAATAACTTCAAACGACGGATTCTCTGTTGTAGCGCCAATCAAAGTCACGGTGCCATCTTCCACGTGCGGCAAAAGCGCATCCTGCTGCGATTTACTAAAGCGATGAATTTCATCCACAAACAAAACCGTGCGCTGTCCCATTTTTTTATGCTCTTTTGCACGCTCAACAACTTTTCTAAGTTCCGGAACACCGCTTGTTACTGCACTAACAACTTCAAATTCGGCTTTGGTTTCATTGGCAACAATATTGGCAAGTGTAGTTTTTCCACAACCTGGTGGCCCATAAAAAATAACCGAATGGAGCTGATCATTTTTAATCAGTTCACGCAACATTTTGCCTTCTCCTACAAGCTCATCCTGTCCAAAAAAATCCTCCAATGACTTAGGACGAAGAAGATAAGCTAGTGGCTGATCCCAGCCATTTTCACTTAATTTATGATTAAAAATATTATTCATTTTTACAATATTTGTTACTCTCACCCACCTTGAGTGCACACTATAACTCCATCGCAAACGCTAGTGCAATCATAAACAAGAACCACCTTGCAAATTTTTCGATTTTTCCGTACGCTTCAATACAACCTCAGAAAAAATTTACCCTATTCAAATTATTAATCACTAATTCTTAATTACTAAACACATGAAATACGAACCAAAACCAGTTCCTTTTAAAAAACAGTTAATTGGTATTACCGAAAAAACGCTAGAAATTCATCATGACAAACTTTACGTTGGCTATGTAAATAAGCGTAACGAGATCGAAGAAAAGCTTAAAACCGTTGATCGCAGCGCGGCCAATGCCACCTACAGCGAATACGGAGAACTAAAACGAGAAGAAAGTTTTGCCACCAACGGCATATATCTTCACGAATATTATTTTAATGTTTTAGGAGGAGAACAAGCCCAAACAAACGCGCAAACTGCGGCTCCAGAACTTATAAAGGCAATCGAAGCGGAATTCGGCTCATATGAAAATTGGCTTACAGATTTCAAAGCTGCCGGTATGGTTGCCCGCGGTTGGGTAGTTTTAGCCTATGATCATAACGATGGCCGACTCCACAATTATCTTTGTGATTCGCATAATCACGGTGGAATTTGGGGCGCGATGCCAATCGTTGTACTTGATATGTACGAACACGCTTACTTTATTGATTACGGTTCAGATCGCAAAGCTTACATTGAGGACTACATGAAAAACCTCAACTGGGAAGCGGCAAATCACCTTTTTAAATCCATCAAAAAATAATAAATCAGTTGAAGGCAAAGGCATAATGATGTAAAAGGTGTTCGTGGCCGAAAAAGAATCGCTAAATTAAGCAGGTCCAAAAAGCCAAATTCCGGCCAACCATCAAAATTATTAATTATTAATTAAAATGATTGTAGTTGTTGACCGTGAACTCTGTATTGGAGCTGCCCCCTGCGTTGCCATTGCCGGATCTGTTTTTCAACTTGATGATGAAGGAAAAGCTATAGTTTTAGATGCCCACGCCGCTGATGATGCCACAATTCTTTTAGCTGCAGAAGCTTGTCCAGTTAGAGCCGTAATCCTTTCTGACGAACAGACAAAACAACAAATTTATCCTCCGGCATCTTAAAAAAACCAGTTGCCCTTGTCATAAATTTCCAGATTAGCTAGGTTGGTTTCTTCGATGTAAACTCAGTT
>CAZOQT010000011.1:7916-28706 GCA_964582265.1 uncultured Candidatus Peribacteria bacterium
CCTTGTCATAAATTTCCAGATTAGCTAGGTTGGTTTCTTCGATGTAAACTCAGTTATATGCAGATCCCCACCGATATTTCCAAAGCAATTTACGAACACTTTTACAAAGCCAAACGGATTGTGATTATTTCCCATCGCAACCCTGATGCCGATACTATTGGTAGCAATCTGACTTTAAGAGCATTCCTTGAAAGATATGGCAAAAAGGTTACTTCGGCCTGTGTCGATATTGTCAACAACAGTCAATTTAAATTAATTCCGGACAATTTATATCAGACTGAACTTAATTTTGATGAGATAGATTTAATAGTTTGTGTTGATGCTGGTTCCAAAAGTCAGGTCGCGCTAGGCAACAAATATCCGGAAATTTTTTCTGGGAGATTTCCACTAATTAACATAGACCATCATGCCTCTAACGAATACTACGGCAATGTTAATTTGGTTTTTCCTAACGCCGCATCCACAACACTGGTGGTTTATCATCTTTTAAAATCCTGGAAGGCCTTGATTACGCCAGAAATGGCCACATTGCTGCTATACGGTCTATATTACGACACCGGCAGTTTTATGCATTCCAACACCACCGACGATGTCTATAATTCCGCCGCCGAAATGCTAAATCTGGGCGCCGATTTTAAGCGCATTGTAAAAGAAGTTTTTCACACCCATTCAATCGACAAACTCAAACTTTGGGGTCAAATTTTTAATGGAGCACAAGTAACCGGCAATAAAATTGTGGTCAGTGGCGTAACCGCAGAAGACTTAAATAAAACAAAAACCTCCCACGCAGACATAAGTGGAGCAATTGATTACCTAAGCATGGTCAAAGACAATGCTTTTGCAACCATTTTAAGCGAGGATGGCAAAGGCAACATTCGCGGCTCACTACGCACCAAAGAAAACGAAATCAACCTTTCCGAAATTGCCAGTTTACTGGGAGGTGGTGGCCACAAAAAGGCTTCTGGATTCACAATTCCGGGCAAATTAAAAAAAGAAGTCTATTGGACAATCAAAACTTAAATATATTGCTTTAAAAAGTTCCATCTGTTAACATTCATTCCCGCCCGATATCTGCATTTTTTCTTTATTTATGGCCACAATAAGCCGAATTAAAAAAAGAGATGGTCGAATCGTAGATTTTGACCAAAACAAAATCACAGAAGCTATTTACAGAGCAGCCCAAAGCGTTGGCGGAAACGACCGCAACATTGCTGAAAAAATCGGCAATCAAGTGACTGCCTTTTTAGAAGTATTTTTTAAAGACCCAGAAAACTGCCCAACTGTAGAACAAATTCAGGATCTGGTAGAAAAAATTCTGATTGAAAATGGCCATGCCAAAACAGCCAAGGCTTATATTTTGTATCGCGAAAAGCACAATAAAATTAGAGAACTTTTTAGTAAAATTAATTATACGCAATCGCGCAAAGCAGGAGGATTAACCGAAAAACAAATTCAAACTTCTACCGATTTTACTCTGATAAATCTTTCTAATGAACCAGAAAGCATTGTGGAAGCTCTAAGAAAAACCATCTCCACAAACCAAAAAAAGATTGCCATTAATCTATCGTCCTTAGAAGTTAAAAGCGGCAGCCCTGCATTTTTAAATTTCTTGAAGATTTTTGATCTTTTTGGGGGTGCTTTTCCAATTTCAAAAATAACAGCCATTTTGAATATTGATCACCCGGAAGTATTGCAACTTATTAAACTGCAATCAGGCCCACAAAAAATTGAAAATGTAACAGTATTAATTGGCATTACACCGGAGTTTATTGATGCCGTAAAAAATGATGGTCAATTTGAATTAAAAGATCCAGAAAATGGCTCCCTGATTGAAGTAGTTAATGCACGCCAAATCATTGAGCTGATTATCGATGAAAAAGAAAAGAATAACAGCTTAGGGCTAATGTTTTTTAACAAAAGTGAAAACCCGGAAGAAATTATGGAAGAATTAAGATCGATCAAGGACAAGCCCCCTGTAGACGTAGATCGTCTCATTGAGGAAGTAATTCCACCTCCAATTCAAGCAATGATTTAAATTTATGTTATTAAAACATCTCAACACATACCGGCATTCGCTGCTGCCCAAATTGGTAGTCTACTTGGAAAAAGGCAGCCGTGACATAGATACTGATAAATTGATGGAAGGTCTAAGACAAAAATCCATTCAAAGATTAGATGAAAAAGATCTTGATGCAAGTGCGTTAAAAAACATTGAGGATGTAAGTAAAGGGGTCCTGGATAATCTTCAAAAATCGACTGGTGTAATCAGTAAAAAAGAACAAGACCATTTTTTAAAGGAATTTGAAAGATTAAGCAGCCAAAAAGGTGTAAATGCCACACATTTTCAAACTCTAGATCGACAAATCACAGAAGTTACAACAAAAAGTGCCGAATTTAAAGATGCAATTAAATCGACATTAAAAGAAGTAGCCAACGCTTCTGATCAGGAATTAGAAGGAGAGCTGGAAAAATTTAATGAGCTGGACGTAAAAGGTAAAGAAAAATACGTTAAGGATTTTGAGCAGAGAATTGCTAAATTACAGGGCTTTTTAGAGAAATTAAAAGACAAAGTAAAACTCAATCCAAAAGGCATAGAAGCCACACTTAATGAACTGGAAACAAAAAATAAATTATTTGAGGAGTACCATGGACTGTTAGAAAACAACAAGGAATTTATTGGAGGTGACGACATTGTTGGCCAATTTGAATTATGGTTCTGCATGCGACCAACAGTCGAAGATGCCAAAAAAGCCATCAAGGAGTTTGAACCAACTCAATTAAAACCAAGGCAGGAAGCAGTTGCAAAATTCAAACAATTTAATCCAGAAAGGCAAAAAGAATATGCTGACTTTTTGAAAGTTGGCTTATCGGATAAAGAAAAAATCCTGATGGAGATGGAGCTTGCTATGGATAAATCCTATCACACTAAATTAAACGACTGTAAGGATGTTTCTGAAGACACCAGAATCATGCTGCGCGCAGAATATGACAAGCCAAATCGCTCAATTAGCAGCCGTGAAAATTTCTTAACCATGCTGGAAGGTTACCTAAAAACCGAAGCCGCTTTAACCGCACGTTATGACGCATTACCAGCAAGAACCAAGGCCAGACTTGAGAATAAATTCGATAACACCTACGACAAAATCATTAAACCCGAAATGGACAGAAAAGGATTTAAAGCTGAACACAGAAGCAAACCAAAAGCTTTCTCCCAATTAACCAGCGACGAAAAAACCATTTTGATCCAATACATTGAAGATAATAAAGATAAAATCGACGCCGAGAACAAATTGGAAGAGGGCATGCAAAAAGAATATGAGCAAAAAGTAGACATTGCAATGGCAACTAAGCCACATGCCATTTTATCAAAAAAAACCGGTGAGGAGTTTAAGGAATGGTTCAAGCAGCAATTAATTGAAGATGAAAGCCCGAACAAAGAAGCAACTGCCTTATATATCAAAAATTTCGAAAACAGTTCAGAGTACGCAAAGCGCGTTCAACAGGTTCAGGAATACACAAATCTGATTCAGGAAAAAATCGCCGGAAACAAAATCACCCCAGAAACCAAAATAGCATTGGATAAAGAATTCGACGGCCCAGAAGCCGGGTTTAGAGCTAGAAAGGCTATCATTGAAGGATTAAAAGGAAACGAAATTACCGACAAGCTCGGTGAAAATGCCACCGCAGTTCAACAACTTAGATTAAAAGCTGCTTTTGAAGAAGCCAACGGCAAATTTGAAAACGCTTACAAATTATACGAAGCAATTTTGTTAATGCATGAAGGTGACGAACAAGCCAAAAAAGAATTACAAAGATTATCTAAATTAATACCAGGAATAGCCGCTCCAGCAGAAAAAAACGATATTTCTCCAGAAGAAGATTTTCTGATCGATTCAATAATTGATGAAGCATTAAATAAATCTTCCATGCATGAAGCCAGAACAAAAACCTCCATCATGGAACAAATGGCAGAAATGCTGGACCACGCTGATCGCATGGAAAATTCCACAACCAGCCGTCGCAGACGTTTTAGCGGAGACGAAGCAGCAAGAGACGCGGAAATTGATCAAGATTTACAAGAATACACAGGCGGCAAAAAAATGTTAAACCGTAAAGGAACTGCCGAAAAGAAAAGAGTAGTAAATGTCGAAAAACTACAACATGCAACCAGCGAAAATACAGATTTGGTTAATTTAAAAAAATTTTTAGGCAGTAAAACTCAGACTGAAAATAGCAAGCTGGAATCACAAGATTATGTTGAATTTAAAGATGAAAAAGTGGGCCATCTTAATGGTAAAATGGCACTCACCCAAGCTCAACAAATGGAATTACAGACTAA
This sequence comes from uncultured Candidatus Peribacteria bacterium, assembly GCA_964582265.1. GTDB lineage: Bacteria > Patescibacteriota > Gracilibacteria > UBA1369 > UBA1369 > JBAZYK01. Next base: position 12,256 of record CAZOQT010000011.1, read on the forward strand.
ATTAGCATTAACCAAAATTGTTGAACAAATGATGGCAGAAAGACTTGGAGGAACCCTTACCCCAAAACAAAAAATGGCTATAAAGAAAAAAATTGAAAAAGAAGATATCGGCGTTAAATTTCAAAACACCGGCTCCGAAGGCTAATCATCTTTAATTCCCTATGCAAAACCAAAATAAAATCAAAAAATCCGCATTTCAAGATTTTTCATTATCGGTTGGGCTTATTTTGGTTCTTCTTGCAATACTTTATCTAATTCCGCACGATCGAATCAATTTTTGGTGGATTTTAGCGTTTGCTTTAATCTTAATTCCAACACTGCGCGCACTTATAAACGGAGCGCCTTTTGTACCAACGCCAATTGCCAGAGCTCGTAAAATGGCCTCATTAGCCCAAATCAAACCTGGTGAAAAAGTTTTTGATATAGGTTGTGGCGATGGAAGGATGGTTTACATTGCGGCAAATGAATTTGGAGCTCATGCAACAGGTCTGGAACTTTCACCACTTGTATATATACTGGCTCGCATTCGTAAATTCTTTTGGAAATCTAAAGCCCAAATACTTTTTCGTGATTTTCATTTTTACAATTTTAAGGACATAGACGTAATTATGTGCTATCTAATGCCAGAAACATTAGCCAAGTTGCAGGCAAAACTGGAAAAAGAATTAAAACCTGGAGCTCGCGTAATTTCATACGCTTTCAAAATCGGCACATGGCAAGAAACCCATCACGAACCGGCAGATCAAGAAAACAACATGGCTTCAATTTGGATTTATAAAAGGTAAAAGCTTGTGCCTAAGCACTTGAATCAAAACTGCACTGCCGCCCACGGAATAATCGCGATCAGGTGCACGCCAATTAAAAGTATTTTCAATAAAATCCAGGTTGTAGCCACTAAAGGCAAAGCCAAAATTTGGCTAATATAAGACATCATCAAACCTAAAAAACTTACCAGCATAATAAGCGGAATAAGTGGCAAAAAAATAATATTGGCAATTGGCGCAATTATGGAAAATCGCCCAAAATAATAGATAATCAGGGGCGTAGTAAAGACCTGCGCGGCCATCGTCACCATAAAGCCATCTTTCAAAAATCCAGGGAGTTCACTATAAAATTTTATGGCACCATTCCTAAAGCTATCTTGATTCTTTTGAGATTCAAGATATTCCTCCACCATTGGCATTAAAACCACCAATCCTAAAGTTGCCAAAAATGAAAGTTCAAACGAAAGGTCAAAAGCAAGCACATAAGGATTCAAAAACACCATCAAAAAAGCGCTCAACAAAAGATTAATCAAGGCATGCCCTTTTCGCCCATTAGCAGTGGATAAAATTACAAAAAAGCCCATCCATGCTGCTCTAATCACACTGCCAGAAAAGCCAGTAAACAGCATAAATAAAACAATCCCACCAAGCATTCCCAAAAACTTTGCGCGCCTTCCCACTCCCACAAACAGGAACCCAAAAATCGCAATCATCAAATTAATATTATAACCGGAAATTGCAAGAATATGCGTTAGTCCAACTATACTAAAATCATCCAAAATACTTTGTGGAATACTGGTTCTAATCCCCATTAATAGTCCAGCCACCAAGCTTGCTTCCGGTTCGGTATAAATAAGATTTATCTGTGAACTTAGCCAAGTCTTTAAAATAAAAACCAGTTTCCAAAAAGGATCTGCCTCCCCTACCTTCAAAAAATTTATTTGAGGATTATAAGTGACGGCAAAAATATTTTCCTTAGCCAATTGCTGAGGATAAAAACTGCCTTCTAAAATTGGAGGTGAACGGATTTGACCTTCAATTAACAAAAAATCACCAAACTTAAATTCCGGATACCGATCCGTTTTTACCAGAATTTTGCCACTGACTTTACGCCAATTATTATTCCAAAATATGCTGGAAGCTTCTATTGTTAAATACTGTTTATCACCGTGTTGTTCAATTTCGTTAACAATCGTTCCCTCAAATTTGGCTTTCAAATTTAAATCTCTGTAATAAGCGATGTCACCAACATTAAAACCGGGAACAGCAAAAACAAACCTAAGATAGCCAAAACCTAAGCCTAAAATAGCAATTAAAAAATATTTCCATCTGTAATTCTTAAAATATCGTTTAAAAAATTCGTGACAAAACAACATAACCAAGATTATGGCAGCAGAAATCAAAAATAAAACACCCCAAAGTCCAAAACTAGCCAAAAACACCCCGATCAAAAACGCCACAATTCCAATATTTAAACTCCAAAATTTACTCATGCCTTTTTCAAAAATTTTATAAACCACATTTTATTCCTCCAAAATTACCAAAATCTAAAATCTTTCTAAAAAATTCCTTAAAATTTCATTAAATCCAAAGTAAATGCTTTGCAAATACTTTGTTATTTGCTAACTTAAAACTTGCTAAATTTTGATTTACAAAATCACTAAATAATCCCCCATCATGAGCAGAAAAGTAAACATCGGGTTAATTCAAATGCAATCAACACAGGACGTTTCCCAAAACCTTAAAAAAGGGCTGGAAAATATAAAAAAAATAGCACAGAAAGGCGCACAAATAATTGCGCTTCCAGAACTTTTTGTAGGCCCTTATTTCTGCCAAACCCGCGAAAAAAAATTCTTTGACCTTGCCGAGCCACTTCCTGGACCAACTCTGGAAGCGCTCTGTAAAATAGCTGCACAAACAGAAACTGTAATTATTACTTCGATTTACGAAAAAACTGCGGCCAAAAAATATTACAATACCGCAGTAGTTATTGATGCTGACGGAAAAATGGTTGGTAAATACCGCAAAATTCATATTCCAAACGACCCGCAACATGGCTACGATGAAGCCTATTATTTTGCTCCAGGAGATCTTGGAGTTCGCGTTTTTGAAACCAGATATGCCAAAGTTGCTCCACAAATCTGTTATGATCAATGGTTTCCAGAAGGCGCACGAGCGGCGGGACTAAAAGGAGCAGAGATTCTGTTTTTTCCAACCGCAATCGGCTGGCCTACTTCTCAACGCGACAGATGGCTCAACAAAGCAGAAAACAACATGTGGCAAGTTACTCAAATCAGCCACGGCATAGATAATAATTGCTTCATTGCTTCCGTTAATCGCGTTAAACTGGAAGATACGCTTAATTTTTGGGGAACCTCTTTTGTGAGCGATCCATACGGTCAAATCGTTAAAGAAGCTCCAAAAAATAAAGAAACAAATTTAATCGCGACGATCGATTTAGATCTGATCCAGCGTAAAGTCGCAGATTGGCCTTTTCATAGCGACTACAACAAAGTAATCACTAAAATTAAATAGATGTCTTACTTAATGCCCGCAGAATGGGAAGCTCATGAAGGAACCTGGTTGGCTTGGCCACATAATAAAAGCCACTGGCCCGGTAAATTTGAACCTGTGCCAATGGTATTTGCCGAAATGGTCCGCGCTCTTGCCGAAAGCGAAAAAGTCTTTATTTGTGTGAACGATCAAAAAATGGAAGACTTAGCGCTTGAAGTTTTAAATCAAGCCAAGATTCCAGAACAACTTTTAAGTAATGTATTTTTTCATCACATTCCTACAGATTCATCCTGGGCACGCGATATTGGCCCGATTTTTGTGCGTGAAGAGCAAAACCATGACATAACATCAAAGAAATTAAAAACAACCGCTAAAGGCAAATTAATCATCACTGACTGGGTTTTTAATGCCTGGGGGGACAAATACAAACCATATAATCAGGATGATATAGTTCCTCAACACATAGGCAAAATTTATAACATACCCGTACTCGAACCCGGCATGGTCTTGGAAGGTGGATCAATAGACGTTAACGGCAAAGGAACTCTACTAACTACCGAACAATGTCTTCTTAACAAGAACCGTAATCCAAAATTAAACCGCACAACAATCGAAAGTTTTTTAAAAAAATTCCTGGGAGCCGCGAACGTTCTATGGCTTAAGGAAGGCATTATTGGTGACGATACCGATGGACACATTGATGACATTGCCCGTTTTGTAAACGAAAACACAGTTGTTTGCGCGCTGGAAGAAAATCCAAACGATGAAAATTACGAAATATTACAAACCTGTTTCAAAGATTTACAAAAAATGAAAGATCAGGACGGAAACCCATTAAACGTTATAGCGCTACCTATGCCGGCACCTGTAATTTATGAAGGTCAACGACTCCCTGCAAGCTATGCCAATTTTTATATTGCTAACAAAGTTGTGCTTGTCCCAACGTTTAAGTGTAATCAGGACCTAAAAGCTATAAAAATTTTGCAGGAACTTTTTCCAGAAAGAAAAGTTATAGGGATAGATTGTACTGATCTTGTATGGGGCCTTGGCACTTTTCACTGCTCAACTCAACAACAACCAAAATCATAATCTGCACCAAAAAATATATTTCAAAAATAAAAACAAAAAATCTGAAAAACACAAAGATTTTTCTTGCACTTTAAATGAATATTTGATACAAACATAATCACGGAAAAAAATTTTTATTTTTTATTTTTTCCACACTAGAAGTGAAAAAACTTAAGCGTCCTCCCGCCAAAAATTTCAAGAAAATTTGGAAACTTGCACAAAAAGAATTCAACACCGAATACTTTGATATAAACAAAGACGGAGAACTGGTTATTCGCGAAGGAAATTATCAATACAATGTTTACGATTTAGCACGTAAATTTGGTTCTTCGGTTGAAATTTTTATGCCCTTTATTATTGAAGAAAGACTTAGCCACATTTATAAAGTGGCTAATTTTAATATTAAAAGGGTTGGTTACAAAGGAAAATTCACATATCATTTTCCTATTAAAGTTAACCAAAATAAAGAAGCCATGTTGGCTTTACTTTCCGAAGGCGCTCATCTTGAGGCATCATCTGCCAATCACCTTTGGATTGTAAAAAAACTCTGGATGAACGAGAACTTCAATTCCAAATTGCGCGTAGTTTGTAACGGCGCCAAAACTCCGGAATACATGAACTTGATTAAAGAGCTAAAAAGTCTTGGCCTTGGCATTATCCCAATTATTGAAAGTCTGGAAGAAATCAAAAACATTAAGGGTTTTGCCGGCGACACCGGTATACGCATCAATCTAAGAACACGCGTTAAATCCCATTGGGACAAGAAAATTGATCAATTCGGTTTAAATTTGGATGAAATTTTATCTTTGGGTAAAATTCGCAATTTAAAGGTTTTGCATTATCACATGGGAACCCAAATCGAAGTTGAAAATGATATCCTTAAAGCACTACGTGAAGGTTTTGAAGCATACCTTAAAATTCGTGAAAAAAATCCTTCGCTCGATACCATTAACATTGGTGGCGGCTTTGCGATCCCTCATGAAAAGAAAAAACTATATAGCGTTGAATCTGTGCTTTCTCGCGTTTTCAAAAACCTTAAAGTTTGGTCAGAAAAAGCTGGTATTCCTCATCCAAATATCATTGTGGAATGGGGGCAATATGTTACAGGCCCCGCGCAGTTATCCGTTTACAAGATTGTGGCTTCCAAAGAAATTCCTAAAGGTGTAGCCAAACAATGGTATTTGATTGACGGCAGCTTTATGAACGACTTGCTAGACACCTGGTCAATTCATCAAAAATGGCATGTTGTACCGGTAAATCATATGGATGCCAAAGCCCGTCATCGCGTTTGGCTAGCTGGTATCAGTTGTGATTCAGACGATAAATACACCGGAAATGATTATCTGTTACTGCCCCGCTTGGAAGATTTTACCGAAAATGAAAACTTCTATATAGCTGTGTTGGATACTGGAGCATATCAGGATAGCTTTACCTCACATCACTGTTTCCTTTCTTCTCCTACAAAGGTAGTTTTACAAAACGGAATTGTTACAGTTGCCCGCAAACGTGAATCTCCAGAAGATGTAGGTAAGATGTTCGGCTGGTAAAAACAGGTTCAAGCAAGTCTTTTTAAGTGCCTATGTTGACTTTAAAAACTTAGGGATGATATAAAGATCTCCTTTTCTGATATTTAACAGAAAAGTATGCATGACCTCATTCAATCCCTCCAGGAATTTGGGTTAAACCACAAAGAGGCAGAAACCTATTGTGTGCTTTTAGCTATTGGGAACAACCCCGCCAGCACAATTGCCCGCAAAACAGGTTTAAACCGTAGCAGCTGCTATAACAATCTTGAGCGGCTTATTCAGAAAGGGTTTGTGCAGCAAATCATTAAAGGGAATATCACCTATTTTTCGGCGATTGATCCTAATTTGATACTGGAAAAATTAAAAAACAAGCAATACGATTTGCAGAATAAAATCGACAATTTGGGTCTACTAATGCGCGATTTTGAAAACATTAAGAATGTTAATACTGGAAACTCCAAAGTGCATTTTTACCAGGGAGCAGAAGGAATTTTAAACATTATGGAAGACACACTAACTTCTCATGAACCACTTAGAGCCTATGCCACACTGGAAGAATTAACTCAAATTCTGCCAAATTATTTTCCCAAATATTATAAACGACGTACAGAAAAAGGAATCTTTGTAAAATGCGTTTATCCGGGAACAATAGAAACATACCAGCACAAATTAAGGGATGAATTGGAAATGCGAGAAAGCCGCTTAGTGCCAATTGAATACAATTTTCATTTGGACATTTTGATTTACGATCACAAAGTTGCGATTACTTCCTTAAAAGAAAAATTCGGCATCCTTATTGAAAATCAGGAGATTGCGGAAGCTCAAAAAAAGATCTTTGATTTGATGTGGAAATCAGCCAAAAAATATGATCAAAAAATCAGCAAACATTTTGCCAAAATTCTTGCCGCAATGGACTTGGCAAATCAATCAAAAACAGATTTAAAAAGGCCCCATTCTGGTTTGAACGGGGCCACTGATTACAAATCTGTACTTTTAGACAAAAAAATCAAATAATTATTTAACCTTTGGAGTAACTTTCAACTGAGTGCTTGACTGTGTTGCCTCTGTCTTTGGTTCTTCCAAAGTTGACTCTACTGGCTCTCCAGATAGATCTCCAGCTTCACTACTAATCGCCAAATTAAGTAATGAACTCATTGGAAACTCAACTGCGTCAGCTGGAACTTCAACTGTAACTGGTTTATTAAAATCACCCAGACTAAAATCCAAAGCCAATTTACCGCTTGGTTCTGTAGTTGATCCTGCAAACGCGAATTTCATGCTTACACGATTAATAACCTTATTGCTGTTAGCAATCCAGATATCGGAAGATGTGTTTTCAACTTTATCAAAAGTTGCTTTCATATCTGCAAATTCCGCATCTGAAATTTTGTTACCCTGTAATTCTGTTACCTGTCTAATGAAATTAATAAACGCTTCTTTATCTAAAACCGCAGAATAATGAGTACTTGCCTCTCCTTTTACTGTTTCTGTGCCTACTAAAGTAGGATTTTTAAAGAAAGTTGTTTTTTCATATAACTCTTTGATTTTCTTTTGCTCTGGAGTCATTTTTGATTCGTCCTTAGCTGTTGCCAAATTTTGAGCAAGATTAGTCAAAACTTCTGCCGGAATTGTAAATTTAAACCATTTATTTAACACCTGGCTGGAAATCTCTTCAGGAACTTTAATTTCACCCTGACCTGCAAGCTGGCTCACAGTTGCATAGACTGTATCTTTATTAAGACGCATTTCCATTGAACCAGAACCACCATCTCCATCTGCATTAAAGCTTCCATTTAACTTTAAATTAAGCAACATATTGTTTGGGTCATTCCCCTGAATCGCTAATGCCAAATTAATATTAGTATTCATTTTTTTAACGGACTGATCAGCAGTGCCATCTAAATCTAAAAGCATATTCCCATCCATGGTGTAAGAATTTACTTTTGCCAAATTTTTCATACCATCCTGAATTGCTTCAGCTGGAGCTTTTTGCTGATTACATCCTCCCAAAACAATGGACAAACTTAAGAGAACTACACCACCCCAACGGAAAATTTTATTTTGCATGTGTAATATTTAAATAATAAAACGTGTAAATACTATAGACATTCAAATTAAGAAGTCAAACCCCAAAACTAAACTTGTAATTAAAAATTAATTAAGGCATTTTTGTAACCAAGAAATAAAAACTTCTATGAAAAAATTTACTTTCATTCTGACAGCCGTCACCGTATTTAACATTATTGGTTTTGATATAAGCAAAGCCAGCTTTATTGATGTAAGTAACAGTGATCAACATTTAACAGCTATTAATTATCTTCAGGCGAGCGGCATAATTCAGGGTTACCCCGATGGCACATTTCAACCAGAGCGAGCCGTTAACAGAGCGGAATTCTTAAAACTCGCACTTAAAACCTACAATATTCCAACAGACATTAATACGCCCACAGGCTTTAAGGACACAGATGAAAATGCCTGGTACGCTCCATATTTACGTAAAGCCAAAAAAGAAGGTTGGGTTCAGGGGTATCCCGATGGCACATTCAAACCAAACCAAACTGTTAATAAGGTTGAAGGATTAAAAATAATCGGCAACATTGCACATTGGAATATTGCACAATCAATTAATGCCGATCAGATTCCCTTTAAAGACATATCATTATCAGACTGGTTTACCCCATATGTAGTCTATGGCAAACAACAAAATTTTCTGGAAGATTTTGGGGATTATTTTATCCCTTCAGCCGGATTATTTAGAGGACAAGTAAGCGAAATTCTTTTTAGAAATTTAATAGTCACACAGACCAAAAGCACCGCTTTTACAAATGAGTGATATGCTTATGCGCAAACACATCTTGCAACTGCCCAACCAGGCAATACACAAAATACCATTGTCGATAATTTTGAACCGGTAACTTACCAAACTTACAAAGCAGATTATTTCACAAACATCACTTTAAACGATTCATTCCCCAATATTTTTTATTTAAACGAAGTTTATTATTTGGAAGGATCAATTAAAAGCGGAACTTATCAACAAGCTTTTACCTTTATAAAAAACACTTCTGATGGCAGTATTCAAAATTATATTTCCAATGTTTCCAACAACACGTTTAAAATAAAAGTTATATTCAAAAAAGCCGGGAATTATAATCTGGGAATAATCCCTGGAGATTCCGGACAAAGTAAAATTGTTCCTATTTCGGTAATATCTAACCTGCCCAATCCAGGATCTCAAATAAGCGCTCAAGCCCCCAACAATCAAAAAGTAGAATATAAAAATCAACAAACTACTTTTTATTGGGACAATGCAAGCAACAATTTAAGCAAATTAATCATTTTTCAAGGCAGCGAAAGTAAAACTTATTTTTCTCGTCAAACCAGAAACAGTTTTGACATAGATTACTCAGACCTTAAAAATTTCCGCCCTGGATCAGTGAATTTTCAAATTAAGAGCGCCAAATCATCTCAAACTAAACCATTAAAAATTGATACTGCCTGGACCACCGGCACTACCTCCAGTTTCAATGCAACCACACACACTTTCAGCGAACTTCATCCTGATCAAATCAGTTATAATTCACTACCAGAAATCATGAATTCCCCTGGAAATATAAGCATTTCTGGCATGACCAAAACAGATATTTTTGAAGAAGCCCTAGTTACAAAACCAAATGGTTTAGTAGACTCAATTAAACTTACTACAAGCCAACCGTTAACCAGCTACCTGGGTGCTAACATTATTCCCCAAGGTCACAGCTACAGCTTAAATTATAACGTCACCCAAAACGGCACCTACATTGTGGAAATTAACGGCAAAAATGGCTCAGCAGTAATAAATACTCCTGTATATGTTGGTAATGGAATACCTTTAATTCCTGATTTTTTTGATTTGGCTGAATCTGAACAAAAGATCCAGAATTTTAATATAAACAACCTCCGCAACCAGCTGCTTAATTTAATAAATGACGAACGCGCCAAGGCAGGATTTAAAATGGTTAATGCAGATCCGGACCTAAATACACTTGCCCAAAATCATGCAAATGACATGTCCAAACGCAAGTTTTTTGGCCATATTAATCCAGACGGCAACAGCCCAGAAGATCGCCGCATTGCATTACAAATTCCTACTGCCGTTGGCGAAAACTTAGCACAGGCACCAAATTTGTTATACGCCCACAACGGCTTGTTAAGAAGTCCTACACACCGTCAAAATTTGCTTCAAAGTGATTGGGAAAGAGTGGGTTTGGGATTTGCGCAGGATAGTCAAGGTGGCATTTTCGTAGTAGAAGAATTTTCGACTTACCCATTAACTTTAGAAAAGATCAATACAATCAAATCAGATTTAATAAATACGATTAATGCCAAAAGAAGTTCAGTCGGTGTACAAAGTCTAAATAATGATTCTACACTTTCTGCCATAGCCAGCAATTGGAGTGCAAATATGGTTGAGCAAAATTTTTATGGTTTTACCGCACCAGACAACACTACCATTACAGGCGTAATTCAAAATGCAGGTTTTACAAAAGGCGTTGATATTAACATTCTGCAATCCAACAGCATCACCAAGCTTGCGGAAACCATTTCTTCCCTTGCAGATAGTTTAAGCGCAAAATGGACCATCATTGGTGTAGGTTTGAATGTTGATAATTTAGGTATATTAAAATTAACAGCTCTATATTCAACTTGATTTAACGCAAGCAAAAATACTTTTTTTTCCAATAAAAATCTCTAAAATAGAGTGGCATTTTAAAATAAACTAAAAAACAACAATGGATTTTCAACTACACCCAATAAATCAAAAAAAGACTCAAAAAGCAGCCATTATTGGAGGTCTTATTGTAATAATAATTCTTTTGTATGCAATTTACGCTTTAATCAGAAGCCTTGATTTTTCAGGAATCATTTTTTCTTTTGGCAAAAGCCTAAAAACAGATGAATATGGTCATACCAATATTTTGTTAGCAGGTGTTGGTGGCGAAGGTCATGACGGCGGAGACCTTACAGATTCACTGATTGTGGCTAGTATTGATTACGATCAAAAAATCGTCCCTATGCTTTCCATTCCGCGCGATTTATACGTAAACAGCAAAAAATTAAATTCTGGAGAAAGAATCAATCAAATTTACAGCATCGGTAAAAATAAATTCAGCTCACAAGAAGGCATGGAAGAATTAAAAGACGTAGTTTCCAATATCACCGGAGTGCCAATTGATTATTACATTAAAATCGATTTTAAAGGATTTAAAAAAATTGTTGATAGCATGGGTGGTGTCGACGTAGTTGTAGAAAAAGACCTTTATGATCCATATTATCCATTGGGTGAAACCACAGGTTATGAAACTTTATCCATAAGCAAAGGCCCTCAGCATTTCTCTGGTGAAATTGCCTTAAAATATGCACGCAGCCGCGAAACTACCAGCGACTTTGATCGCGCCCGCCGCCAACAACAAATCATCTCAGCACTACGCGAAAAAGCATTAAGTTTAGATGTTTTAACCGATCCAGCCAAAATAAAATCTTTATATGATTCTGTAGATAGCAGTATAGAAACTGATCTTTCTTTAAATGAAATCATTGAACTGGCAAAAGTTGCCAAAGACCTTGGTAAAGACAGCACAATCACTCGCGTTTTAAACGACAATCCCGTTGCCTGCGGCGGGCTTCTTTATACACCATCACGTGATTACTTTAGTGGTGCTTTTGTTTTGCTCCCTGCGGGAAACACAAATCAGTACATTCAAGAATTCACTAATAATTTTTTTGCAAATGCTTTAACAGCAGAAGATCAAGCTCCTATTCAGGTACTAAACGGCACAAAAGTTCCTAATTTAGCTACAGACGTTTTAACTTATCTAAATCGCCTTTGTTATAATGGTTTTTTCTCTGGTAATGCCAGCAACACCAGTTTGACCAACACTACTATTTACTATCAACCAGACAGTAACGGCAAAAAACCGGCGATTTTGGATGCTATTACCAAAATATTGCCATACAAGGTACAAAGCGGAATTCCTTCGGAATATTTAGTAAACATTGGAAAATACGATAAACAAAGCACCCGCGTTGTTATTGAATTAGGAGCAGATTATTTAAACAAAAGAATCAAGGATCCATATAAAGTTCTTCCTTATTTAGCCAGTCCAAGTTCAACTACAAATACAGAAGAAACTGCAAAAACTCAGGCCACAACACAAACACAAGCTAACACCAAAACACCTTCAGCTAATAAAAAATAATGCTCACTACTCTTTTAAGCCTATTCACAACAGGAACTTTACTTATACCTAATTTTTCTGAACCCCAAATAAGCAATTGGCAAAATAGCTCTCTACTTGAAGCTTCAGCTCTACCAGAACAAAAAGAAAGTAACATTGGTCCTGTTATTAAAGCAAAATCAGCAATAGCCGTAGACTTAAAAACTGGTCTTACCCTTTACCAGAAAAATATCCACGAACAAAGAGCCATTGCCAGCATTACCAAATTAATGACGACAATTATCATCTTGGAAGAAAACAAAATGGAAGAAGAGGTTACGGTATCTAAACGCATTACTACCGTCCAGGGATCAAAAATATGGCTTGCCCCAGGAGAAAAAATCACGGTTCAAAATTTACTTTACGCCGCTTTAATAGCATCCGCCAATGATGCAGCTTTTGCTCTTGCTGAACACAACAGCAACGGCAACATGGATGAATTTGTAAAAAAAATGAACCAGAAAGCTTTGCAACTTGGTTTATACGACACTCATTTCACAAATCCAATTGGACTGGATGAAGAAGGCAATTATTCCAGCACATACGATCTAACCTTATTGGGAAGATATGCCTACAGCAAAGCTTTTATTCGCCAAGCGAGTATACTTAAAGAATACGAGGTAAGCTCAATCAATGGAAAGCTTGTTCACAAACTTAAAACCACCAATGATCTTTTAAAAAGTTATCTAAAAGTGCTTGGACTTAAAACAGGAACTACAGATTTAGCCGGTGAATGTTTAATTTCAATTATCGAAAATGATAAAGGACGTGATATCTTAACAGTGGTGCTTGGCAGCCCGGATCGATATCGCGAAACAAAAATTCTGGCTGATTGGGTTTTTAGAAGCTATAACTGGTACTAATTCCACAAATATGAATGATCTTTTTTCTAACGTCAGTTTTTCGCAACTACTTCGTAATTTAACTTTGATTTTAGGTTCAGAAATAAGTGCTTTCATCATTACACTGCTGATTGCTCCACCTTTTATAAAGCTTTTACACAAATACAAAATCGGCAAACAATTGCGAGATAAAGCCACAACCGGAGAAATCGCCAGCATCTTTAACGAACTACATGCCAAGAAAAAAGGTACCCCTACCATGGGAGGAATATTAATTTGGGGCACAACCTTATTAGTTGTACTAGGATCATGGCTATCTTCAGTTCTAAACATAACCAAAAATTCACTTTTAAATAGGCAAGAAACCTGGCTGCCAATTTTCACACTTATTACAACAGCCATCCTTGGCGCAATCGACGATTACCTAAACATTAAAGGCCTTGGCAAAAACAAAGGTCTGAATGTAAAACCCAAATTCTTATGGCTCTTAACTTTCGCCACACTTGGCGCATACTGGTTTTATTTCCGCCTGGGAATTGATCAGATCTTAATTCCAGGCCTTGGCAATGTGACTATTGGTTGGTGGTATATTCCCCTTTTCATTTTTGTGATCACGGCTACTTCTAACGCTGTTAACATTACAGATGGCCTGGACGGCCTTGCTGGTGGGCTTTTAATCATAGCGTTTAGTGCCTTTGGGGTTCTGGCCTATGCCAAAGGTTTGTTCATTTTAGCAGCCTTCTGTGCGGTTATAGTGGGATCTTTAATCGGGTTTTTGTGGTTCAACATTTTCCCAGCTCATTTTTATATGGGCGATACTGGCGCACTTGCACTTGGAGCAACTCTTGGAGTAATTGCCATGATGACCAATGCTGTAGCTGTACTTCCTTTGATTGGATTTATTTTTGTAGTAGAAACAGTTTCAGTAATTTTACAGGTGATTTCTAAAAAGTTCTTCAAAAAGAAGCTTTTTCATATTGCACCACTTCATCATCACTTTGAAAAAAGCGGCTGGAGTGAACCTAACATTGTAATGAGATTCTGGATTATAGGCGCTTTTGTTGCTGCCTTTGGACTTATTGTTGGATTTGTGACGTTACTGGAATAGCATCAACTCCCAAAGAACCAGTAATCGGATCTATTTGAGATAAATCAATTTGAGGCGTATTTGATTGTGTCTCAAGGTTTGACTGATCCAAACTGTTGGTCCCAGGCGCAGCCGGCTCTTTCTTTATAGCAGTATTGGTTTCGTTAGAAGTAGCCTGAGTTGTTGCCGGACTATTTTGAGAAGATGAAGTATTTTGAGCATTAGCAGTTTGTACAGTTTCTGATTTATCTTTATCTATTAAGGTTACTACACCCAAATTAACCGGAAGAAGCGTTTTTGATTCTTGTGAAGCTGATGTTTTTTCTTCTTTTTCCGCGCTTTCTAACACCTTATTTAGCTTAGAAATAGAATCATCATCATGTAGAGTTTGTTTTAAGTATGTCTCTACCAAATCCCTAAGCTCTTTGATCAATTTAGCTGGAACAGACTGTGGCAATTTTTGCAAAGCTGAAATTAATTTATTTATGACCATCAGTCTTATAGATTTAACATCAGCCAATAAACTTTTTTCCGCAGGATCGGTTAAAGATTTTTCGATTGCCGCCAAAACTTTTACCTGCTCAACCTGTTTGGAAAGAATTAACACTAACTTGTCCTTAACCTCACTGTAATTTTCACTGTCAATTTTAAGTGTAAATTCGTCAATTTGCCGCTTGTATCTTTGCAAAACACGCATAGCCATTTCTGCATTGTTTTTTTCTAATAAATTTTGGATTTCCAACAATTTCTCTTCAGCCAAAGAAAGACTTACCAGTGTTTGATCTACACCTGTTGGGCTAAGCAAAAGTACTGTTTCTTCAATTACTTCCTTGGCTGGATACAACAAATCTCCAGATACAAAAGTTACCAAATCCTTATGCTGTCCAGAAATTTTAGTTTTGATTAAATCTCTCAATGCCACTGCATTTACAGAATCTTTTTTAACCAAATCAGGATAATTTTTTATAAAATCGTTCACACCATTTTTAAATTGGAAAATAAGCTTCATTCCATCAATATCTTTATGTTGAAGCAGTAATTTTTCACCCTCAAGTAAAGCTTTGTAGCTTTGAATAAAATCTTGACGTGCATTTTCTAAATCGGGATTTTTAAAAGCCTTGGAATCATCTAAATTAAAATCCACATGCAGCACATCGGCTAAACCGGTCTTTGCATTTAAGCTATCTTCTTTTTCTGTAGCAATCTTTTCAATATGTTCTTTATCGCGTTCCAAATTTGATTGAACCCATAAATTTGAACTCGAATCGGTGCTCGCTGCAATAGAAGAAATAGGCGAAATAAAGGTAGTTGTCATTGTTTCCGGAGAAACATCCGCTTTAAATCCAGCCACTACCGGTTTTACCTGTGGAGAAAGACTTGCCTTGGCAGAAACATCAACCACGTTATCAAAAACTGCTAGAGTAGAATGACTTGGCTGAACCTGTACATCAAATGCTGCTTTTTTGGTTGCTGTAATAGAAGCCTGAGCAGTGTCTACTGTAAAATGTGATTGCTCATCAACTAGATTTAAAACCTTGGTCCAAACTCTTCCCTGATTTACAGCAACTTCTACTTGTGAACTTACATTATCACCCTGTTCTGAATGCAACCTTCTTAATTCCATAAAAGTGTTTTGCCCCAAACGGCTTGTACTATCATCAAAAAATCTAATTGTTGTAAAGCTCTTATCTTTAGTCATTATGGTGTCACCTTCAACTAAGGCAAATTGTGGTTTAGCAATAAAATTTTGCCCATCACGCAATATGTAAACATCCCCATAAACTTCTTCAATATAGGTGAGTTTTGCCGCAAAGGTTACCGGAGCCTGAAAAGGCAAAACCACAACAGTACTAAACAAAACCACCATCAACATTAAAGAAGCCAAAGCCGAACGAAAATAACTTGGCCTATGCAGGCTTCCAAAAGCCATTTCTAAAACATCAGAATTTTCCACTACTTTCATTACCCGCTCTTTTAATTGTGCATTTTTTACAGCTGGAATTTGCACACCAGTAACTTGTGCTTTAATAGAATCAACCAAAGATACGACTTCAATTTTATGGCACTCCCCTTTTTGAGCTAATTCAATTTTATGAAAAAGTTCTTTTTTCAAAAGCTTATTATGCTTTGCATCCAGGCCAAAACTTGGCTTCAAAAAAAACTGCAACTTTTTTTCAAGTTTTTTTAATTCTTCCTCGTTGTTATTTTTCCAGAATAGTCCCATAGATTTTCGATTATCGTTGCTTTAAAACGTAAAGTTTAGATTATTGTTACGCTTTTAATGCCTGATATTCATATCCTCCAACACTTTTTTAAGCGCCTGCAAAGCCCTCATTTTTAAAATGCGTAAACTCCCCTCACTTTTATTCAAAATTTTGGCGATTTCATCGTTC
>CAZOQT010000012.1:0-21843 GCA_964582265.1 uncultured Candidatus Peribacteria bacterium
AACAAAAATAGTTAAATTCATGATGCTTTTATCTGAAAAAAACATAAAAGGAATTGACCAAGTTATAAAGTTGAAGATATTATATTCCACAGTTTTATAAATTCTATGAATCCTAAGAAGTCCCAGCACGCGTTAGTACAAATGATGATGGACATGATGATGCCAACTTCGCATTCATGGGATTTTTGAGTTAACTAACTTTATAAATTTTAATCCCGTGAGTGCTCCTCGCGGGATTTTTTTTATTATTTAATTTTTTATTTTATGTCGAATTATTTTGGTTCTGATTCCGGTCTTAAGCGGTTGTACTTATTTAGTGACACTTATGGTGGGCATGAGGAGTGGGATCCGCTTAAATCTCCTGATGCGGACGCGCGAATCGCAACGGATATTAGATCCGGTTTTAGAGATGTGCAGAGAGAATTTGATATTTTTGGGGCTGAGCAAATTACCGATCACGTTTTGCGGGCTGTACTTAGATTACATGATGAATTACGTGAGCGCGGGCATGAGAAAGATGCTGGGGTGACTGGTGTTTTTATTAATTCTGCACCTAGAACTACCCAAAATTTAAATGGCGACAGTGCGTTTTATTTGGCGCATTTGGGGGATTGCGTGAGGGTGGTGGCTACGCCGGTTTCTGCTTTATCTGCTGTTAAAAAACAGGTTACGCGGCTTTATCATCTACCAAATGAGAATAATGAACTATATAGCGCGCGAGAGCAGTTTAGGTCCAGCTTTACTGTAGCTTTATTGGCGGACAATCATGGACTTAAGTTGGTTGAAGATGATCCCGATGTAGTAATTCCGGATGCTGTAGAAGGGATTAAATTGGCTTATGTGGATCGTTTTGGAAATATGGTTTTTTATGACAACACCAAAGAGCGGGGGAGTTTTTTAAGGAAGGTTAATGATAAACAAGCGAGTGGTGGTTTTGCCGGGGTTGGTGGTGGTATTACCAGGTTGGCGGTTGGTGATGTGAGCAGGGAAGTGGTCAGTGGAACTTCTTTAGCTGCTGCGGCTCCGGGAGCGCTTACGGTTTATGGTAACGATGGGAATGTTGAAATTGTTAGTAAGTGGAGTTCCGAATGGTCAACGGCGGACAAAGTAAAAAATTCGGCATACAGCCAATTTGGCCGGCCGAAGTTGGGGGACCCCTTATTTATTGTGCGTAATAGGGTGATGATTGAATAGGCGTGTTTTTTCTGGTAAAGTGGTGTCTTTTAAGTGGTTTTGTGTATGAAAAAAACTGATAAAATTGAAGATCTAGGTGTTAGCGCTATGTTGCAGGAAAAGTTAGATCTTTTAAATAGACCTCAAAATAACGATAAATATAGTTTACGCTTTGTTAGTTTTGATGAGTATTTTACTTTGTTGAATAAGCCCGAAGCGTTTAGAGAAAGCGACATTTTGACAGAGGTGTTCATGCCTTCAGAATATTTTTCTGGGAAGGATGAGCCAAAATCATTTAGAGAGCTTATTTATTTTATCAATAATAATTGGTATTACTGGATTTATAGAATGACTGACTGGCAATTTGGGTGTGAGGATCTTAGATTGAGTTATCGTCTACATGCGGCAATGCTGGAGAAGAGTATTGAAGACATTCGCGCAAGGGTCGGATATATTTTAGGATCTTTAATTCCTGCGCAATTTGATACTATGGATAAAATAACTGATTTGGTAGAAAGGTTAGCAGTGTCAGAAAAGGGTAGACGTGAACAGTCGCAATACCATATTGGTTTAGTCATTTCGTCAGACTGTGTTGATGGAAAAGGAAGTAACGGTAGAGCGTTTTGGGGAGACTTAAATATTGAAAAATTAGTGTCCCAAAAAAAGAATCTTTTGGGAGCTATAGTTCCTTTACCTTTGCAAAAATTTACCGCTGAAGTGGTTGGGTTAAGCAGTAGTAATAGTAAGTGGAGTCACCCTGTTTTTGATTTTACTGGTGAAGCTGTTTATCCAGAGGTTAATTTATAATGCTGATGTAAGCATATTAAAGAAAATAACCTAAAAGTTATTTGATTTCTGGAGCCACAGACGGGAATTGAACCCGTGACCTCATCCTTACCATGGATGCGCTCTACCAACTGAGCTACTGCGGCTTGCGTTTTATTGTTGGCTTAATTGCCCGCAAATTTTAGCATAGCGGGTTCAAAATGCAAATTTCTTGAATATTTAAGATTTTTTTCATATTCGGTTTAGAAAAATTTAATGTGTGCTGTGTTAAGTTGGCGTCACTTTTGGCCGAAAGTGTTGGTATTTCTTAAAAATAAATTATGAAACATAAAATGTATCGGGGGCTAACGTGGGCGATTTTGTTTTCTTTTTTGATGGCTGTGACTGGATTTAAGCCTTTGCTTAGCGTAAAGGCAGCTGTGACAGGCTCTGTTGTTATTAATGAAATCGCTTGGGCAGGTTCGGTTGATTCATCTACGGATGAATACATTGAACTTTATAATAATTCTGATCAGACAATTGATCTTACTAATTGGGTAATCAATGACAATCATGGAGCTTATCTGTACAAAATTTTAAGTGGAACGATTGCGGCGCATGGATATTTTTTGATTGAAGATCATGAAGCGACGGTAAGTACCGTGACTTCGGACGCGATCATTAATATGACTTTAGCGAATAATGGGCAAAATTTGGAACTTTTTGATGCAAATGGTCTGTCCATTGATAACGTGAATAGTGCTGGTGGAGCGTGGTTCGCGGGAAATGCCACGACTAAGGCGACCATGGAACGCATTGATCCAGCGGTTTCCGGTGATTTGGCTTCTAACTGGGCAACATCAACCGGAACAGGGGATAAATCTTCTAATGGAGGCGCTTTTATCGGCACGCCAAAAAGGGCAAATTCAGCTCAAAATAATCCTCAGCCAAATGATCAAAAAGTGACGATGAGCTTGGATAAGCCGGCGCCAATGATCGGCGATATTGTAACTGCCACCGTTAAGGCAATTGCAATAAAAGATTTGTTTGCCTATGGGTTTGATTTTGCTTATGATCCCGCGGTTTTGAAGTTTAAGAGTGCGGCAGTTAAAACTTTCTTAAGCCAGAATAATTTGGTGGCGACTTCTTTTCAGGCGGCGCTGGAAAATGGCACCGAAGGAAAACTGATAGTGGCAGAAGCGCGTACGAATGAGGTGAAAAATGGTGTTACCGGCGATGGTGATTTGTTCACGATGCAGTTTGAGGTGGTGGGAGGTCCTGGTGCTTTGAGTAGTGTGAATTTTGATGCAAAGAGTTTTGTGGCTAATCCTTTTGGTGACACTGTAGCTCAATTTGTAAATTTGAATTTTACACCTAAAAATAAACAAGTTGATGCCGTTTCTAATTTAAAGGCGGTGCAAGGTGTGGATAGGTATTCTTTGCAGTTAACTTGGGATGCGTTAAGTGGTGTGACTGGATACAGAATTTTTAGGCAAAACGTACATGATCAGTGGGTTAAAATTGGTGAAAGTGAACAGGCAAGTTTTGTGGATAAAGATGGTGTGAGCGGTGCCGGAAATATAGTTCCAAGTAATGATTATCATTATCGTGTGGTTGCTTTTAATGACCAAATGGAAAGTTTGCCGATCGATGTCATGCAAAAGGAAATGCGTGGTTTGAAAGGAGATAATAATCGTTCTGATAGGGTTGATGGCAGGGATCTGGAAAAATTAGCTCAACATTTTGGAGAATCTGACGCGGATTTAAAGTTTGATCCGATAGTAGATACGACTTATGACGGGCAGATTAATGGCAGCGATTTAATTGATATTGGAGCGCAGTTTGCTAAAACATATTCCGCTTAAGTTTGAAAATGGGCCTTAGGTGGTGCGTGTATTTAGTGTTGAAAATAGGATGGGGGTTTTCTTGTAGTTGCTTGATTTGTAGCGGCCAGGAAGACCCCCTGGAACTGGTTTATTACTTATTAAATTATCTATTTTATGGCAACTGTTCCCACTTTTTATTTGGAAGTCGTTAATGTTAATGGGCAGTATAGGGTTGATTTGATTGGTGAAAATATACCTAAGAAATTTTTAGGCATAGCCTTTGATTTAGAATTTAAAAATACATCTGGTGAATTTTATAATGCATGGAATTTTGTAAGATTTGAATTGGGTTCTGATTTTAAAAATCAGGAAAATATATTATCGTTGGCTTCTTTTAAGCAAAATCCCGCGCGTTTAGTGTTTGGTCTAAGTTTTAAACAGGGGACAAGTATTGATTTTCAGAATGGAAAGTTAGCTTCTTTTTATGTTTCTAACTTAATGGGAACGAATTTGGATCAGGATTTATTATTACATTTTGAGCGTACGGTGATGAGTATTTTTGATAAAGGTCGCAAGGATGTTGCGGGTGTGAAATGGAAAGATTCCCAAATTGATTTTGCGAAGATCCAGATTGCGGAAGTTAAAACAGTTTCTGAAAATTTGACTGAAGATACTGGTTTTGGTGAGGTCGTGGGGATTACTGCGGGTGAAAATCGGCAAGGTTTAAGCAAGGAAGAGGCGACTGTAATTACAGAGGAAGCTCTTATGGAAGACGAAAATGCAAATGTTGATCGCCAAGCTCCCCAAGTGGGAACATCGACTGATTTTGAGGCAAATGTTTTTGATTCGCAGTTTACGTTTTATTCTGGCCAAATTTTAATTGTTGGGGCGGTGATTTTTTTGCTATCAATGGTTATACTGCTAGAAAGAAAATTCGCTGTTTTTAGCACTATGTTAAGCAGGTTTATAAAAAAAGATTGACTTAAGCCTGTTTTTGGCTATGATTGCTGTGCTAAAAATTTTTCGTCTATAATTCGTATACAATCTATGGCTAAAGGAAAAAGTCAATATGCTGCTTGGTATTGTTCCTCATGTGGAAGGGCAAATTACGTAACTGCCTATAACAAAAAGAACAATGATAAGGTTAAAAAAGAGCTTAGTAAGTTCTGTAAGCAGGATAAAAAAACGGTTACTCATAAGAGAAAGGACCTTAAGAAAGCCGCTAAATAGTTCTACTTTAAATATATCTAACCAACCCGAAGGGTTGAAGTTATTTTTTAATGTGAACCCTACCTTCGGAAGGGCGAACACCAAATTTATTATGCGTAAGTTTATACATCAGTATAAAGGCGCTTTTTTGGTTTTGGCGCTTTTAAGTATGTTGGTTTTTACGGGTTGTCGTAATAATTCCGGGAATGGATCGGCAATGCGAACTTCCAAGGGGACTGCGGTTGAATCGGTTTTGCCACAAAATTCCGGCATGGTGATAGCGCTTGGTACAGATAACAAAAATCAAAGTGAAAATATGGATAAATTAAAGGCTTATTTTCCAAAAGATGGTTTAGATAAAATCAGGCAATCTTTGATCGAAAACATGACAAAAAATGGCTTAGATTACGAAAATGATATAAAGCCTGTATTTGGGGAAAAAATAAGAATGATGGTAGAGATGAGTAATTATCCCGCAAAAAGCTTGAACGCGGTGATGGGTGCGCCAGCTTTTTCTGATACTCTTTTGGTAGTACCAATCGCTGATGAGACTAAAGCTGATGCCTTACAGCAAAAAATGATCAAAAATAGTAATTTTTTGCAGGATAAACATCGCGATGTTATTTATTTTCAGAAGCCTGGCGATAAAAACCTGATTGCAAAAGTACAGGATTTGTTGGTTGTGGCAAATTCGGTGCAGGGTTTGAAGGATGCAATCGATCGTAAATTGGATGCAAAACCTTCTCTTTTGGATAATGATCAGTATAAAAAAACTTTGACTGAGTTGCCTGATTCAATCGCCTTTATGTTTATTCAAGCTAAGAACTATAGTCCGGCTTTGTATGGCGTGACACAGGCGCAAACCAGCAATTATGCAGATGAACAAAATTATCTGCAGGCGATGGATTATCAGTTTTTTGCTTTATCGGCAGAAGATAAAGGTTTAAGAATATCGGGTAAAGAGTATGGCGATGAAAAACTTTTAAAAAACAGTAAACTTAATTTAAAAACGGTGGCCGTGGATAAGCCGGTTTTGGCTAATAAAGTACCAGCCGCGCAAGCAATGATTTATAGTGAAATAGCTAATGCAAAAGGGATTTTGAATTTGGAGATGATGATGTTTGAACGTGTTTTGGGTGTGGCTGATCTTAAAAGTAAAATCGTAGCTTTCTTTGCAGCAAGTGGTTTGGATTTTGAAAAGGATGTCGCGGCTTTTTTTGATAAGGAAATGAGTTTAGTGATGAATGATAATGGCTCTTTGCTGCCAAGCTTGGCTCTTTACATAAACGCTTCTTCAAATCCCGTTGGAGCGCAAAAAACTTTGGATGTTCTGGATAAATTGATTAGGCAAGGGGTAGATATGTTTTCTGAAAATCAAAAGAATTTGGCTTCTGCCCTCGTTTTTGCTGAAAGTAATTTAAAAGATGGGGCCAAAGTTCATGTGCTGCGTGTAAAAATGCAAGATCTTAAGTCCATTATTAATATGCCAATTGAACTGTGGTACGGTTTAAGCAAGGACAATATTGCTTTTATTGCTTTGTATCCTAATTTTGATAAGGACTTTGGAGATACTGCTAAAGTTGTTATAAACGATAGTACTTTTAAAGAAGTTAAAAGTGTTTATGCTAAAGATTTAAATGGGTTTACGTATATTTCTCCTGCAGTTTTTGCTCAGTATGTGGATAAGATTTTAGCTTTTGCGTCCATGACAGGTGATGCGGAAAATTCTGCGAATTTAAGGCAACAGATTAGTGCTTATACTAAGCCTATTAAAGGCATTTTAATAAATTCCAAAGCAAATTCTGAAAGTGAATCGGAAAAAAGTGGATTTGTGCTAATTGCAAAATAATTCCGTATGTAAAAGCGAAGATGGTTATTCCAGAAGATTTTTTTGGTTTAATCATCTTTGTTTTTGTAGTTTTGATTGTAAGTTTTTCCCCAAAGGGTTAGTCTCATTTTTTACGGTTGAAAAAAACGCCCTAGAAAAGCTTGAAATAGCCCGAAAATAATTTTTCGGGTTTTTTCAGGCGAAATTGTTAATCTTGCACTATACTGAAAAGAACAGTGCTGATTAGGGCCAGAATTATGCCGAATAAAAGTGCCCAGCCAAATCCATCAACCCTGAATCCCGGTACGATTTGAGCTGCCAATAAAATTAAAAGAGCATTGATCACAAACGTGAATAGTCCCAAGGTTAACAAATTTAAAGGTAAAGTGAATAAAATTAAAATCGGTTTAATAAACATATTTAATAGAGCCAAAACAAAGGCTGTTATTAGGGCTGTCCAAAAATTATTGACGGCTACACCCGGCAAAATATAGGCGGAAATGATGATGGCTAAAGTGTAAACAATCCAAGAGATGATAAGCATAAAAATAGGGTTATAATTAATATTATACGATTTATTTGGGTTACTTGTTTTAAGAATCGCTGTCTAACTGCAAAATTGCTTGATTTAGAAAGGCAAAGCAGGTAATAATGCCAAACTATTATAAAATATCTTTGAGTTATGTCAGCTGGGATAGAAAAATTTGAGAGAGTTGTGGAGTCGCGTGAGGCGGAAAGTATAATTAAGTGGGGTAGCATTATGGCCCGGGCTTTGCAATTGGCGCCAGAGTGTAAAGATAGATTAATTAAGCATGGTATTGTGTCTGTAGAAGGAAGCGACGAAAGTTCTTTAAGGGAAGAAATAAAAGATCTTTTTGCAGATATGCAGCAATCGGAA
Source organism: uncultured Candidatus Peribacteria bacterium (assembly GCA_964582265.1). Classification (GTDB taxonomy): domain Bacteria; phylum Patescibacteriota; class Gracilibacteria; order UBA1369; family UBA1369; genus JBAZYK01. The sequence goes on from CAZOQT010000012.1 coordinate 7,700, forward strand.
GGGGAGATGGATAGGGCAAGTTTTTTGGAATCTGAGCCTTATAGGAATATTGTTAAGCTTTTGACTATTTTAGGGATTATTATTCCGAATTTAGCCGGGAATTGGGAAGTTGATCGTAATGAGCCAGAGCGTTTGGGGCTTAAAGGATATGGTGAAATGGAGCAGGAAATAGCAAAAAAGTATCCTTTCCATAATGGAGATCCGGATCCAGTTCGTAGACATTTGGAAAAGGGCCCAGGTAACGGTCAAGCTATGGAAGAAAGAAGAAGGCTTAACCATAATCTTAAGTCGCCTTTTGTACAGTTTGAACAATATGGAATTGCCAGAGAATTTTTTGCTTCGGTGGAAAGAGTGTTGGCGCGTTTTGTCCGTCCAGAGGTCGCGAATGATCCTGTGGCCAAGCAATTTGTTAAATTTTTGGGATTTGCTTTAAGATCGGAACTTAAAAGAAGATGGTTTGATGCAGAGGGGAGTGTTATCTCTAAATGGACAAGAAAAGCAGAGGTAGATTTTTTTGATTTTAATGAAATCTTTAATTTGTTAAGAGATCCAAGCTGGATAAGGAAGTGGCTTGATTTGAATACTGGAACGTATAAATTTTCACATGAATTTGAAAATGATGATACGGCGGTTTTGCCGGCAGAAGTTTATGGTCTTTTTTTGAATTTTTTACAATGTGATGAGAATGAAGTAAATAACAAAGTTCAGACCTTAGAAAATGAGCAAAAAAGTGAGAAAAATCGTTTATTGATTAAGCAAGGATTGCGTTTAAAATCAGTACGAAAAATTGTGGAAAATGATTTTTCTTTGGATCTGACACCTCTTGCTAATAGGGTTTCATTTATTTTGGGCGCGCCTTTTAAATTTACAGGTGGACGTGATGGCTTCTTGGAAAAATTGAATCAGGCTATTGATGAAATTGAACAGAAAAATATAAAAAAATCACCAAAGAAGTTAGCCAAAAAACAGGAGGGAGAAAATGATTATTTTTTGAAGCGTTTTTTTAATGAAAATTTTGTAAGCGCTGTAGAGCATAATGTCTATTTTGGGTCTGATCCTCGAGATCCAAATTTGATACTGGATTTAAATGAACAGCCGCCTGTTTATTTGGATGGTATTTTTTTGGATAATTTTACAAATCTGGATCAGCATTTACCAAAAGAATCATGTTCCTTGATTACGGCAGTGCGGTCTGATTCACATGAAGATGCGGAAACTTTTACTGAAGATATTCGTCAGAACTTGCGTCAACTGAAGAAGGGGGGATGTTTAGTTAGTGATGGTGTAAGGGAGTCTTATACCCGTTTGTATCGTTTTAAAGAGGTTTTGGCAGTGTTAGAAGAGAGGGAGTTTAAGGATAAATTTAAAGCAGAAATAGTTTTTGACACACAAACTAACATGCCTGTGTCTCTTTTTATACAACGAGAGCATGAAAATGGTTATTTTTCATCTGAGGAAAAGAAAAATTTTATGGCAGATGGGACGTTCAGTACGGATTTGGTTAGTGCGGATAGTAGGGTGGATTTGCAGTTGATGCAATTTGTTCGTTCGGAGATTTTAAGAATAACGGGAGATAAAGAATCTTTCTTCAGGTTGCATAAAGAAATTGAAGATGAGGTGAGGGCGGCTATAACTACAATGGTTGGGGTGGAGTTAAATCGATTAGAGCCAACGAATGAAGTTAGATATGTAATGAAAGATGAACTTTTTGGTGAAAATGCTTCTCATTTTGATTTGGTTGATGTGGATAAATTGGTTCAGGATAAAGTGGTTGCGGGGGAGTATCCTGATCTGGATTCTCATTTGGTTGAAATGGAAAGGAGATTAGCTGTATTTATTGAGAAACATGGAAAATAGAGCAATATACGAAGGTTGAGACTGGTTTTGGGCGCCTTATTGCGATATAATTATTAATCTTCTTGTCCTAATGCACCTTGTGCACTGGAAAAACGCAAACCTTTTAGTGGGAGCTGTTTTTAGTTTCCTGCATGAGGGGTCATTTTGCGTTTTAACCAATGGGCAAGAAGTGATTTTTTGATTCATTGCGAGAGAGGAGAAACAACACATGTCGCAGATTTCGCTGTTGGGGCGCGGTTTGTTCTTGTCCCGGGTGTGGGCGAGGAGGTACCACAAAAAAGTGGAGGTGTTGTTGCAGCTGCTGGTGCCGGTGATGATGCTGCTGATTTTGTGGCATTTTCATCATCACTGGCGCTGCAATCCGCCTGATCCTGCCCGTGTGTGGCCGACTTTTGCCCCACACGAGAAGTGGCTGGCGGCGATCTGCTTCATCCCGATCCTGCGCGCGATCTGGAATTACCGCATCGGTCCCATGATTCTACGAGAGGAATGGGGGTACCTGGAGCCGGTGGTTCCCAGGAATGATCGTACTACGCTGAACTGAAGTGCTCTGAGCAGAAAGGATAAATGCATGTCGCAGCAGCTGATAGAGCTGGAAGTTCAGCAAGCGACCCAGCTGGAGGCTCAGAAGCTGGTCCGGGTGACGGTTCCCACTTACTTCTGCATGCATCACTTTTTGCGGGACTTGGCTTTGCGGTTCAGGTGGACTAGCGCCCTGGTGGTGCAGTCTGTGTTCCTGGCCGCAATCGTGGGGACGATGAGTCAGGATTGGCACCGCTCCCGCTTCGGTTTCAGGTCGTTCGACTTGCCCTTTGCGGTGCTCTGTTATCTGCTGATTGTGGTCAGCACGTACAGGCGCCTGAGGAGAAACTGAGGTTCGGGGGCGGGGGTTGCGGAAAAGGAGTCGCAACCCCCGCCCGCATGGTTCAAATTAAGCTAAATTACCGTGAAATGCGCGAAATTGCGCGAACAAAGTGTACTCTCTCGCAATGAATAACCCCTTAAGATTTGATTTAAACGGCTAGAAATGGCAGGCCCAGAAGGAATCGAACCTTCGTCAGAGGTTTTGGAGACCTCTGTACTACCACTATACGATGGGCCTATTTTTAGAATTGAAATTTTGCGCAAACTCTTTTTTTGCAAATGCATGGTATATGGCATCGAGCGTTCTGGCAAGACCTGAATCTAGCTTTGGTGCTTTAGTCCCGCTTAACACTTACCACTGAATACTTTGCGTGTTTCCCCAAATGTCTTCTGTAATTAGAGTGCGCTTGTAGCCTGCGCTGCCGTAGTTACCCATATAGGCTTTTGGAATTACCACGTCGGTTTGGTAATTCGTGGAGGCGTCAGTGAAGGTTAAAGGCGCAATGTATGGTTTAGTTTTGTCCTGGGTATCAAGTGCGGCGGTAGAAGTGGCGTTAAAGCCGGTGCGATCATCAAAATCCAAAGTAGTTGATTTAATTTTGGCCCCGGTTGAAATGTTGGTAATGGTGAAATCAATACGGTTTAAAAGTGGTTGAGATTTTGGCATTGTGACTCGTGCTTTGCCATCTGTCGACGCATTTGGAATTGAAGCCAGTGTAAGCGCGGTTGGACCTCCTACTGGCGCAAATATTAGTAATGGGTTCATAGCTGGATCAAAGCCAAATCCTTTGCTGCAAGAAGACGCTGGATTTGCTAATTGAAATTCTAGAGAGCAGTAAGTTCCAACGCGTAATTCAAAATGTAAATGGTCTGCTATGTTTGGTTCTCCGGTGTGACCAACTGTGCCCAGTAATGTTCCTTTGGTAATTGCGGGATGTTGGTTGGCATTAGAAGCAGTGATCCATTTGGATTCAATGCTGTTTAAATGCATGTAAATGGTGTAGTAATAAGTGAGTGTTTTTCCGGCGTATGTGATTGTATTTGGGAATTTATGACGGACTATTACTACGTTCCCGCCATCTGGATAAGTGTTGTTTGGATATTGGTAAACTTTCCAAAGATCGCCGGTTTGGGTTGCAAACACTTTTGTTCCAAGTTTTGCGTCAATATCAATTCCTCTGTGCCAATCGTATTTGCCGGTTGAAGTTTGGATACGAGGTCCAAAGTTTGATTCAATTGCGTTGATGCTGCTGTTTTCCACAGGCCAAACTGGTGCTGAGCTTTTTTGAATGCTGGTAAAAGCGGTGGTGATAGTTTTTTGGTCATTAGTTAAGGCTTGGGCGCTAAGTGCAGTGGTTACAAATCCAATCAAAAAGATACTAAAGCCCGCTATGGTTGTTTTTAAAGTTTTTTTCATCGTCAAAATAAAAAATTAAAGATTCATCGTATAAACATTACTCTATAACTGCAAATTGGTGAATACATTACACCCTAACGAACACGTAAAAAGATGATTTTACGGCTTTTCTATGTTGTCCGCCTCTTTTTTAGTATTGACAATTTTTCCAGTCCTAGTATAATGTTGTAAACTAATTTTTGAGTTATGTCAAATTTGCAGCAACGGTTTGATAGGTTAAAAGAACAGGTGCTTGTTCGGAGACCATTTTTGCGGGAAATCATTCAAAAGAGAGGTGCTAAAAATCTTTTTGATTACGCGAAGGAGTATATTGAAGTAAATCTTAATCCGCCGATTCAATTTAGACAGGATGAATTTTTAACTGCATTTAGGGCAGAAGTGGCTAAACGCCTTGGTGATGAAGTGGCTGATTCCGGAGTGGAACAGCTAAAAAAGCACTATTATGTTTCCACAGTGGATCATCATGGACCGCTTTGTCATCCATTTTTTATTAATGGAAATTTACTTACAACTACACCTTATTTTGGCCTTTCTGATCCAGCTTTTAAAAATGTGATTGTTTTTGCCTGCAGTAATGTTTCGCTTAATAACTCGTCTTTTCCACGTGGACTTTTGTTTAATGCTTTTAATCCAAAAACAAACGAAGTAGTTAATCACAAGTTGTCGTTTTTTCCGGCTAAAGATCGTTTGGCTCCGGTTTTTAATTTTAGAGCTTACAACAAAGCGGATATTGAAAAAGTGAAGGATCTGGTTAAAGAAAAGATGAATAATGGTGAAGTTGATGCGGAAGAGGGAAATAAGGTAATGCATATTTTGGATGAAATTTATTTGAAGCCAGAAGCATTAAACAGTGAGGATTTTTCTGAGCAGATAACAAAAACCAATTATTATTTGTGGAAAGAATTTTTTAAAGTTAGCGAAGTTGATCCGCCAGATTTGATTTACATGGATATTGAAAGTCTGGTTTTAAGACTTTTAAGTGATTATCATTTGGATGGAGACACGACCATTACACATATGCTGTTTGATCATGATTATGATTCCATTGTAATGGAGCATTTTAATAATATTCAGGGTGCTTTTTCTACAGATGAAAAGTGGGGAACGTATCTTTTTTGGGCGTTACCTCCTGGAGCAAAATATAGGGTACAGCTTTGGAAAGATGGTGATTATTTAAAAACGGATGATGGAACATATTCTGTTAAATTGACCCCAGAAGCTTTGCGTGAAGCTTTTGAAAAACGTGAACTTATTCCAGCTACAATGCTGGCGTACATCGTTTTGTGTTTTTATTATGGTGTTAAATGTTTGGGTGGTTTTAGTCAGGTTAATTATCTGACTAACATGAAAAACGCTTACATAAAAATGCAGGTGGATCGTGGAAATTACCGTAGCGTGGAAGTATGCGCGCGCGCACAGACCAAAGAAATGGGAGGAGATTTTACGCTGGCCTTTTTGGAAGGTGCGCATAAAGAGCTGATTCCAGCTACAGGTCTTGATTTAATGCTTTATGGAGATAAAAATACTTGGCCAACTCTGGTTGAGCAATCAAAGCTTATAACCTTGGAGCAAGGTATTTATCCGTTGCTGCCTGAATTTTATAGAATTTTGTATTCTGAACCTGATCGTGATCCGGAATTAATGAGTGTAACTGCAGAAGAAATTGCGGAATTAATTGGCTTGAATAAGAAAATTAAAGCGTGCTGCGGTATTAGAATGCAGGAAGTTGGAAATAAGAAGTAGGACTGTTGAGATGTGGCTCATAAGTCATGAATCATATCTCATTTTTTGTCCGGAGGCAGACTGAAATAGTCAAAAAGATAAGTCGCTACTTTATTAAATAACACAGCAGAAGTGGCATCGGCCCATTCACTAGCGCGAGGGTGGTCCATTTTGGCTAAAATTACAAATTTCGGATCATCTTTTGGCGCAAATCCAATTACAGTTGTAATGGTGGTGCCGGCGCCTGATAGAGGTTGTCCATTTAGGTAAGTTTGCGCGGTACCGGTTTTGGCGCCAAGGTATCTATTTGGCATGCGTATTTTGCCGTAACTGTCTCCGTTTTCTACGTTGTTTATAAGCATAGCTTTGGCTTTCGTGGCAGCGTCTTCAGAAATTACGCGTTGAACTACTTTGGGTTCAAATTTAATAATTTTTCCATCTTCTTGCTGAATGCTTTCTACAATGTGAGGTTGCATGTAAATGCCATTATTGGCGATTGCGGCATAGGCGGCTACCATTTGAATAGGAGTTACTAAAATACCCTGACCAAAAGCATGGTTTGCAAATTCTGATTCTGTCCAAGGTGATTCATAGTGGGCGATTCTGCCTGGGCTTTCGTTATCGAATTCAATATCCGTGCGTTCATTGAATCCAAATTTAAGCATGTAGCTGTAAAAAAGACTTTTTCCCATTTTTTGCGCGACCCAGGTAATGCCGGTGTTGCAGGAATTTTGAATAATCCAACTCATGGTGGAGTGGCCGGTACATTTGCTGGAAACATTATGGATAATGGCGTCGTAGCCTTGGCCGTCTGGACCTTTAAAGCGGCCGCCGTTTCTGTTTTTATCCAGGTACAGAATTCCCGGATCGTTAATTGATGTACTTGGTGTCACATCACCATCATCCAGGGCGGCGGCCATGGTGATGATTTTGTAAATTGATCCTGGTTCATATCCTTGCGAAACTGGTTTATTTTGATAGGCTTCCGGGCCAAAAGTATTTTTATATTTTTGATAAATCACGCTGCCATCGTCTTTTTGGATGCGGAAAATTTTAATGCGGTCTTTTGTGATTTGATTGCGATAAAACCAGAAATTATTTGGTTCGTTTTCAATCGGTACCAAATTTTTGATTTCTTCTTCGGTAAAGCGGATATCTTCAGTCTCGTAAACTTCACTAAAATTGTTTGGATTAAAAGTGGGATAGTTTGCCATGGCCATGATTTTGCCGGTTTTGGGGTCCATGACAATCACTTGTCCGTTATCCGCGTTAAAATCTTTTACGGTTTGGGCTAAGATTTTTTCTACCGTCATTTGAATGGAGCGATCTAGTGTTAAGATAATGTCATCTCCATCGGTGGCTGGTATGATTTCGCTGTTGCCAACAGTAATTTGGCGACCAATACTGTCTTTTTGAGTTTTGAAAACACCTTTTTTACCTTGTAGCTGCGTATTAAATTTGCTTTCAATACCGTATTGGCCAATGCCGCCTGGAGTTACAAAACCTAAGACGTTGGAAGAAAGTGTTCCTTCCGGATAATAGCGGAAATATTCTTCTTTTAATCCAAGTCCGGAAAAATTTTTAGTTTTGTCTTCATCCACTATTTTTTTGATTTTGGCGGCGATTTCTGGTTTGATTTTGCGCTGCAGAACTACGTAGCGATTTTGTCCTTTAAGAATGTTGGCAAGTTCAGTAGGAGGCATTTCCATAAATGGACTTAGGGCGCTCGCAACTGTATCGCGATTATTAATTTGCGCGGGGAAAGCCAGCAGTTCATGATCTGTGACTTCTATCCCGGTTAAATTTAGAGCTTTGATTTGGTCAAGGACTTCTTTTGTAAGGTCATCACGCAGTGTGATTTGAAGACGTTTTTCCTGGCTGATTTTATCTAAAAGATCGGTGTAGAATTTTTGATAAAGTTCCTGATCGGTAAGAGGTTTGATCCGGCTTAATTCGTCGGCACTTTTGGCATGAATTGATTCGTTTTTTACACGTTCAGCGTCAGCTTTCTTGGCGTCATCAAGGTTGAATATCATTGGGGCGATGCGGTCGGCCACCATTTTTTTGTCGGAAATCAGGGTCGGGTCCGCGTATAAAAGATCCAGTGTGGTATTGGTTGCAACTCTAACTAAATCGTTAGAAGCATAATCTTTTATGAAAATTTCGCCGCGGCGGGCAGGTAAAGTGCTTTCGCCATAGTGTTCTTTATCGGCCTTCTTGGCATAATAATCCGCCTTTATAACTTGTAAATAAAATAATCTGGAACCAATAACTCCAGTCATTAAAAAGGTGGCAAGTGTAAGGACTGTTAAGCGATTGATTGGTTTTCTGCGGCTAAAGTTGCGGGTCCTCATAAATACAGATAGCTCAAGACGGATGGGACTTAATTATATCTTTAGGAAGGTGATCTGTGAATATTTTGTTTCCCAAATTTTTTTTTATATCTATAATATCGGCACTATTATTAATTGAACTATTGAATGCTTAAGAAGACTGCTTTAAAAAATGGACTTAGGATTGTGACTAAAAAATTGGATAATACTAAATCTGTAACTGTGCTGATTTTGGTTGGCGCAGGTTCAAGATATGAAGTTAAAGAGTTAAATGGTATTTCGCACTTTTTGGAACATATGTTTTTTAAAGGGGCGGAAACATATAAAAATACCAAAGAGGTTTCTGAAGCAATTGATGGTGTAGGTGGCGATTTTAACGCGTTCACGGGCAAAGAATATGCCGGTTATTATGTAAAAGTTGCAGATAAGCATGTTGGTTTGGCTTTGGATGTTTTGGGGGATATGCTTATTCATTCCAAGTTTGACCCAGCGGAAATTGATAAGGAACGTGGGGTAATTATGGAAGAGTACAACATGTATCAAGACACGCCTATGTATCAGATTGGTTGGGATTTTGAACGCTTAATTTATGGAGATCAGCCAATTGGTTGGGATCAGGTTGGAACAAAAGAGGTAATTATGGGTGTAAAACAGTCCGATTTTTTGAAGTATAAAAAAGAATTATATGTGCCGGAAAATACGGTTGTAGCCATTTCTGGCAATGTGGATCATGAAGAAATGGTGAAAGCTGTGGAAAAGTTGTTCACGTTTGAAAACGCTACTAAGGCTTATAACTTTCCGGCAATTAAAGACACAGCAGGTGCGAATGCCAAGAAAATTTATTTGCGCAATAAAAAGACCGAACAGGCTCATGTGATTTTGGGCTTCCCGGGTTACAAAGAAACTAATCAAGATCATTATGCCGCTAAATTGCTGGCGATTGTTTTAGGCGGGAACATGAGTTCAAGAATGTTTCTTTCTGTTCGTGAAAAGCAGGGACTGGCTTACTATATTAGTACTTCCACGGACGACTATACTGATACTGGAACTTTTTCTACCAATGCTGGTGTGAGTTTGGATGGAATCGATAAAGCTATCACAGCCATTATTGGCGAATATAAAAAGGTTTTATCTGAACCGATTCCAGTTAGTGAACTTAAAAAAGCGCAGGAATTTTTGAAAGGAAAAATGGTTTTACGGTTGGAAGATTCAGAAGAGTATGCTCATTTGCTTGGAAAATATGAGCTGCTTTATGGCAATACCGAAACTCCAGAAAAAATTATGGCTGAAGTGGATAAAGTTACCGTGGAGGATTTAGGTCGCGTGGCGCGAGATCTTTTTAAAGAAGAAGCTTTGCGCTTGGCCGTTATTGGTCCTTATGAAGATGAAGAACGTTTTGCCAAACTGATGAAGTTTTAGGCTAAAGTTTTTTTAAGGTTGTTGAGATTCAGATTGTTCTTTTGTTTCTGCCTTCTTTATGCAAGGGGCTTCAACTACGCAATTCATTTTGTGCGTTGCTGCTTGCAGAAGCAGGTGGTTGTATCTTTCCCTCATTAAACCATGTGGATCTGTTTGGTTTATGGTCATGCCTATGATTGGCGAAGCAAGTACATCTGCAAGGGTGTAATTGGCGTAAGTTTGCCTGGTCGCTTTTTTGCGACATGCATCCATTTGGTCTTGGCTTAGACCTTTTTGGCGGGCAAGATCATCTGCGTCAGAATTTATTCTTATGCTTGTTTCATAGTCTCCCTGGCTTGCCTGAGCTATCCCCATGGCGCTGTGAATAGCAAGCCCGATCAACAATCCGGTGCCAAGAACGCTCAAGTCTCTTTTTTGAGTCGGTTTTAATCTTGGGTGATAAAAAGGTTTGGGTTGGCTTTCGGTTGGTGCTTCACGTTTTTGCTCGTGTTTATGTTCTCTTTCCATAAAATTCAAATTTAAAATATAGCTCCAAAGTGATTTTTAATTATAGGCTTTTTGGGCTTTCCTGTAAATAAAAAGCGACTTTGTTTTGCGTATGTTGTGCGTCTAAATTCTTGCCAAAATGGGCAAAATCGGTAATATGTTTGCGACTTATTCGCTAACTGATCTAAAAATATGGCAATCGAATTTAAAGGGGTAAAAGAAAAAACACTAGTTTTAATTAAACCGGATGGGGTCCAAAGAGGTCTTATTGGTGAGGTTTTAGGGCGATTCGAGAAGAAGGGTTTGAAAGTTATTGGTATGAAAATGATGAGTTTAAGTGAAGCTGTACTTCGTGAGCATTATGCTCACATTGCAGATAAGCCATTTTTCCCGGGTGTGACCAGATTTATGCAGAGTTCTCCGGTTGTGGCGATTTGTTTGGAAGGACTTGAGGTTGTTCAGGCGGTGCGCATTTTGTGTGGAATTACAAAGGCTCGCAGTGCTGATGCTGGTTCTATTCGCGGTGATCTTGCCATGAGTGTGGCTTGTAATGTTGTTCATGCTTCTGATAGCGTTGAAACAGCAATGAAAGAAGTTCCAAGATTTTTTAATGCGGATGATCTTTTTGACTATTCTAAGAGTGAATATGAGCATGTTTATGGCGAAGATGAACGTGGTTAATTAGTAATTAATAATTAGGAATTCCTGATTCGAGCGTATGAAGTACGTAAAACTTTTTTTTGAAAAGAGAAAACTGGCACCGGAGGAAACTCCGGCCAGTTTTTTTGAGCATGTGCGTGGAGATTATGCTTTTTTGCTGGAGAGTGGAAGTGCGGAGGTGGGTGCACATGCTGCGGTTGGCGGATCTGCGGGGCATGCGGCGAGTGGTGCAGCCAGGGCGCGGTATTCCTATATTGGCTACGATCCCTACATGGTTTGTTCCAGCACCAAAGGGGTAACGCAGTTACTAAAACGGCGGGATTTTTTGGATTTTGTAAAGAAGCCTATAGGGCAAATTGTGGAAGGCGCCCCCGTGCAGGTGTTACGGGATATCTTCAAGTCCATTCATTATCATGGCAGTGCTCCGGTGCCTTTTTTTGGGGGCGCCGCTGGTTTTTTTACCTATGATTTTGGGGCAGATTTAATGGAAGTTAAGCAGCGCACATTTGACGATTTTGCGCTTCCTGACTTCGTTTTTGCTTTTGTGGATAAAGTTATCGCTTTTGATCATCAAGCTGGGGAGTTTTATTTTTTGGCTTTGGCCGAGACCGATTTGCAGGCTCGAAAAAAAATCGAAACCATGAAAGAGGATTTGCAAAAGCCTGTGCGGCTGCGTTCCGCTGGGGAAATGGGTGAGCTTAAGTCCAATTTGAGCGCAAATCAATACAAGGAAAAAATTGCAGCAGTAAAACAATACTTAAAGGATGGAGAAACTTATCAGGTCAATTTTTCGCAAAGGTTTACAGCGGACTCTACTGTTGACGGCTGGAAAATTTTTAAAAAGCTTTCAAGGCTTAATCCCTCTCCGTTTAGCTGTTATTTTGAATTTCCGGAATTTAAAATTATCAGTTCTTCGCCGGAACTTTTGTTGCGTAAAAAGAGTACAAAGGTTGAAACCTGGCCGATTAAGGGAACAGTGGCGAGAGGAAAAAACTCGCAGGAAGACACGGTGAATGAGGCTCAATTATTGGCTTCGGAAAAAGATAAAGCGGAACTGGCCATGATTACTGATCTAGCCAGAAATGATCTGGGCAAAGTTTGTGAGGCGGGAAGCGTTAAGGTGAGCGGTTTTCAGGAAATCGAAAAATATTCACATGTGATTCACACCATTGCTCGTGTGGAAGGTAAAATGGCTTATGGCAAAGATTTTTGGGATGCTTTTATGGCGCTTTTTCCGGGTGGATCTATTACTGGCTGCCCTAAAAAGCGCACTATGGAAATTATTGATAGATTAGAGGATTTTAAGCGTGGCGTCTACACGGGTTCTGCGGGTTTTGTTAATTTGCTGGGGGATGGGGATTTGAATATTTTGATTCGTACGATTTTGCAGAAAAACGGGAAAATTTATTTTCAGGCTGGTGGCGGGATAGTGGCGGATTCTGATTCTAAAAAAGAGTATGAAGAGAGTTTGATGAAAGGTGAGGCCTTAAGCAGGTCTTTAAAAGTTTAAAATGCAAATATACGTTATTTGCAGGCTAAAAACAAAGCACTTGACTTATTTAATTTGTAGGTTTATATTGTAGTTCGTTCTTATTTTTTTTAGAAAATAATTATGGATGAGAGAGCAAGAACTATGTTTGACCAATTAAGGCCATCTGCTGAGGAAATGAAAAAGTTTCATGATGATGCAGGATTTAAGAAATTACAAGAGACTGGAACTTACGATAATGAACTACCACCTCAAGCAATGAGGTCTGGTGATTTGCAAAGGTTTATGGATTCTATTGCTCCGGATACTGTTAGAGATTTGCCAGTTTTTCCTAAAAATAGTTCAGTGCTTCCTGCTGCTGCCAAAAATGACAATGCTGTTAAATCTAATGAAGATGCCGTAACTCCGATACCTGGTTCTGGTGTTATTACAACGGTTCCTGCAGAAGGAGCACCGTTAAAATATGATTATTTGGATGACGAAGATGGTATCCCTCCAACAATTTGGAGTGAAAGGTAGTGTGAATTAAGTTGATAATAATTTTTAAATTATGAGTAAAAGTAGCATTAACATTGGGGGGCCAGATGAGGGGCAAGAAGGATTTAGTTTGCCTGTTCCTTCAAAAAAATCTGAAGTTGGAGTGGAGCTTAGTTTGCCTGTAGCTGCTTTTGTCCCAGGTGGCAAACCAACGCCGCGTATTGTTTTGAATGATGCTGGTTTTTATAGTCCCGATGGGCATGAGCAAGATTTAACAAAAGCTTTTCTTTCTCCTGGTTTATTGAAAAATTTAGGTAAAATGGTTCCTGCACCTGATGTTTCTGTAACGCCAATTACGCCATCAGTAGATGTTTATCCTGAAATGTCACCTAAGGGTGGAATTTATTGGACACCAAATGCACCTGAGACGGATGCTCGTAGTGCTTATAGAGCAACTCAAAATGTTAAAGCTGCTGCTAATCGTGTAATTTTTGATAGAATTACGGGCGAAGGTGAGCCTTTAGTAATGGCTTCACCAGAGGATTTTGAAGATGATCGTGATACTGTGGTTATTTTACCGAACAAGAATGATTTAACGATGCCTCCACCACCTGTCGACTATGTTGATCAAGACGCTGAAACCTTGCCAGTACCGCAGAAACCTATGGATGAGCCTGCAAGTAGAGTTAGGGCAACGATAGTTCCAGGTCCTGTTGAGGCTTTAAAAGATTTAGGCGTTAATAAAGTTAAAAAATAAATTTTTATTAAAAAACTTATGGGAATTGATGATGCAAAATTTGCGGGTGTAGAAGATCAATATGATGCATTTGATCCAGCTTTGTTAGCTGACTTGGAAGATGTGACTGCAGATGCTGTTGCTAGTTTTACGCCATCTCCACTTGGTGCTGATGCTAAAAGAGCTATGTATGCTGGCATTAGATTTACAGGTTACCAAGGAGTAATGCAGCATGTTGTGATTGATCCTTTACAAAATACTGACCATAATTATTTAGAGCATGGCACTGATGTTGGGCATCATGTGACTTATAATCCTGCCATTTTCCCAGGTGCGTTGGAGCCGACTGGTACACCCACCGCGGTTGATTTTGAGGTTGGCCCGGCTTTTGAAGTTGTTTCTGAGCCTGATACTCCTGTTGAGTTGCCTGTTGTAATTAAGAAAATTTCTGATCGAATTTTTCAAGATTATGTAAAAGCTGCAATAATCGATGCAGATACTGATCCTGAAAATATGGATGTGAAATTTGATGATGCTACTGCTTCTCCTCCCCCGGGGGTTCCGACCCGCCACGAGGCTGATTTAAAAACTGTAGTCGATACTGCTGCTAAGGAGAGCCGTCATCCAACTGCGCCAGTAGAGGCTAAGCCTAAGCCTAAGCCTCGTTTTCCGTTTAGATTTAAG
>CAZOQT010000012.1:21943-27980 GCA_964582265.1 uncultured Candidatus Peribacteria bacterium
TAAATGTGGTAAAATATATTAAAGGAAGTAAAAATAAATCTTAAAAAATAAAAATATGAAGTTAAGCTGTCAACTTTTTGCTTTAAATCAAGCAAAATCAAGCGAATTTAAAACCAAAAGAATGGTTTTTGCGCAAGGAGCACCTAAAGGTGAAGCTCCAGCCGATAGTATTTATGATGATGTTAAAAAGCCTGATGCTTTGGCCAATATTTATGCCAACGAGCGTGAAGGTTTTTTAAGAGATCTTAAAAGACATGCAGAAGGTAAAATTGATAAGCAGTTTGATTCAGCAGATCATCGTGCTAGAGCTAGCCAGTTTATTGAAAAAGTTCAGCAGGGGACTGTGGCTTTGGATGAAAAGAAGGCAGGTTTGGAAGCTGCTGCGCTAAAAAGTAATCGTGAAGCTCTTAAAGCTTTAAGGAATCAGTTTTATGCTTTTAAGGTTGAGCAAAAAGCGGTGGAAAAAGATCCTGCAAAGGAGGCACTGGAAAAGAATTTAGCGCTTTATAAGGTGATTTATTCAAGTTTTAAATCTGAATTGAACGCTTCTTCACAGGCTAAATTTTCGGATAAGGGAGTTGATTTTCCTTATGCAAAATGGAGAGTAGAAGCTTTAAGATCGGGCAGACTTCCTGAGTCGGTTTTGGCCAAATCTGATCAAATTATAATGGCTAGAAGCGGTGAATGGTTAAAAAAAATCGAATCTTTGTTTGAGCCGGACGCTTTAGCTGCTTTGAATGGAGCAGACAAGCAGGAATATTTGGCTAAAAATTTAAAAGCTGTGCGAGCGCTTAGGGATGAATACCGAGCGATTGTGAAGAGTGTAACAAGTGCAGATTTTAATGAGGATCTTAAAGGAAAGAAAACGGCAGTTGAAACTCCTAAAACTGTGGCCACAAAAGAAACAACCAAAGAGTCAAAAAAAGAAGCGGGTACAGATTTAAACGCAGATAGGGCTGTTTATGAAGAAGCAAGAAATAGGGCTATCAATGTTTTAATGGCTTATATAAATGATCCAAAAAATAAGGGTGAAGTCGCGTTTGCAAAAACGCTTAGGGATCAGTTAGCTAAAATTGGTGGTTTTGATGCTAATGAGAAAACTTTGAATGGTTATCAACAGGAATTGGATAAAGTTATTAAATCAGAGGTTTATGAAAAAGCATTGCAGGCATTTACCCAGTTGCAGCACGATGTTGAGGCTTATAAGTTTGCTTATGACAAATTGTTGATTGAACTTAATATTGCTAAACAAAGCGCTCCAAGGGCTGAGCTTCAGGAACAGGCTTCAGTAATGTTTGATAAAATTGAGCGCAGTCCTATTAAGCCTATCAGTTTTTTGGAAGCTATCGATCCAGTTGGATCTGTAAAATTTAGGGATAATGAAGTAGTCTTAAGATCTTTTCGTGAGGCTGCAGATGCTTTGTTGCAAGCTGTAAAAGTGGCAGAGGCTCAGAATCCAAATTTTGATTTCCAGGCAAAGTATGGAGATAAGCCTAGTGCCAAGCCAGTTTCTAAACCAGTTCAAAATCAAAAAGAGAAAAAATAATTTCTACAATTGGGCTAGTCTGTTGTAGAATGAAAGCGAAATGAGCTGTTTTTTGCTTTAATGTGATCGTTTTTTTGAATGGCAAATTTTTGGAGAGGTCTAAGGCACGTGTGTCGGTTTTTGATCATGGTTTTTTGTATGGCGATGGTGTGTATGAGACATTGCGGACTTTTGACGGACAGGTTTGGAATTTGGCAGAGCATTTAAAGCGGTTAAGGTCTTCTTGCGATTTGGTGGGGATTAGTTTGCCGTGGAATGCCAAGCAGATTGGTGAGTGGATTTGTGAAACGGTGAGGAGGAACGGGTTTAAGGAGTCCCGCATTCGGGTCACGGTAACACGCGGGGAGAATGATTTTGATTTTGCGACAGGCGGAAAGCCGACAATTCTGATTCAGGTGCAGGCTTTAACACCGCCGCAGATTGAGGTTTTTAAAAAGGGTGTGTCTATTGTGACTTTTAAGGCACAGCGATTCTTGCCGGAGGCAAAGTCAATAAGTCTGCTGCCAATGGTTATGGGAAAGCGTTTTGCAAAGCAAAAAAGGGCTTACGAAGCTGTTTTTGTGGATGATGCCGGTTACGTGCTGGAGGGCACGATCACTAATATTTTTGTGGTTAAGGATGGGGTTTTGCTGACACCTAGACGCAATGTTTTGGCCGGAACGGTGCGCACGGCCTTGCTTAAAATTGCAAAAAAGAATGGATTTACGGCTTTTTTAAGGGATTTTAAAGTTCGCGATTTGCATTTGGCCGATGAAGTTTTTTTGACAAATGCGCCAAAAGGTGTTATTCCTGTGGTGCAGGTTGATGGCAAGAAAATCGGCAACGGAAAGCCAGGGTCTGTTACGAAAGTATTTCTTAACTTTTATAGAAATGAAGGTAATGAGAGAAATAAGAGAGGATCAAGATAAAGATGATGGAGAAGGTGCAGTGTCTGGTGTTAGGCAGATACAAACAAGTAGAGATTTGCTGAAAGAAACGATTTTACCTGAGCATATCATTCAAAATGTAGTTGATGTTTTACATAGGGCTTGTAGGCATTAAAATTTTATGAACTTCATGGATTATTTGAAATTGCGGGAACAAAAAGGTAGTCCTGAAAGCCCTTTAATCATGGGGATTTTAAATGTAACGCCGGATTCTTTTAGCGATGGTGGAAAGTTCGTAAATGAAGATGTGGCGGTAGCGCGCGCTTTGCAGATGCTGGATGAAGGCGCGGAAATTATTGATATTGGTGGGGAATCTTCGGGGCCCGGGTCTAAGGACGTTAGTTTGGAAGAAGAACTTAAGCGGGTGATTCCGGTTGTTAAAGCACTAAAAATGGCTTTGCTGCAAACACAGCAAGACGCGCAAAAGCGGTCAATAATTTCGGTCGATACCTATAAAGCGGAAGTGGCTCGGCAATCACTGGAAGCAGGCGCGGACATGATCAACGATGTAACAGCTTTGCGCGGGGATTCAAAAATGGCGGAGGTGTTGGCAAAATATCCACATGTGCCGGTTGTAATTATGTATTCTAAGGATCCAACGGCTCGGACCACCCGTGAAAATGTGCAGTATGATGATGTGATCGCTACGGTGCGGAAATTTTTGGAGGAACGGGTTGCGTTGGGTGTGAAGGAAGGTATTGAGCGCGAAAGATTTATTATTGATCCGGGAATGGGGGCTTTTTTAAGCGGTGATCCTAAATATAGTCTGGAGATTTTAAGGAGGTTACAAGAGTTTTCCGGTATGAATTTACCTGTCTTGATCGGGGCTTCTCGCAAAGGTTTTATTGGGCATGTGATGGGTGGGCTGCCAGTGGATCAGCGCTTGGAAGGCAGTTTGGCCTGCGCGGCTATCGCCATGCAAAACGGGGCAAAAATTTTGCGTGTGCATGACGTAAAAGAAACACGAAAATTTGCTACGATGTTGGCGGCGATTGGAAACTAAAAGTATACTTAGCGTTAAACCATTTTTGAAGGTTTCTGCGCAGAAGCGTTTGTTTTGAAATACTTCGCAATGAGGCAAGTATTGTGGTTGCGTGTTTGCATGAAGCGGTTTGGCGTGCTACTTTATGCCAGTCTTTAGCAAAATAATCAGATCCCCATGCTAGTAACCCGCGAATTTAATTTTGATAGCGCGCACTTCCTTACCAATTATTATGGCAAGTGTGAGCGTGTGCACGGTCATACATATCGCTTGCAGGTAACCCTGGAAGGCAAAGTCCAGGAAAATGGTTTGGTAATTGATTTTGTTTTACTTAAGAGAATTGTTAAGCGTCATATTTTAGACAAATTGGATCATCAACTTATAAACGATGTAATAGAAAATCCGTCGGCGGAGCGAATAGTACTGTGGATTTGGGATCAGCTAAAGGATTTGCAAAAACTGTTAAAAGAGGAATTGGCAGACCCTAATTTGGGATCTGAAATCAAAAAATTACTAAAAAAATCAGATCAGGAAGGAGAACTTCCACAATTTGAATTTGATAAGGAACTGCGTTTGCATGAACTTAAACTTTGGGAAACGCCAAATTCTTTTGTTACGTATGTTGGAAATTAGGTCGAATAGTGGTTCTGGTTACTGTCCGCACTTGACCTTTTAGGCAAAAAGATCTCTGTTATAGCTCATTACAACACAAAATCCCGTCTAAAGACAGCTTTCTTTTGTTTTGGCTCTTTTGTTTATTTGGTTTTGCTCCTAAAATTTCCACTGCTTTAATTTTTCTTACGTATTTTGTGAGAAACATTTTTTTAGGACTCGGTTCAAATTTAGGCGATCGTGGTGAAAATATAAAAAAGGCTCTGGTCAGTCTTGAAAAATGGGAAGTTGCATTGGTAAAAAATTCCTCCCTTTATGAAACAGAACCACTGGGCGATCAGGGGGAAATCCTAAATGATGGCCAGGCACAGTCTCAAGCTAAGTATCTTAATATGGTGGTTGAGGTAGAAACAGCGCGTGATCCGGAAGATCTGCTAAAAATTATTCACACCATAGAAAAAGCTTTAGGACGTGATCGTAAAACGGAGAATGGCAGAAATATGCCAAGAATAATCGATATTGATATTTTATTTTTTGGAGATAAGTCGGTTGATTTAAGTGAAGGCGGACTACTTGAAACAGATAAAAAGCCTGTTCATTTGTTGATTCCTCATCCAAAGCTGCAGAATCGTAAATTTGTATTGATGCCAATGGCGGAAATCGCGCCAAGTTTTATTCATCCGGTTTTAAAAAAATCGATGGACGAACTCTTGAAGGAGTGCAGCGATAAAAGTATAGTTACCGTGTTGCATTAATACGGAAACTTATGGAATCTTTTCGCGACCATCTACAATTCCTAAAACAAAAAGCAACTCAGGCTAGACTTGATGTTCTTGAGGTTACACATAAAGCAAGAGGCGGGCATCCGGGAAGTGCGCTTTCTTGCATAGATTTGCTGACAACTTTGTATTACGGCAAATTGCAGGGTATTCCAATCATGCAGTTTGACTCCAAGAAGCCGGGATCGGCGGATCAAGATTATTTTGTTTTATCCAAGGGGCATGCATCACCGGCGCTTTATGCTTTGCTTGCAGATGCTGGTTTTTTTGAGCGTGAAGAGCTCGATCATTTTAGGCAAATTAATAGTATGTTGCAGGCTCATCCTACAAAAAAGATTCCGGGTGTTTGCTTGAATGCAGGTCCGTCTGGACATGGCTTTTCTGCTGCGGTGGGCCTTGCTATGGCGCTAAAAGCGGAGCGGGCGCATAACCGTGTTTTTGTTTTGGTTGGAGATGGCGAGCTGCAAGAAGGGCAAATTTGGGAAGGAGTTTTGACAGCTGCGCATTATAGATTAGATAATTTGATTTTGATGGTGGATGTGAACGGCTTGCAGGCAGATGGAACTTTACGCGCGGTGATGAATGTTGAGCCGATCACGGATAAGTTTGAATCTTTTGGATGGAAAACAATTCCAGTGCGAGATGGTCATGACTTTGAAGAGATTTTATGTGGATTTGAACGGGCTTTTGATGTCCAACGAAAGCCATCTGTTATGATAGCCAGAACTGTTAAGGGCAAGGGCGTCAGCTTTATGGAAAATAAAGCGTCTTATAATAATGTGGCGCTTAGTGATCAGGAAATGGCGGAGGCAATACCAATGCTTAAGGCGGAATTGAACAAAATAGCAAGTATTAGTAAAGCGCCAGTTACATTTTAATTTATGCGCAAAATTTTATTCCTTCCTTTGGTCATTTTAATTTTGGCTTTGGCTGGATGTGGTGCGGATTTAGACGAGGGCAATTTGGGCGCGCAAAATCAAAAATCTTTAGAAAAAGAATTACACGGACTAAAGCAAATTGAGGTTACGGTAAAAAGCAAAACAGGAGATACGGTGTTTACAGCGGGAGTTGCGGATACAGAAGAGCAGCGTCAGCGTGGGCTTATGTACAGAAAGGAACTGGCGTTGGGGAGCGGCATGCTTTTTATTTTTGATAAACCTCAGCAATTATCTTTTTGGATGAAATACATAGG
>CAZOQT010000013.1:0-20771 GCA_964582265.1 uncultured Candidatus Peribacteria bacterium
GTCCATCTTTAGTTTCAAATTTGACCTTAATCCTATCATTTAAAAACAATTTCAGCTCATCCAAACCTGCAATTATGCCATCACTTTTTGCCAATATAATTGCCGAAACACTCTTTTTGGGATTAGGCAAAAGATTGGTAGTCAAATCTCCATTTACACTTAAATCCGCATCCAAACAATTTTCAAAAAAATCCAAAACAAAACTTCTATAGCTTTCAGTTTTAATGTTCAACTCCTTTGCCAAGGCATGTGTGCGTTTTACCTTAAGTAAACGTGCAAATTGCGAATTAGACTTAGACATAAAAAAGGCCATTAACTGGCACAACATATCAAAAAAGCATCACAATGGCCAGCCTAGCTTAGTAAGTCTCCTTAAATGGATATATTTTTTACAAACTTCATCCACCAGGCCTTAACGGTTTCAAAAGTAACAAAAGCCAGGTTAGCAAGAATTTCTTTTAACTCACGAATTTTCATCAACACACCATTAAGCGCAAAAGGAGAGAATTGCTGATTGGACGAATGCATGATTTTTTTTGCTTCCTTTTCTAAAACCTTAATCTGTTTTTCAATTTCTTTTGCAACTTGATTGCGCATTACCTCTACCGTAGGTACTTTAATTGGTTTAAGAGCCGCTTGCGTAGCCTGTGCGCTGCTGGTTCTAGGCGCCTTTGCCGCAGGTGCTCCACTCTTCCTTTCAGACACATTTTCACTTATCTGCTCATTACCAGCCTCTACACCATCAAGTACATCCAGGCCACCTTCAACAAATTCAGAAGTTTTTTGAACTTCTTTTGAAAGTTGCTCACTTTTTCTTTCCTGAACGTTGTCTTTTTGCAG
Source organism: uncultured Candidatus Peribacteria bacterium (assembly GCA_964582265.1). Classification (GTDB taxonomy): domain Bacteria; phylum Patescibacteriota; class Gracilibacteria; order UBA1369; family UBA1369; genus JBAZYK01. The sequence continues at coordinate 841 of CAZOQT010000013.1, forward strand.
TTCAGAAGGATGAAGTGATTCCCGATTGTTTCCAAGATTGTCCGCCATAAATTATATTTTGCTATACTTATAACACAGAATTCCGCTATTAATTACATAATTATACATGATAATTTGCTAATGCGTCAACCTGCGTGCCAAGTAAAATCATTCGCTTCCTGAGCCAAAATAACATAAAATATTAGGGCTTTTAAGCTCAGGTGTAACTACATGATATAAATTTTTCGCCATAAATTCAACTATGAAACAAATCGAAAAAACATACGAAGCAAAAATTTTTGAGGACAATATTTACAAGCAATGGGAAAAGTCAGGCCTATTTAGCCCTAAAATTGAAAATGGGAAAAAGCCTTTCACTATTTCCATGCCGCCCCCAAACGCTACAGGAACGTTACACCTAGGCCATGCCACCATGCTAGCTTTGGAAGATATTTTGATACGCTTCAAAAGGATGCAGGGATTTAATGCTTTATGGGTTCCAGGAACTGACCATGCAGGAATTGCAACTCAAACTAAAGTCGAAAAAATTATTGCCGCAGAAGGTCTCACTCGCCACAGTTTGGGGCGTGAGGAATTTTTAAAACGAGTAAATGAATTTGTTACAGGGTCTCAATCAACAATCAAAAAGCAAATGCGTAAAATGGGAGCCAGCTGTGACTGGAGCCGAGAAAGATACACTCTGGATGATGGCCTTTCTCGCGCCGTTCGGGAAATCTTTACCAGAATGTACAATGATGGTTTGATTTATCGTGGCAAGCGCATTGTAAACTGGTGTGTTCGCTGCAGTTCTACCATTGCCGATGACGAAGTGAATTTTAAAGAAGAGAAAAGTAAATTTTATTATTTTAAATACGGCCCGGTTGTAATTGGCACAGCTCGTCCAGAAACTAAATTTCTGGATAAAGTTATGGTTGCTCACCCAGATGACAAACGCTATAAACAATATTTTGGTAAGGAAATGACAGTTCCTTGGATTAATGGCGATATAAAAGCAAAATTTATTTCCGATAAAAGTGCAGATCCGCAATTTGGAACCGGTGCCATGACTATCACTCCAGCGCATGATTTTATCGACTTTGATCTTGCCCAAAAGCATAAAATCGAAATTATTCAGATCATTGACCAAAACGGCAACTTTACTGATGTGGTTGGTCCCGAATTCGCAGGTAAAAATGCCAGAAACTCTCGCGAGGCAATTGTGAAAATCCTTGCAGAAAAAGGCTTACTGGAGCGCATAGACGAAAATTATGTTCACAATTTGTCCATTTGTTACAGGTGTAATAGCCCGGTTGAACCACTTATTTCTGAGCAATGGTTTATTGATGTAGAAAAACCTGTCATCAAAGACGGATCTAAACTAAAAAGCATTAAACAGAAAGCTACTGAAGTTGTTAAAACAGGACAGGTTGAAATTATACCTGATCGCTTTAATAAAATTTACTTTCATTGGCTAAATAATTTACGCGACTGGTGTATTTCCCGTCAGCTTTGGTTTGGTCACCAAATTCCGGTTTGGTACTGCAAAGAAAAGAAGACGCCAAAGTGCATGGAACCAATTGTGCAAACCGATACTCCACAAAACTGTCCACATTGCGGCACAAACAACATAATGCGCGATCCTGATACTCTTGATACCTGGTTTTCTTCTGGGCTCTGGACTTTTTCAACTCTGGGCTGGCCAGATAAAACCAAGGATTTGGAATATTTTCATCCTACCTCTGTATTGGAAACGGGATACGATATTCTTTTTTTCTGGGTTGCCCGCATGATTTTAATGACTACTTACGCCTTAAACGATATTCCCTTTGAAAAGGTATATTTGCACGGTCTAGTGCGTGATAAAGAGGGAAGAAAGATGAGTAAATCACTAGGAAACGGAATAGATCCACTTGATATGATTGAAAAATTTGGTACGGACGCTGTTCGATTAAGTTTGGTAATTGGAACTTCTCCGGGTAACGATTTTAGGCTTTACGAAGAGAAAATCGCAAGTTATAGGAACTTTGTGAATAAAATCTGGAATGGCGCCCGTTTTGCGCTTTTAAATTTACCTGAAAATTATGAGCCAAAGCCTTTCAATAAAAAATCCATTGTGGGCCTTGCCGATAAATGGATCATTTCCAAGTTACATAGATTAATAAAAGAAGTGACTGCTGATTTGGAAAATTTTCGTTTATCCGAAGCTGGCACTAAGATTTATGATTTTACCTGGAGTGAGTATTGCGATTGGTATCTTGAAGTTTCCAAAGGTTCTATGAATGCCGATGTACTTGTATATGTGCTTAAGAATATCCTTAAACTACTGCACCCATTTGTGCCTTTTGTAACAGAAGTTTTATGGGAAAATCTGGCAGAAAAAAAACTTTTAATAGGAGAGGATTGGCCAGAATTTGATAAAACTTTGCTATTTAAAGAGGAAGAAAAGGAGTTTGAGATTATTCAGTCACTTATTTCTTCAATCAGAAGCATTAGGGCAGAAATAGGCATTGAACCTGCAAAAAAAATTAATGCAATTATTTACGGCGGAAAGTGGACTAAAGTAATTGAAGAAAAGAATGAGGCAATTATACGCATGGCTCGGCTAGAAAACCTGACTATAGAAAAGAAAGGTGAGAAATTACAGCAAGCAATTTGGAAATTTATAGATGGAGTAGATTTATATGTGCCAATGAAGGGGCTTTTTGATCTTGATAAGGAAAAGCAGAAGGTTCAGAAAAAGCTTCAGGAAGCAGAGCAAAAGATCAAAGGATTAGAAGTAAAACTTTCAAATCCTGGATTTTTAGCAAAGGCAAAGCCGGAGATTGTGGCTCAAGAAAAGCAGATTTTTACAGCCTTAAAAGATGAGCTGGACGCGCTGACTCGCAAGTTACAGGAATTGGAGGAGCTGGCAAAAAGCTAGAAAAGGCACTCTTTAAACGAATGCATGGCAAAAAATGCCAAAATAAGCTAAAATATATAGAAATATTACGCATTCTCATGATTCAGGCGGACCCAAAAATTATGGCAAAGGACAATTATCAACTTATCCTTGATTACATTGAGAAGGAAGAGTGGGCACAGGCTCACCGTGCCTGCCTAGAAATACTTCGCTTTGACCCTGAAAATATCAGGATAATTCGACTAAAAAATAAAATTGAAAGTAGTGTAAGTAAATTAAATCGTGAGGCCGTTAAGAAAGATCTACTTATGTTGCAACCACTTTGGGAGCAGCATAAGTATCTGGAAATTTTAAAATATTTGGAAAAATTGCAGCCATTTGTAGCTGACTACCCACCATTGCTCCAAATTATAAAAAAAGCAAAGCTGGCTTACAATAAGCAGGTATATGAGCAACAGGAGCAGTACTACAAAGAAAGCTATGCCAGAATCATAAAGTTAATAGAAGAAAAAAAATTTGGAGAAAGTCTGCGCGAATCAGAAAAACTTAGGCTTCTAAAAATCAATGAAGATCAAATCAAGAAATTAATCAAAAAAATCAGAAGCGATTGGATTAATAATGAAATTCAGTCTAACCAAACCTTGATTCAAAGTACCAGGTACGAAGATATTTTATTTTTGTATCAAAATTTGCGCAGGATCGACCCCAATTCCGCATTGCTTGAAATGCTAATCAGAAAGACCAAAAAAGATTACCAGCTCTACAAAGTAGAGGAGAAAAAGGAATTTATTTATAAAGGCACGGAACAAATCCGCACTTTGTATTTGCTTAAGAAATTTGATAAAGCCTTGCGTGCTGCCAAAGAGATTTTGGAGATTGATCCAAGAAACAAGGAGATAAAAAAACTATATGCAAAATCACAAAAAAAGTATCAATTGCAGTTGGAAAAGGAGGTCATAGCCCAAATGCTTATCTCTCAAAAGCAGTATAAAAACTTATACGCAGATAATAAAAATAACTTTAAAAGAATCTAATTAAGCTGCCACTTTTTGTTTTGATAATGCGTACTGTTTGCGCCCCACACGAATAAACTCAGGGCAGTTTTTTAAATTTAACATAACAGTAATTGGCTTTACTTTTCTAAGCTTCAAAACCTCTTCGATAATTTCATCCTGATGCATAGATTCAAATTTTGACAGCAAGGTTTTGATAACATCAGCAACTGTGCCATAACTATAACCCCAATCTCTTAAAGCGTAGAGACCTCTTCCAATTAAAACAAAATCCACACAGCGGATAAGTTCATTATGCACTGCCTGTAGATTTACATTCTTGTGATCAAAATTAGAGGATATAATCTTATTTTGAATATCAATAAAATGTAGAGGTTGCTTCTGCGTGCGGAAAATGTAAAAAATCTTATCTCGCAAAGTACGCGGATTAACATGTCTCCACTCATATAAACCAATAGAATTTTCACCAATTAATTTAAAGTTCTTGTGAATTTGCAGCAGCGACTTTAAAGAAAAAGGAGTCAAAAGCCTGGCATCATCCATTCCCTTTAATTCATTCATCAATTGATCAATAGAAACAACTTCTTTAGCTTTATGTAGATAATCCAAACATTTTTGAGTTAACCTATCAATCATCTTTTCGGAAAAATCGTTAAGCCTAAGGTAAGTATGAAATAAAATGGTATTTGGAATTCTTTCAAATCTTTTATCAATTGATGAAACAAGTGAAATAACTGAAATAGAAAATTCAGCAGTTTGGTTTAAAAACTTAGATAACAAAACATCCTCTCTTAATATTCCGCCATTCTCACTTAAGAGACTAAATATCAAATCATTAATAACATGCAGTGGAGTGTTATCGATGTTACGACGAAGTTTTTGCAAAGCATTTCTTTCTATCTGTCGAATGCGTTCGCGAGTAACATGAAAGTGTTTGCCAATCTGTTCAAGAGTGGCCTTTTTCTTAAGATCTAAATTGAATCTTCTTTCTATTACAAACTTCTCTTTTTGTGATAACAATAACAAAAATTGAGCTGTATGCTGTTGCAGTTGTTCTAGGACAAGATCAACAGAAGAAGAAGTCATTTCTCAAAAGTAAAATTCTTGCCATAAGTTATAACACACTTGATGGAAATGCAAATTATTTTAGGAAAAAACATAACCGGAGCAAGGGATGGTGCGGATAAATTGCTCCGTACCCTTGTGGAGTTTTTTTCGCAATTTATTAATGTGCACATCCACGGTGTTTGTTAAAATATTTGTATTCCTATCCCAGACGTTTTCCAGGATCGTTCCTCTGCTTAACACTTTACCCTGATTTAACATTAAAAACTCCAGCAGCGCGAATTCCTTCGATCTAAGATAAATAGTTTCGTTATAGAGTTTAATTTCCCTTGCTTCCCGATTTAGTTCCAAATTTCTAATTCTTAAAATTGTGTTATTCACCTTTTCCTTTCTTAAAAAAATTTGGAAACGCATTTCTGAAGCAATCAATCTAAATGGGAATGGACGTATGAATAAATTACAGACCTTTTTGTTGCGATGAAAAAGATCAACCAGCCTTACATCATACTCCTGCGTTAGTAAAATAACCGGGATGTTTTTAACTTTTGTGCATTTTTGGATCAAATCCCCCAGATCTCCTGGGCTCTTTAAAAATAAAAAGACTCCATCATAATTTAAAACCAGCTCTTCCGGCACAATTTCAGAAAGGGGCTTAACATCTGTAGGCAGCTGTTCATAAGTAAGTCCTTTTGCAATAAACTCACCTTTTTCTGGGATATTAGTAATGAGTAACGCGTGCATAGGAAGAGTGTTATGGTATATACCAACTTCCTAAATAGTCCAAAGCAGCAATTACTGCAAGCGCAGATTTAAAAAAATATCGACTTTTAGCCTTCACAAAAACAAAAATCTACCATACAATTCGTGTTGTACAAAGTTCGTCAACACCCTCACACTTATATGCTTTCTCAAAAGGAACTTATTAAAAAATTAGAGGAACTCAAATTTCCAAAGTTTAGAGCCAAACAAATTTTGACTGCCATCTGCAAGCAAGGTGTGGATAATTACGAAGAAATTACTACTTTGCCTAAAGAGCTAAAGCAAAAGCTTCAGGAGCAGGTACCAATCATGTCTTTAAAACCAATAAGATCAGCCGTATCTAAAGACAAAAGGACAGAGAAAACACTATTTGAAACTAATGACGGCAAAAAAATAGAAGCGGTTTTAATGGAGTTTGATGATGGTCGCGACTCGGTTTGTGTTTCTAGCCAGGCGGGTTGCCAATTAGGCTGCAAATTTTGCGCTACAGGGACTTTAAAATTTGGGCGCAATTTAACCTATGAAGAAATTTCGGATCAAGTACTTTATTTTGCTCAAAAGCTTTATAAAACTGGCAGGCACATTACAAACATTGTTTTCATGGGTATGGGGGAGCCATTTATGAACTACGATAATGTCATGGACGCCATTAGGGCCATTAATGATCCGGACGGGCTCAATATTGGCGCGCGTCACATTACCGTTTCAACCTCGGGAGTATGCGAAGGAATAAAAAAATTGGCCGAGGAAAAAATTCAGGTTAATTTGGCAGTTAGTCTACATGCGCCAACACAGGAAATTCGTCAAAAAATAATGCCAATCGCACGCAAATATTCACTTGAACAATTAATGCAAGCCATTAACGAGTATATTGAAATCACAAACCGTCGAGTTTCTTATGAATATGTAATGCTCAAGGGGATTAATGATAGCGAAAAAGACGCACTTACCCTTGCCCGGTTACTAAAAAATCAACTTTGCCATGTTAATCTTATTCCATACAATTTTACGGGTATTCCAGGCATTGAGGGCAGCGCCAAAAACAATGTAAAAACCTTTAGCGAAATCTTGAAAAATCGTGGTGTTACCTCTACAATCCGAATGACCATGGGGCAGGACATAGATGCCGCATGCGGTCAACTTGCTAATAAAGAGTCTAAAAAAACATAGGCTCAAAACCCACAACTACTAATTTTTAATTCCTAATTAATAATTAATATGGCAGACCAAAATCAACAAGTTCAAGTTAAAATTGATCCATCTTTAGAGCAGGGTGTTTATTCTAATGCAGTTTCCGTGCATGTGAACAGCAACGAGGTTATTTTAGATTTTGGATACATTGTTCCAAATATGCAGCCAATGACAATCAAAGTCGTTAACCGCGTTAATTTGAGCCATCAAACCGCAGAATCATTCATGAAAGTACTTTCAAACGCGATGCTTGACTGGAGAAATCGCCAAAAGGACGATAAAAAGGCAGCATAATAGCTTACCAAAGCACCTTTACCTTATTCGGATGCGAGCACTCCTTCAGCGTGTTAAATCGGCCTCAGTTACAGTGGATAGTCAAATCATTGGCAGTATTGATCGTGGCGTTTTAGTTTTGCTTGGCATAACCCACAACGATTCCGAAAAAGACATTCATTATCTTGTAGACAAGATCATCAATCTGCGCATTTTTGAAGGCGAATCGGGCAAATTGGATTTATCTCTTAAAGACGTCCAAGGGGAAATACTTCTTGTTTCTCAATTCACACTTTATGGAAATTGCAACAATGGACGACGTCCAGATTTTACCGAAGCAGCACCTATTGCTGAAGCAAAAGCCATTTATGAGCAGGCAGAAAAAATTTTCAAGAGCGCCGATGTAAAAAAGGTTGAATCCGGCCAATTTCAAGCTAATATGCAGGTGGAATTAATCAACGATGGTCCACTTACTTTAATGTTGGAAAGCAAGAAGTAATCCGCATATAGGCCCATGCGCCAAAACTAAATTCCTAATTATTAATTACTAATTCCAAATTACCATGGCCGACGACCTAATGAATAAAATAGTTTCCTTGGCAAAAAGACGTGGCTTTGTTTACCCAGGCTCAGAAATTTATGGTGGCCTTGCTAATACCTGGGATTATGGTCCTCTTGGCGTTGAGCTAAAAGACAATCTTCGTCAGGCGTGGTGGAAGTTTTTTGTGCGTGAAAGAGAAGACATGGTTGGACTAGATGCTGCTATTTTAATGAATCCCAAGGTTTGGCAGGCAAGTGGACACGTCCAAAATTTTAATGATGCCCAAGTTGATTGCAAAACCTGCAAAGGGCGTTTTAGAGCGGATCATTTAATCGAAGATGCTACAGATATTAAAGTTGAAGGCCTTTCCACCACAGATTTAGATAAGATCATATTGGAGAACAATCTTCAGTGTCCAAAATGTGGCTCAAAAACCTTTACTCCAACCAGAATTTTCAATCTACTTTTTAGAACCTTTATTGGCCCAGTGGCAGGAGATAGTGAACCGGTTTATTTAAGAGGAGAATTGGCACAATCAATGTTTACCAACTTTAAAAATGTTTTAAATACTTCTCGCAAGAAAGTACCTTTTGGAATTGCCCAACAAGGAAAATGCTTTAGAAACGAGATCACTCCAGGAAACTTTATTTTTAGAACGCTGGAATTTGATTTGATGGAATTTGAATATTTCATTCATGAAAATGACTGGCAAAGACTGTTTGATTATTGGCTTTCAGAAATGCACCGCTGGGTTGATCACATTGGCTTTAAAAAGGAGAACATACGTGTAAGAGAACATTCTCAGGATGAACTATCTCACTATTCTAAACGCACAGTCGATATTGAATACAACACCCCATTTGGCTGGAAGGAACTCTACGGGCTTGCTTATCGCACTAACTTCGACTTAAAAAATCATATGGAAAAAAGCGGTGTAGACATGAATTACCTAGATCCATACACAAAAGAAAAATATGTGCCACACGTATTGGAACCAACATTTGGTTTAAATCGCACTTTTTTGATGACGCTTTTAAATGCCTATCATGAAGAAAAAGTTGAAGGTGACAGTGAAGGTGATACACGCGTAGTGCTTAAATTTAAGCCATTCCTGGCGCCATATAAGGTTGCAGTATTGCCCCTTGTAAACAAGCTTAATGAAAAAGCTCACGAAATCTTTGATCTTTTAAAGAAGGATTTCATGGTCGATTTTGATACAAGCGGTTCGATAGGAAAACGCTATCGCCGTCAGGATGAAATCGGCACACCATTTTGCGTAACAGTTGATTTTGATACTGTGGAAAAAGACCAAGCTGTAACCATTCGCGATCGTGACACTATGAAGCAGGATCGCATCAAGATTGCTGATTTAAAGGCGGAGCTTGCAAAAAGACTACAATTTTAATTCATCTTTGGTTTAGAAAAATTTAATCTAAAAAGGGTAGCATCATGCTATCCTTTTTTATTTCATATGAAAATTTTATCAAACCCGCTTGTCCGTACAACTGACCAAGCTTACGAGCTTTTAAAAAACATGAAATTCCATGAAAAAGAGATTTTGCGCTGTCTTTATTTAAACAGCCGCTATCGACTAATTCGTAACGAAATCATCTCGATTGGGGCGGTTGATTTTACCATCGTCCATCCACAAGAAATTTTTAGGCTAGCCATTGAATGTGGGGCAAAAGCGCTTATTTTAGGTCATAATCACCCCTCAGGTGAAATTACCCCCAGTAGAGAAGACCTAGAAACAACCAAAGACATCGTAAAGATTGCTGAAATGCTCCAAATTCCCATCTTAGATCACTTAATTATTGGCGAAAATGGGTATTTTAGCCTTTTTAGAGCCGGTATTATAACATAATATCTCAAAAATATACCGACAGGTCATCAAAATTAACCAAAAAACTAAAAATTGCCCTTTAGCCCTTCAAAAAAGGGCTATTTTATGATAAAATATAAAGAATTTAATGAAAGCAAAGTATGCAATTGGACACTACTCAGTTAAAACAATTTGTTAGCGATCTAGGAGCCTTCCTTTGGCAAAATCCAATTTTGAGTTTGGAAATTTCAGTTTTTAGCGTCATCGGCTTCAAAATCCTTGTTGCTCTTGTGCGCTATGCATATATGATTTTTTGGGCACCACGAAATCATGTATTTCTAAAAGTTACATTGCCTCGCGAAGAATCACAAAAGGATAAAGAAAAAGCTGAAGAAAAGGATTTTAAGGAGAAAATCGCAATCATGGAGCAATTTTACAGAAATGTACACGAATTAGGCGAGTTAAGCCTTAGAAATATCATTTGGACATGGCTATTTAAAGACGACATTCTTTCCATTGAAATAGTTGCCAAAAACAAAGTTGTTGAATTTTACGTGGTTGTTCAAAAAAAATATCAGGAACTGATAGAAAAGCAGATCACGTCATATTATCCAAACGCAGATATCACCCTGGACCAACCGTATGAGATTCAGCCCAAAGGAAATAGTCTTAAGTGCCATTATGTATTTTTAAAAAATCCATTTTATTACCCAATCAAAATCTACAAAAATCTGGAAAACGATCCTTTAAATGATCTTACAAATATTTTTTCCAAGTTTGCAGAAACTGATATTGGTGTAATTCAAATCGTACTAAGACCAAAAAAAGACAAAAAATGGAGAAAAAAAGCAGAAAGAGCAGCCGCACTCATGTTCAGTGGTAAAAATCCATCTGGCTTCAAAATTCCAGGTTTAGGCTTCTTAAATAGCATATTTGTTGCCTTATTCTTGGGGGCGGACAAAGTCGTAAAAGACTCTCACCAGTCTGGACCAGCTGGTCCTTACGGCGCAATGTCTGGTTTCGTTAGGCTTCTTCAGACACGCGAAGAGGTTGCCAAACACATTGGAGAAAAGGCTGGCGAAGACGGTTTTGACGTCGTGATGAGAGTTGTTGGCTCGGGCATAAGCAGGTCTCGTGCCGGAGAGATAACCGACAACATTGCCCTCGGCTTAAATCTTTTCAAAGATGCGCAAATGAATTGGTTCCAAACCAGACGTATTATCTTTTTAGATACAATCAATAACTTCATCATGAAATTTAATTTCAGAAAGAGGTTATTAGACTGTAGATTTTTTGGTATTGGTGAAAAACCATCCATTTTAGTAAGTGGTGAATTAGCCTCTGTTTTCCATTATCCAACCAGCCGCTACAACTATACTCCAATTATCAAATGGCTTGAATACAAGGTTTTGCCAGCACCTGTTAACGTTCCAAATGAAGGCATTTTACTTGGATACAATGTATACCGAGGCGTGAAAACTCCAATTAGAATGCTTCGCAATGATCGTACCAGACATCATTATTGCATCGGAAAATCTGGTTCAGGTAAATCAGTATTTTTAAGTTGGATGGCACGTCAGGACATAATCAACGGTGATGGCCTATGCGTTGTAGATCCGCATGGAGACCTTATTGAAGAACTCATTCAGTTTGTGCCAAAAGAACGCGCCAAAGATGTGGTAATTTTTAACCCGGGCGACATGGAACGCCCAATGGGGCTTAATATTCTGGAAGCAAAAACGCCCGAACAACAAGACCTTGCATCAAGTCAGGCAACAGAAATTTTTATTAAAATATTTGGAGATGAAATATTTGGACCACGCATTCAGCATTATTTCCGCAATGCCTGTTTAACTTTAATGGAAGATGAAGAAGAAGGCGCAACACTTATTGATGTGCCAAGAATATTTGTTGATGATGAATTCATGAAATACAAAGTCAGCAAAGTAAAAAATCCAGTGGTTAAATCGTTTTGGGAACATGAATACGCCCACACCGGCGAGCGTGAACGTCAGGAAATGATTCCATATTTCTCTGCAAAATTTGGTCCATTTATTACAAACTCAATCATGAGAAATACGATTGGCCAGACCAAATCAGCCTTCAACTTCCGTGAAATTATGGATCAAAAGAAGATTCTTTTAATTAATCTTTCTAAAGGTAAAATTGGTGACTTGAATACTCAGTTACTTGGACTAGTGATTGTAGCCCGACTACAAATGGCCGCCATGAGCCGCGTTGATTTGCCAGAAAAAGAACGTAAGGACTTCTATTTATATGTGGATGAATTCCAAAACTTTGCGACTGATTCATTTTGTTCAATTCTGTCTGAGGCCCGCAAATATCACCTTGGATTAATCATGGCCCATCAGTATATAAAACAGCTCGAAAAGAAGAACGACACATCAATCCGTGACGCAGTATTTGGTAACGTTGGTACCATGATGTCATTTAAAGTTGGTGCAGAAGATGCCGAATATATGGCAAAAGAATATGCGCCAGTGTTAACAGAACAGGATGTAATTGGAATTTCCAACTACAAAGCTTACATCAAATTAAACATTAACAACTCAACTTCTCGTCCATTTTCTTTAGAAACTGTTTACGATATGTCAAAAGCGAACCCAAAGATCGGGGAAATCGTTACGCAATATTCAAGAATGAAATACGGCCGCAAAAAAGAATTTGTGGACCAGGAAATCGCAGCACGCATAGGAATTGATTTAAGCTAATCTAATCAAAAAAACTAAAGAGGTGGAGGTTCGTCGAAGAACACCTGGGGTAGGGGCCCTGTGTTCTGAGAGGAAGCCGCCACCTCGATCCACCACCAGACTTTCTTCCAGCCCAATTTGTAGGCAATTACATTACTGGATAGATGTAATATTGGTGTGATGATCAAAAAAGTGATGCTTCTTTGCCAAAAAAGAAAATCTGCTCCCGTCATAAAAAAGCTTATAACAATTGCGCCTAAAGCAAAATCTATTTGATCAAACGGCACAAATGGACGGCCTTCCCTTATACCAAGTCTTCTCTTAAAAAAACTTTTAATAAGATCTCCCATTAAGGCTCCAAATCCAAGGCCAGCACCCCAAACAAAAGCAATAAACAAAATCCCAAACAACGCAGTGAAATCTGTAGCATATTTCCCAAAACCAATCATTGCCAAACCTAAAGCTGTCAAAAAACCACCAATCACACCTGCCACAATTCCACGCCAGGTTTTATGTGAACCAAAAATTTCCTTTCCTCGCCATTTCCGTCCGCCATCAATAGGCACAGCCAAACTCTTTAAAATTACAAATTTATCAAAAATAACCGGCATCATGTTTCCTATATATGCAGGCAAAAAAAAGATAAAAGTAGAAATAACTAAATCAAGCATCTAAGTTTGTAAAACAAAAATGAATTCGCAACAAGCATGTATACAGAGAAAAATACCAAAACTGGATCAAACCAATTAAGTCCACTTAAAACAAACAGCAAAAATAAGAAATAAATAAAACTTTTGCTTTTAAGGACAGGAAAAACGCTTACTTCCAAATAGTTAAGAATAATCGATAAAAAGATTAAAACAATATAATTGATCAGGTAAAGCGATCCCCAAAACGGATCTAAAAACTTAAAATAAAGAAGAGTCAAAAATATAATAAAAAAACTTACATAATCAACAGTAATATCTGTAAAAGCTCCTCTAGCAGAAGGCTTGGAATAAAAACGAGCAAGAGCTCCATCAAGTCCATCAAGTAAAAGGTTCAAAATTAAAAAAAATAACGCAAGCCAAAGATTAAAGGCAAACGCAACCGCAAATCCCATTGCGCAAAATATTCCCAAATAACTCAAAGCTTCCGCCGAGACATTATGTTTTGCCAAAAAGGCACACGCAGGCGAGAAAAATGAATCACGATAATGTCTAATTCTAAGATAAGCCCTGGCTTCACTGCCAGATAAATAAACCTTTGCCTTATCTTCAAAAAAAGCTTTCAGCTTATTCATAAATTTTTATTTTAGGCCTATAAAAAGCAAGATTCCTTTTGGTAGCTGGGGGCGGGATCGAACCGCCGACCTTGGGCTTATGAGTCCCACGCTCTAACCAACTGAGCTACCCAGCCACTGTCATGGGCCAAAACGCCACATGCGGGAGCTATTTTATGTAGATTTGGCCAAAAATTCAAGCTTATATTTATCAACTTCTTCAATCGCCACCTTGAATTTGTTGATATCAAAGCCATCCTGACATTCCAGACTACCCAGTCCTGACTTAAAATCAACTTCGCAATGGGTAATATCCGGAAAATCCGTTGCTACATCTTCGATCATGGCTTTGCAGGAATTACAGTGCATTCCTGTGACTTTAAATTGGATTTTCATAAGATTTAATTAGTTAAAATTATAATAATTGACCTTTGAATTGCACCACATGAATTTACACTGGACCTATCCAGCCATTCCAGAGCTGAATTTTGCGAATTCCCAAAACAAGAAAGTAAAAATCAAAATCATTACAAGTGGCGCAATTTGGGAGATGTAATTTTTTCTGGCAGGCTTAAAATAACGCAGGAGTAGGGAATTGGACACTACGGAAACTGAACTTAAGGCCATTGCGAGCCCTGCAAGTTCCGGTTTTAAAATAAGTCCGAAACTCATAAAGATGCGGGCAGCAATCGGGATCCCTATCACATTATAAAACAATGCAAAAAACATATTTTGCCTAATCTTTGACATAGTCTCGCGCGAGAGTTCAATACTGGAAACCACATCCCTCAAATCATTTTTGATTATTACAATTCCACCTGTCTCCATCGCCACATCTGTACCGGACCCCATGGCAATGCCAAGATCTGCTTGGGCCAAGGCAGGAGCATCATTAATTCCATCCCCAACCATAGCCACCTTTTTACCAAGCGACTGAATTTTTTTGACCTCTTCAGCCTTTCCATTTGGCAAAACCTCAGCTAACACATTCTTAATGCCAAGTTCAGCGGCGATTGCTTTGGCAGTTCTGGCATTGTCACCTGTAATCATATAAAGATCAATGCCCATCTTCATCAATTTACTTACCGCCTCTTTTGATGTTTCTTTGACTTTGTCAGCAACCGCCACCAAACCAATAATTTTATTATCTTTAGCCAAAATCATTACAGTCTTACCCTGATCTTCCATTTGGGCTACCTTACGTTCGATTTTAGCCACATCAGCCTTGGTATATTCCTGCATCAATTTGCGATTACCAAAAGAATAAGTTGATTTGCGGATGTCCCCCTTAACACCATGACCAGGAATTGCCTTAAAATCCGCTACTTCTTCAAGATCTAAACCTTTTTCCTGGGCATAATTGTAAATAGCCTCAGCCAATGGATGTTCCGAAAGCCTCTCCAAAGAAGCAGAAATAGCCAAAACAAAATTTTCGTCCATATCATTCAACGAAACAATATCTGTAACTTCTGGCTTACCTTTGGTCAAAGTTCCCGTTTTGTCAAAAATAATTGTATTAATATTTTGAGCAGCTTCTAGCGGCTCACCACCCTTAATCAAAATGCCATATTCAGCACCTTTACCAGTTCCAACCATAATTGCAGTTGGCGTAGCGAGTCCCAAGGCACATGGACAGGCGATCACAATGACCGCCGTAAATGCAAGTAAAGCAAAAGAAAGGGGAGCCTTAAGAACAAAGAACCATATCGCAAATGTAAGCACAGCAGATCCAATCACCACTGGTACAAACCATGCAGAAACCTTATCTGCAAAAGCCTGAATAGGCGCCTTTGAACCTTGCGCTTCCTCAATTAACCGAATAATTTGCGACAACGTTGTTTCTGCTCCAACACGGGTAGCCTTAAATTCAAAAGTGCCATGCTTATTGATAGTCGCTCCAATCACATTATCGCCGATGTTTTTTTCTACCGGAATACTTTCACCAGTTACCATCGATTCATCCACTGCGCTATTTCCTTTTGTTATAACGCCATCAACAGGAACCTTTTCTCCGGGCCGCACCAAAATAATATCGCCACTAACTACCTGGTCAATTGCGATATCCATAGTTTGCCCGTTTCGGATTACGCGCGCGGTTTTGGCCTGTAATCCCATCAATTTCTTAATCGCATCAGACGTGCTGCCTTTTGCTCTTGCTTCTAGCCACTTCCCAAGTATCACGAATGTAATTAGAAAGGCAGCAGTTTCAAAGTAAAGTTCAGGGATTTTTTCACTATTTAAACCAAACAAAGTTTTATTAGAGACCGCGTAACTTAAATAGTTAATCAAACTATAAAAAAAAGCAGTAGACGTACCTATCGCAATCAAACTGTCCATATTAAATGTCTTCATGCGCAAGCTTGACCACGCACCTTTATAAAATCCCGCTCCCATTCCAAACTGCACAGGAATAGTAAGTAACAATGAAGCAAGACCAATGTAAGGCATTAAGCCTTCCGCTCCTGGCAAAAACTTAAAGAAGTCCAAAAACATAAAGTAAAGCATCGGCAAACTGAAAGCCAAAGAAATCAGGAATTTCTTTTTAATGGCATCGATTTCCGCTTTCTTCCTTTTATTTTCTTGTTCTGAGTTCGCTTCATTGATGATCGCAGCGCCATACCCAGCATTCTTAACCGCCTCAATAACATCACTTATACTATTAACATTCTCATCAAAAGTGACCATCGCTTTTTCAGCCCCAAAATTAACATTGGCAGCCTTTAGGCCCGGTAATTTTTTTAAGCGACGTTCAATGATTGCCGCGCAAGAAGCACAGTGCATGCCAGAAATAGCCAGATTAGCCCGTTTATTATCTATTTTGTTTATAGAATTTTCGGTCATATCAAAAATAAATTAATCAATAACATTAAAAGTGTGTTGCAGAATCCCCATACTGCATACAACATAGACTTCACCAGTTTTAGTTGGAGTAAATCGGATCACGTTTTTGCCGATTTCAAGAACTTTAGCTATTCCATAATCAGGAATAGTCATTGTGCCCATACATCCACCCAAATTTATTTGATCATCAACCACAAGCTCAACCGGAATACCTTTTTTAACAGTGTGGCTTGGTGGGGAAAATCCACGAGCCGCTGAAACTTCCATGTAAACGCGCTGAACTTCTTCAGATTCCGAATTTACCGCTGTTCCATTTGCTAAATCACTTGATGAATTAATATCAGAAGGATTGTTTTTAATAGCTGCACTTGCCCCTGAGTTGGAAGCAGTATTCTCCACCACATGAAAGGCCGCACCACGAGTAGTCATACCCATGGAACAGCTAAAAGGAATATCTCCAACTTCCCTAGGAGTGAATGTCACAGTCTTAATGCCCTGTCTTGGTAGTAAAGCAGAAACCCCTATTGATTGTGCAATAACTACCTGAGCACAACCCGCAGCGTTTGTTCCGTCAATTCGCCATTCAACCGGGACTCCCTGCACCACAGTGAATTCGCTCGGAAAGTAGCTATAACCATCCACTTTCATCTCCACGACCTGCTTTCCATCTATGATTGTCGCTGTGGCTGCAGTAGAATTATTTGTTTTAGCTCGACTTACATCATTAGTAACTCCTATGCTAAGTGAGGGAAATTTAATCCCAGCTAATGCCAAGCCATTACTAATGTTTACTATCCCCAAAATTAGCACTAAAACGCCGGAAACTTTAAGAAAGTAACGCTGAAAGCCACCTTTAGCAAAGCTGGAAATCGCGCTTAAAGAAAGCAGCGCGGGCAGTGTGCCAAGTGAAAAGAAAAACATTACTAAAGCCCCTTGAGCAAAGTTGCCTGTACTGATCGCATAAAGTTGAAGCGCCTGAGTAAATCCGCATGGTAAAAAGAAAGTTAATGCACCCATTACAAAAGGGATAGATTTGTTTTGTTTGCTTTCAAGATTAAGAACCCTATGGCTAATAAATTTTGGCATTGTCACAGTGAATTTTGTTAAGCCCGGAAAAAGCTTAAGTGTTTTCATCCCCATCAAAATCATAAACAGGGAAGCAACAATACCAATAATTCCCGTTACTCTGGCAGATACACTAACCATGGATCCAAGCGCCCCCAAAAGCCCGCCGAGTAAGGTATAAGAAAAAATACGACCAACATTAAAGAATAAATGTGGCTTAAATTTTTGCAACCGGGTAGCCGCCTGAAAGGTTTCATTATATCTTGCTGCCAGCGACAACAAAACACCGCCCGTAACAGCAATACAAGATGAGCTTGCCGCAACAAGCCCAATCAAAAAGATCACTCCATAACTCATATTTTCTGTAATACCGATTCCAGAATCAAATAGATTAAGTGGCTTAAGTACCAAGTACAAATCAAAAAGGATTCCGGCAATTATAAAAATTTCTACATAATCCTTAAAAGTATTTTTTTTAGAAGGCAGGCTGCATCCAGCATCGACCGAATCAGTGACAAGTTGATATTTGGTGCCGCTTATTGCCGCATTTATTTGCTCAAAATTTGGCTTTTGCTTATCAAAATGAATCACAGCTTTGCCAGTTCTATGATTAACTTTTACAAAAGAAACTCCTGGAATTTTCTTAAGCTTACGCTCAAGCAAAATCTCACAGCTTCCACAGGTCATGCCAGCAATTTGCACTTCAATCCTATCTTTATTAGACATGTTAAAAAGACATTAAGAAATAAATAAAGCACATGCCTTATTTATTCCTTTTTAATGACTACTCCAGTTAAATTAGGAGGCGAGTGACAGCCATTTATTATATTTAAGGCCAATATTTTCTCGAGATCACCTTTAAGATTTTGGACTCTATTTGCAAAATGTAAAATAGGCAAAGCATATTTAATTAACTGCGTTGATGCTGCCGAATTTAAATTTACATCTGCTTGTTGGCCAGACTGATCATTTTCACAGCAACTCATTTCTCCGCTTGAGTCAGGAAAATTATAATTTTGTTGCAAATGCTGATCATGATTGACTTCATAGTCAAAAAGCTCAGCATGAACAGAAGAATGCATGCCAGAATCCATATTTTCAGCCATCACGCTTGCATGAAACGAACCTGTTCCAATAAGCAGCACGCACAAAGCAAAGATTGTTGAAGTTAGTTTCTTAATCATATTTTAATTTACATCGTAATTATAGCTTAATGTAAGGCCACACGTCAAAAAAACATATGTACTCAATATATGCATCTTGGTTGCGGGGGGTGGATTCGAACCACCGACCTCCGGGTTATGAGTTGGATTCGGCTGGAAGGAGAGTCAATTAACCTCAAGCAGAAGCCACTTATAACGTGTACACCATTTAAATGCGATACTCTGTTGGACGACCGTCGGGCAATCGAAGATTAGCAGAGGTTTTTGAATGAGTCAAAATTGACCTTAGGGCTTGTGACCAAGGGATCAGTGGCGGCTTCCAGGTTGACACGAGTGCTATATTTGATTATAATAATATCCTTAAGGTGTACCTGTAATTTACCATGCCATTTTCAGGAGAAAAAAAACGTGTTTATGACGAAATCACTTCCCAAATCGAGGGTTTAGATGATGAAACGCGAAAAGATCTACTAGACAGGGTTGCGCCAATTTTACAAGAAGGTCTAGAAAAAGATGCAATCGCCATACTTCTGGGAACAGCCGAGAAAGTAAAATGTGCTCTCGAGACTGGTAAAGATAAGCCAATACAAATTGCAGTATCTGAATTCAGAAGAAAAATATTTGCCGTTAAATCAGGAGTAAAAGAACAAAGTTTTCCAATAGATGAAAAAATCTTTACATCTGAAAACATTGAAACGTTAGAAAAAGAAAAAGGACTTCCAATTCAAGACATGTCCGTTAGTGATAAATCACTTTTCAGGCTTCAAATTGGGGGAACAGTTTATGTAGACACATGTGCAAGTATTTTTCGCAGAATAGCCGCAAATTATTTTAAGGATAAAAATAAACCTGCACTTGGAAAAGCCTATTTGGCATACAGAAAAAAAGGGTTTAATCATCAGCAAGCTCAGACAAAAGCTCACGAAGGAGTTCCAGGACAAAATTTTCTACCTACTTTACCCAATACTCTGAAACCCGAGTTCATCCAGCAATTAGAAGATGGCATAAAAAAGCCTATTTCGGAATGGCAAACCACTGATAATGAAAAATTTGCTGTTTCAATTGGAGATCGTGAGTACAATGATACTTTAATGTTATTTTTGCATAGATTAGGCAGGCAAGAAGGAATTACGTCTACGCAAGCAATTGCTTATTTAGGATGGAGAAAGAAGGGGTTGACCCATGCGAATGCATTAAAAAAATCAAACGAAGGAAAGCCTGATGTGGCTATTATGGTACCTGTTGATTCCGATACATTTGACCAAGAATTCATCATAGCCATGGAAGCTGGGGCTGGTGACGTAAATCAATGGGTTACAAGGGAACTTAGTGATTTCACATTCAAATA
>CAZOQT010000013.1:20781-26853 GCA_964582265.1 uncultured Candidatus Peribacteria bacterium
ATATAAGAACAAGGAATACAAAGATAGCCCCATGAAATTACTTACAAGAATAGCAAAAAAATTCTTTGGGACACGCACCAAGTTAAATTTAGCAAAAGCGTACTTATCATGGCGTAAAAAGGGAAAGACTCACGAAGATGCTATCCAGATATCACCAGAAGGATTCGAAGGAATGTCTTTGCCAACAAACCCGGACTTCTATACACCTGAAATTGTACTCAAGATCGAAACATCTTTAGGCAAACCAATCCAAAATGTTCCCGTCGGTTCCACTGAAGAAATGTCGGTAAATTTTAAAGGTATTTCATACTCTGACACACCGATAAGATTATTCGAAAGGCTCGCTATTGCCTTTTGGGGCGAGAGAAATTATTCCAATGCGAGATCATACCTTGCAGCACGCCGTGATGGTAATGATCACAAAACAGCTCTTGTAATGGCATCTCCTGATCAAATTGCTGATAAAGAGTTTGAAAGGCTTGCCGAATTAAAACTTGAGGATGTTATAGCACTTTTTAGAAATAATCCTTATAAATTAAAGCTATACTTGCAATTTGCCTACGAAAATTTAAATGAGAACGAAATAGATCAATTAGTAATTAGAAGCTTTAAGGGCCTAATTAGTGGAGTAAATGAACCAAAGGAGAAGGAGTACCTACAGTATGATAGGAAATTAGAGGATGTTGCTGTAGAAAGCGAAATCCCAGAATACACAGAAGAAAATACACTTTTACTTAAAGGAAGAAGCACGGCAAAGTACATTTACATCAGCGGGAGTTGGAATAGGCGCATAAGAGTTAATGAAGATGGTACTTTCGCTGTGACCATTCCACTACACATTGGTGAAAAAAATGAAATTAGAATTATGGGAGTTGATACAGACACAAAGCTTAGGAGCAATCAACTCACATTTTTTATTAAACACGAGGGTAAATCTGACGATGTCGCAGCCTTTATAGAGAAACTTGGAGAACTTAGAGGCGCGATACTTGATGGGGTTCGCAATGATCCTGGGAGAATGAGATTCTTTGTACAATGTGCAGAAAAAGTTTTAATTAAAAAATTTGGTAGATCATTTGAAGAAGGCAAAGCATATGTTCGTCATTTAATTCAAGAAGCTAAAAATCCTATAATAAAAAGGGTATTACAGGAAGTGTTAAATAGCTTTGGAGTGATAAATAAGATCAAGCTGCCGAACACCAAGGAAGGAAGCCTGATGTTCTTCCAGAAATATTGTGTTCATGTTATTAGAAGAAGAATGGCTAAAGGAAGTCCAGGAGTAATCTTGGCTAACGACCCTGGGCTTGGCAAGACGCGCACTATTTTAGCTGCAGTAGGAAATGAAGAAGCTGCAATTTTCACTCCTAATAGTGTTGTAAGCACCTGGGATGAAGAAGCAAATGAGGTGCTTGTTAAACCAGAATTACTTATACTTCGTGATATCCCTCATGCAAAACGTAAAGATCTTTTAAGAAAGGAAAAGCGTCCAAGACTTGTAACAAATATTGATTTCCTTAGGAAGACAGAAGATGCCGAAAGATTTGCGTTGCTTAGTGGCAATGACACGATAGTAGTTCATGATGAGGCTCATAGCCGCACAAACATCCAAAGTGAGCAAAGTAAGGGAGCAAGGAAATTAAAACATAAATTCCAAATAAATGTTTCAGCGACTCCTTTTAAAAACCCCAAGACACTTAGAAGAATGCTTGCAATTCTAGAACCAGAGAATCCTAACTTTCAATCCGAAAAAGCTTTTGAAAAAGCCTTTCAAGCAAGTGACCCAGAAGCATTAAAAGCCCTGAGTATCCTGAAAGAGAAATATACTATCCGCTTTAGAAAAATTGATGTCATGGAAGAAGTTGATCCTTCACTTTCTCTCGAGGAACAACCTCATAGACTCCCAAGGAAGGAAATTATTGCACCAGATGCTATTGGAAAATTCGAAATGAGCGAAAAGCAGGCTTATGCAGTTTATGAGATGTTTATGGACTGGAATACTTGGTGCAAAAAATATGATAAATACATGCCAAAAACTAAATTGGCTGAAGAAGACCACTTAAGAGCGGCAGGAAGCTTAACCAAGCGCCATGCTTTACGACAAACAATTAACAATCCCGCATACATTGGTCTGCAGGAAGATGACAAAAAGGCATATCAACTGCAGCGCATTGTAAAGAAATGCTTAGCAGAAGGGCGAAAGGTTGTCATCTTCTGTGCTTATAATGCGCAAGCTTTAAAGTACAAAGAAATTTTGAAAAAATACAAACCATCGATGTTTATAGGGCAAGTAAGCCAAGAAGGAGAGAAAAAAGATGAAAAAGGCGCACCAATGAAATTCGCACGACAAGCATTAGATCATCACAAAATTATTTATGACGAAAGAGGGTATCCAAGGCAGGAAGGTGATCCTACACTAGATCCTTCAGTAAAGGTAGAATTTGAACCAATGCAAGCGCTGGATTATGAACGCTTAGCTTTCCAAAATGCGCCTGATTGCCAAGTTATGATAGCTACATTTAAGGCAGGTGCAGTAGGAACAACCTTTACAGCCGGAAAAGCAATGATTTTTGACGATGATCCTGCAGATTGTGTAGAAGCAATTCAAGCTGAAGACAGAATTCATCGCATTGATCCACATCGGCAGACAAAGTACTCTGTACAGTATTACTCAATGCAGAGCCGATACCCAAGAAGATTTTTGGACGAAATGAAAACGCGCTGGGTTGTAAGACAACAAGACGGTACTTATAAGGAATATAAGAATCAGTCCGATGCCAATGCTAATGCTTCCGAGATGAAGACATCCGCACAAACAGCTTACGAAGCATTTTTTGCCCAAGGGACATATGATCAGGTTCACTCAAGGAATTTGCAAACACAGAGACAAATTTTGCAACTCATAAACGATGGAATTGCTGACGAATCTATCTTGGAAGGGACAGGCGAGACTTATGCGATGCTAAAAGAATAGTGATTTTTCCAGAAAAAAACATGGAAATTTAAATAGATTAGGGGTTATCATTGACATGACCAGTTCTCACTCGAGACAAGATAACCTTTATGGCCCGCTGCATATATTGTTTAAAGTCAGAAAAAGAAACTACCTTCAATCGCGAACATGTAATCCCGCAATCGCTAGGCGTTTTTGAGCCCGTTAATGCTGTTCTAACCGCTGAAGATGGATTAGTTTGCAAAGCGTGTAATTCCGATTTTAGTAAACTAGAGACTACCTTCAAAGAAGATACCGAGGAAGGAATATTTGCCCAACAGCTCAATCTTGATGGGAACCGGAGTGTCCGCATTCGAGGAAAGCGCTTAAAAATGTCAAATGCTTCAGACTTTGGTAAATCATTTTTAAAACAAATTTTTCCATTTCTAAAAGTCGAGAATCACCATTTAGTCATGGATTTAACACCACAAATCCAGATAAGAAATTACTTTGACGGATATCAAGTCTATAAAGTTTCAATCTTGAAAAAAATCAAAGAAGACCCCAAAAAAAATGCAGAAATCAAGGCGAGACTCTCAAGGGTTAAACCTTCCGATGTTGCAATTTTCACCGGAGGCAACTCATTAGAGGATAATAACCTCGATGAAATTATTACCTTATTGAAGGATTTTGGCCTTCCTTACGTTGAGGGTGATCGAAAATTCACACCACTAACATCTACAGAGCGCTTTGAATATGACCTTGAATGTACAGTAGACCGGGATGCTGCGCGCATTTTAGCAAAAATTATGTTCAATTATTTTGCCCTTTGCGCCCTGAAAGAGAATATGCAGAATATATTATTCGACAGATGTTTCGACAAAATTCGATTGTTTATAAATGGCAATGAGGAAATTAAAATACGAGAAATAATTCCATCCATAGATAAGGACTTTATTATGGAAGAAGAAAAAGAACGCGAAATGGTATTGATTGCACATAAAATCACTTTTGAAATTATCAATGATCAAATTATCGGATACCTCAATTTATTTGGAAGAAGAGTATACGAAGTAGTAATTGGCTACACTCCCAAAGAATTGCAGCACGAAAACATGGGTTGTGGGCACTTATTTGACCCCTTTAGCAGAAAGATAGCCAGTTTGGGCAAAGGGAGGGTAACCACATTGAGGTCAGAGGAACAAAAACCGTTTGGTCTTTTTAAAAAAGCACTTTAATTCATATCACTACAACAATGGCAAACCACTTTTCAGATTTAGCAAAGCACTTAGAAAATCTCATGGATCAGCTTTCTAGTGCACACATGTCGTTCGCAATATATGATGCAATGATGGAACAAAAAGCCCCAAATATTTTAGGACAGGAGAAAGCTGAAGATAACGTAAAAACAATGAATAGATACAATCATTTTTTTGGACCAATTGAGTGGACAGTTTTTGTATACGCCATTCTAACATTAGCGAAATTTTTTGATAAGGATTCCAGGTCCCTTTCGATTTACAAGATAATAAAGCTTATAAGGACTCACCGTGATGAACTCACCGCTAATGATTTTAAAGAACATTATAGAAACCGAGTTGGCGTAGAAGGTCTATCAAAGGCATATAAAGGTGTAACTGACGATCAATTAAACAATATTGAAGATAAAATTCAGGAAAATAATCTCCTATTAGAAAAGTTAAAAACGTTGAGAGATCAATATTTTGCTCATAACGACATAAACAAAATAGAAGTTAAAATAAGCCCTGGAGAGATATTGGAGCTTTTTAAATTGGTTGAAGAAATTATGCAAAAAATTTCTTACGCAGTTATGTTTGAAACCTGGAGTTTTAAGCACCTAAGCGGAACTTGTAAGGATGACACTTCAGCACTCATCGATCATTTACGACGTTTTGAGCCTTATCGTCTTAAAGAAATTGAAAACTTATGCCAAAGTGAACTAGCAGAAGAGGTTAAAGAGAAATTTACACAATCATAAATACATATTACCCTTTTATGGATTATTTCATTGATTCTGATTATTTAATAATCTCAAATAAGAAGAAATGTAAAGATTTATTAACAGCTGAAAAATTAAGTTCAGAAAGTGTGATCGAAATATTAGTTAGTCTACATTTTGTACTTGAAATCGGTTTAAATAAATTTTTCAGACAAGTATCTCTTTTGAGCATAAAAGTTTGGGTTCCTAGTATAGATCTAATAAATAACTTAGATAATATCAGTTTTATTGATAAAACAATCCTATTTCTATATAACTCCTATTTCGATTTTGGCAGTGAAGAAAAAAGAAATAAAGCAAAAAAATATCATAGCATAATCGGAAAATTAAAGAATTTTGCTTCTACAAGAAATAAAATATTCCATGGCCATTCGATAAGTACCTTTTTAATTGAACGGAAATTAGTACATTCAGAAGCAAAAAAGAAAACTTCATTAGAAGAATTAAAAAAGCAAATCGAAGCATTTTGTTTCATTACGGAAGGAATGGGCTTCTTTTTGGATTGCTTAAAGTGCCCAATAACAACAAGTGCTAAAGATGCTTTGAAGAGTTCATACCTTTCTTGTGAATTTATTCCAAAAAAATGGAGATAAAACGCACAAATAAGGTCTATATGACCTCATTGACCCAACAGCAAGAAACCCTAGGGTCACTGGCTACTCCTTATTTGCCTACTTGACACTCACTATAGGAGATAAATGTTATTATAACATATTTAATACATATAAAATTATGTATAAATATGTATGTATATATATCTACAGTAACTAAGTAATGCATTATTGCGATAACATGCTAAGTAGAATTCTAATTAACTATAATAAACTTAAAGTATAGTAAAAGGGGGGTACGCTGGAGCATTCTGATTGCATGCGGTGAATTTCCAAAATCAGGTAGCCAGTGTTTCCCCTCAGCCTTTAATTTTTTTGTGGAGGACGGCCTAACCTAATCGATCTATTTGAACCGATTAAGGATTAACCGTAATCTTCGCCGTATTGCTCGTTTTTACTGCCGTATAAGGGTTTTGACACTCCAAGGTATAACTAAACTCACCAATGGTGTCTAAAATAAGATTTTCGACCCCAATTGCGCTTTTTGACCCACTCCACGCACCCGAAGCCGT